>JADZDM010000012.1 GCA_020851035.1 Gemmatimonadaceae bacterium | reverse complement strand
GAGATGCGGCCCCACGACATGTCCGTGATGTGCAGCAGGCCGTCGACGCCACCGAGGTCGATGAAGGCACCGAAGTCGGTGATGTTCTTGACGACGCCCTTCCGCACCTGGTCCTTCTCGAGCTCCTTCATCAGCTTCTCGCGCTTGCCGGCGCGCTCGTTCTCGAGGATCACTCGGCGCGAGACGACGATGTTGCGGCGACGCTTGTTGAGCTTGATGATCTTGAAGTCGTACGTCTGTCCGAGCAGCTCGTCGATGTTCGGGACGCGACGGAGCGCGATCTGCGAACCCGGGAGGAACGCATCGACGCCCATGAGGTCGACGACGACGCCACCCTTGATCTTCTTGACGAGCGTACCGGTGACCGGCTGGTCGCTTTCGTAGGCACCGCGGATGCGTTCCCACACGCGCATGAAGTCGGCCTTCTTCTTGGACAGGACGACGGAGCCTTCCTGGTCCTCGAGGTGCTCGAGCAGCACCTCCACCACATCGCCGGCCTTGAGGTCAGGCAGGTCCTTGAACTCCTCGAGCGGGATCGAGCCTTCCGACTTGAAGCCGATGTCGAGGATGACGAGGTTCTCGCGGATCTCCATGACGGTGGCCTTGACGATCTCACCTTCTTCGATCGAGGCCATCGTGCCCTGGTACATCGCGATCATCCGCTCGTAGTCTTCCGAGGTGTATTCGTCTTCCTCGTAGAGTTCAGGGCGGCGGTTGGCAAGCGGTCGAAGCTGCGAGCGCTGGAGATCGCGCTTCTCGCGGGCTGTCAACACCGTGCCGGTTGCGGTGGCGTCGAGTGGATTCTCGACTTCGGACTCGGACATGAAGTGTGTGGCTCAGGACGTGCGCGGAATGGTGAGCTCGCCGCGCCGAGGCTAGGGAATCCCGCGGCCCGTTTCGGGGCCGGCGAAATGCGAACCGTGGAAGCTAGCACGGCTCCCGACGCCGGGCAACGCGGCTGTTCCCACCCGTTAGCCCTCCCCGGCCCTCGCCCCGCTCAGCCGTCCGCGTCGGCGCCGCGGTCGAGGGCTGCCCGGGCCAGCGCCACGATCCTGGCGACCTGGTCCGCCTGCGTCAGGTACGTGGTGTCCAGCATCACGGCATCGAGCGCCTGGACCGTCTGGGTACGGTCGGCCGCGTCCCGGCGCACCAGCGCCTCGGTTTCCTCGGCGATCTCGTCCTCGGCCGGCGCGCGGCCCAGCCGCTGCTGCAGCCGGCGGCGCGCCCGCTCCCAGGAGTCGGCCACGAGGAAGATCTTGAGCGTGGCGTCCGGGAACACCACCGTGCCGATGTCGCGCCCGTCGACCACCACCGGGTGCTCGCGCGCGGCGGCCCGCACCTGGGCGTTCACCCATGCCCGGGCCTCGGCCATCGACGCCACCACCGAGACGCCGGCGGTGACCTCGCTGCCGCGCAGGCGGTCGTCGTCCCGCACGCCGTCGATCAGCGGGATGAAGGTGCGCTCCCCGGGCACGACGCTGACCCGGGCCCCGCCCGCGACCACCCCCGCCGCGGTCCATCGCGACCGGTCCGGCTCCCCTTCCAGTGCCACCGCCGTCAGGGCGCGGTAGAACGCGCCGCTGTCGACGTGGAAGATCCCCAGCTGGCGCGCCACCCACTGGGCGGTGCTCGACTTGCCCGACGCTGCGGGGCCGTCGATCGCGATCACGAGCGGCTGGCTCATCGCGCTCCCCCGATGGCCGAAAGCGCCTCCCAGAAGCCCGGGAACGACACGTCCACGCAGGCCGGGTCATCGACGCGGATCGCGTTCGCCCCCAGCGCGCCGAGGACGCCGAAGGCCATGGCGATGCGGTGGTCGGCATGCGTGACGATGGCGCCCGACAGCGTCCAGGCCCCGCCGTGGATCACCATCCCGTCGGGCAGTTCATCGGCATCGGCACCGATCGCGCGCAGGTTGGACACGACCGCCGTGATCCGGTCGCTCTCCTTCACGCGCAGCTCCGCGGCGCCGGTGATGCGCGTCTCGCCGGTGGCGCAGGCGGCAAGGCAGGCCAGGACCGGGATCTCGTCGATGAGCGACGGCACCTCCGCCGCGCCGATCTCCACGCCGTGCAGGCCGCCGGATGGTGCGACGTGGATGTCGGCCACCGGCTCACCGCCGGCCTCGCGCTCATTGGCGAAGGTGATCGCGACACCCATGCGCTGCAGCACCGGGAACGCCCCGCGCCGCGTGGCGTTGATGCCGACGTTGCGCACCTCGAGCGGCAGGCCGCGCAGCACGGCGCTGGCGATCATGAACAGCGCCGACGACGGATCCCCTGGCACCTCGAAGTGGAGTGGGGCGAGCTGGTCGACGGGATCCAGCAGCACGGCATCCTCGGTCACGATGACCGGAGCGCCAAGGGCCGCGAGCATGCGCTCCGTATGGTCGCGCGAGCGGGTGGGTTCCTGGACGCGTGCCGACACGCCGGCCACCAGTGCCGCGAGCAGGATCGCGCTCTTGACCTGCGCGCTGGCGGTCGGGCTGACCCAGTCGATCGGCTGCAGGTCACCACCGCGCACCGTCATGGGCAGGCCGTCATCGCCGTCGAAGCTGAACGTCGCGCCCATCGCCGTCAGCGGCCGCGCGACGCGGCGCATGGGGCGGCGGCTGAGGCTCGCGTCGCCCACGAAGGTGCCGGAAAGCGGATGGCCGGCCACCACGCCCGCCATGAGGCGCGTGGTGGTGCCGCTGTTGCCGCAGTCGAGCGTGCGCGATGGTGCGCGCAGCCCGCGGCGCCCGAGTCCGCGGATGCGCAACACCTCGTCCGTCCCCCACGCCGTGGGAACATCCACGCCCAGCGCCTGCAGCACGCCGGCGGTGTTCCGCACGTCGGCCGACGGCAGCACGCCGCGCAGCACCGACTCGCCCGTGCCGAGCGCCGCGAACATCAGTGCCCGGTGCGAGAGTGACTTGTCCCCGGGGACGGTGAGGCTGCGCACCGCGCTCATCGCAGCCACGACTCGAGGGTGGTGGCGAGATCGGTCTTGTCGTCCCGGTACTTCACGATGACCGGCGTCTGCAGGCTGAGCCCCTCGGCCTCGGCCCACGGGCCACGCATACGACGGCCCCCCGGCACCACCACGGCGTCCGCCGGGATCACCAGGGGGTGTGTGGACGAGCCGCGATAGACGCGTTCGTGCACGAGGTCGAACACCGGCGTGCCGCGCGTGAGCACAACGCCCGCGCCGAGCACCGCGCCCTGCCGCACCACCGTCCCCTCGTACACCCCGCAGTTCCCGCCGACGATCACGTCGTCCTCGATCACGACGGGCGAGGCGTTGATCGGCTCCAGCACGCCGCCGATCTGAGCGGCGGCGCTGAGGTGCACGCGCGCGCCGATCTGGGCGCAGCTGCCGACCAGCGCGTGCGAGTCGATCATCGTGCCCGCGCCAACCCAGCTCCCCACGTTCACGTACATCGGCGGCATGCAGACGACGCCCGGCGCGAGGTACGCCCCGCGACGCACCGTGCTGCCGCCGGGCACCACCCGCACGCCATCGCGCACGCCGAACTGGCGCGGCGGCATCGTGTCCTTGTCGACGAAGGAGAACGCGGTCACGTCGCTCGTCGGCGTCATGTCGACCAGCTGGCCCACGCGGAAGGCGAGCAGGATCCCCTGCTTGACCCACGGCACGGCGTGCCACTCGCCGTCGTCCGCGCGCTCGGCGGCGCGCAGCTCGCCGCGCTCGAGGGCGTCGAGCAGCTGCGTCACCACATCGCGGGCGTGCGCGGGAAGCGGGGTGCCGGCCGGCGTGGCGGCGAGGGCACGGATCGTCTCGCCAAGCAACGGCACGGTCATCGGTCGAGCGCTCCTGCGGTCACGAGGGCATCACGCACCGTGGCCAGGTGTTCGTCGGCGAGCGGCACCAGCGGCAGGCGCAGCACGTTGGCGGCGCGTCCCAGCAGGTGCAGCGCCGCCTTGACGGGGATGGGGTTGGACTCCACGCCGGAGGCCCGGTAGAGTGACACCAGCGTGGCATTGATCGCGTTGGCGCTGGTCACGTCACCGCGCAGCATCAGGCGCGTGACGGCGCTCATCGCCCGCGGCACCACGTTCGACACGACGGAGATCAGGCCGTTGCCACCACGGGACATGAGCTGCACGGTGATCGCGTCGTCACCCGAGAGCACCGAGAAGCCATCCGGCCGGTTGCGCAGGATCTCCTCGATCTGCGGGAGGTTGCCGCTGGCCTCCTTCATCGCGACGATGTTCGGATGCACGGCGAGGGCGAGGGTCGTGGCGGGGTCCATGTTGCTCGCCGTGCGTGCCGGCACATTGTACAGCACCACCGGCCGGCTCACCGCGTCGGCGATCGCCCGGAAGTGGGCGACGATCCCGCGCTGCGGGGGCCGGCTGTACATCGGTGACGCGTGCAGGAGGTGCGTGGCGCCGGCATCGATGACGGCCTTCGAGAGTGCGATCGCGCGCTTCGTGTCGTTCGAGGCGGCACCGCCCACCACGGGAACGCGGCCAGCCACCACCTCGGCCGTGATCGCCACCACGCGCAGGTGTTCCTGCAGGTCGAGGGTGGCCGCCTCCCCGGTCGAGCCGCAGGGCACGAGGAAGTCGACGCCCTCGGCGAGCTGCCACTCCACCAGCGCACGGAGCGCCGCCTCGTCCAGGGCACCGTCCGGCGTGAACGGGGTGACCAGCGCGGTCCCGCAGCCCCGCAATGGCGCGAGTGTGAGGTTGCTCACCTGGTGCTTCCGGTCATGTCACGCACGACGTCCTCCATGGTGAACCATCCCCGGCGCCCGGTGAGCCAGCGGGCCGCCAGCAGTGCGCCGTCCGCGAACACCCTCCTGTCCCGTGCCTCGTGGGTGAGGCGCACCTGCTCGAACGCGGCGTCGAGGAGCAGCGTGTGGACGCCGGGCACCTGTCCCACCCGGACGCTGGTCACCGGGACGGCCGTCCCGCGCGCCGCCTCCGCCAGCTCCGCCAGCCGATGCGCCGTGCCGGAGGGGGCGTCGCGCTTCAGCGCGTGGTGCGTCTCGACGATGTGCGCGTCGAACCCGAGCGCCGCCGCGAAGCGTCGCGCGGCATCGGCCACGGCAGCGGAGAACAGCGTGGCACCGACGCTGAAGTTCGGGGCGACGAGCACGCTCGCGCCCGCGGATTCCACGTCGGCGCGCAAGGCCGCCTCGGCACCCTGCCAGCCGGTGACGCCGATGACGAGCGGCAGCTCGGCGGCCAGGCAGGCCTCGGCATTGGTCATGACCGCATCGGCGACGCTGACGTCGATCACCACCTGTGCGCCGGCATCGCGAAGTGCGCCAACGCTCACCGGCGCGGTCCGGCCGAAGGTCGCGACGATGGTCGCCTGCCGGTCCGGCGCAAGGGTGGCGATCTCGCGGCCCAGACGGCCCGCGCCGAGGAGCGCCACGCGCAGCGCCGTCATGCGCCGACCGCCTGCTCGAAGAGTGCGGCATGCAGCGCGCGGATCGCGTCCGGCGTGTCGGCGTCGTCGAGCAGGATCGTGAGGTTGATGGCGCTCGCGCTCAGCGAGAGCATGTGGATCCGCCGGTGCCCGAGCGCGCGCAGCACCGCGCCCATCGCCTCGGCATCATCGGCGATGCCCGACCCCACGACGCTGATGATCGCGCGGCGACGCGCCACGCTCACGTCACCGATCTGCCGCAGCGCGCCGAGGAGCACGTCGAGCGGCGCGGTGTCGTCCACCGTGACCGACACCGAGACCTCGCTGGTGGCCACCACGTCCACCGACACCGCGTGCTCGTCGAACAGTTCGAACACGCGTCGCAGGAAGCCGGACTGGAAGAGCATCTTGCCGGTGGCGACGCGGAGGATGGTCGTGTCGCGCTTGGCCGCGATGGCCGTCACGGCGCGGCGCGGCGCATCGAAGGTGATGCGCGTGCCGTGCCCGCCCGGGTTGCGGGAGTTGTAGATCCAGACCGGGATGCCGAGGCGCACGGCCGGTGCGATGGTCGCGGGGTGCAGCACCTTGGCCCCGAAGCTCGCCAGTTCGCTGGCCTCGTCGAACCGGATCTGCGGGATGGAACGCGCGGCGGGCACCACGCGCGGGTCGGCGGTCAGCATGCCGTCCACGTCCGTCCAGATCTCGATCGACTCGGCCTGCACCGCCGCACCGATGAGCGAGGCACTGTAGTCCGATCCGCCGCGGCCGAGCGTGGTCGTGATCCCGTCCAGGCTGGACCCGATGTAGCCCCCCAGCACCGGCACCTTGCCCTCGAGCACGAGCGGCGTGATCTGGCTCCGGGCCGCCGCGGCGATCGCCTCGGGTTGCGGCTCCGCCTTGCCGAAGGTGTCGTCGGTGAGCATCACCTTGCGCGCGTCGACATGCACGGCGTCCATCCCGCGGTGCCGGAACGCCGCCGCGACGAGCATCGACGACGCCCGTTCACCCATGCCGGCAATGGCATCCAGGCTCCGCGGCGTGATGAAGCCGAGCACCGAGAGCGCCTCGCAGAGCTGCGCGAGCTCATCGAAGATCAGGCTCACTTCACCGCCGATCTCGTTCAGCTCCGGTGATCCGGCCAGCAGTGCATCCACCTCCTGCAGGTGGCGCTCCCGCACGGCCTGCACGCTGGACACGGCCGAGATGAAGTTGCCCTCACTGGCCTGCCGTGCGATGCCGAGCAGGGCGTTCGTCACGCCGGCCAGCGCCGAGACGACCACCACCGGCCGCTGCGCGAGGCGGCCGCGGACGATCTCGGCCGTGCGCTCGATCGCGGCCGCGTCGGCGACGGACGTTCCGCCGAACTTGGAGACGATCATGCCGGCCGGATCACGCCGCGCGCGGCGAGCAGCTCGGCGTTCTGGATGGAGGCGCCGGCCGCGCCGCGGATCACGTTGTGCCCCATGGCCACGAATCGCAGGTGGAACTGCGGGTCCGTGCGCACCCGGCCGACGTGCACGCTCATGCCCCCGTCGCGCTGCACGTCGCGGCGCGGTTGTGGACGGTCGGGCGCGGTGTGGACGACCAGCGGCACCGGCGGCGACGACGGCAGGCCGTGCGACGATGGATCACCACGCCAGTCGCGAAACACCGTGAGTGCCTGACCGGGCGTGACGGCCTCCTCGAACTCCGCCGAGATGCAGACCGTGTGGCCGTGCTCCACCGGCACGCGGTTGGTGTGGGCGCTGATCACGAACGGTGCCGGCACGATGGCACTGCCGCCGAGGGTGCCGAGGATCTTCTGGCCCTCGGTCTCGAGTTTCGGCTCCTCGTCGCCGATGTACGGCACGACGTTGCCGAGGATGTCCAGTGCCGAGACGCCCGGGTACCCTGCCCCGGACACGGCCTGCATCGTCGCGACGAACAGTCGCCGCGCCCGGAATGCCGCATGCAGTGGGGCAAGGGCCAGCGCAAGCACGATCGTGGCGCAGTTGGCATTGGTGACGATCGCGCCGCTCCAGCCGCGCGCGGCACGCTGCACGTCCAGCAGCGCGAGGTGCGAGGCGTTGATCTCCGGGATCAGCAGCGGCACGTCCGGCGCCATGCGGTAGCTCTTGGCGTTGGACAGCACGATCGCGCCGCGGTGTGCGAACGCCGGCTCGAGTTCCTGTGCGGGGCCGCTGTCGAGCGCCGAGAAGACGACGCCCTCACGCACGACCGCCGGGTCACAGGGCTGCACGATGAGGTCACGCACCGCCGCGGGCATCTCACCTTCCAGCCACCTGGTTGCCTCGGCGAACGGCTTGCCCGCCGAGCGTTCGGAGGCGGCGACGGTCGTGATGCGGAACCAGGGGTGATCGGCGAGCAGCCGGACGAAGGTCTGGCCGACCATGCCGGTGGCGCCGAGAACGGCGACGGGCAGCCGCTGGCCGTTGAAGGGATGCGCGACAGTCACTTACGAGGCCAGGAGGGTGCGGGTGAGCGCCATGTACGTGTCAACGCTGGCACGGAGCTCGGACGCCGAGACGTACTCGTGATCGGTGTGGGCCACATGGATCGAGCCGGGGCCGAACAGGAGCGGTGTCCCCCAGCGCGGCAGGAGGGGGATGTCCGACGTGTACGACACGGGACGCGCCTCGAACCCCGGGACGGTGTGGAAGTGCTGTGCGGGGATGTAGGACCCCCACTCGAGCGTGGCCACACCGTTTGCCCACTGCTCGATCGCGGCGCGCAGCGGCGCCGGATCGCCGACGAGGCGGAACATCAGCTCGGCTTCGCACTGGCCGGGAATGATGTTGGCCTCGGTCCCGCCCCGGATGGTCCCGATGTTCACCGTCGTCTCGCCGAGGATGGCGTCGGTGGGCAGCGGCAACGTGTGCACGGTGGGCAGCAGGCGCAGCATGGGCTCGATGGCCGAGACGCCGAGCTGCGGGTACGCGGAGTGTGCCTCGCGTCCCTTCGTGCGCACGGTCACGCGCATCGACCCCTTGCAGCCCGAGGCGAGGATGCTCTCGGTGGGTTCGCCGTTGATGAGGTAGCGGCTGGTGGCCGGCAGGTGGTTGGCGGCGCGCGCCCCGTCCGATCCCTTCTCCTCGCCGACCACGAACAGGAGATCCACGCGCTCCTCGCCCTCGACGGCCAGGCGCTCGGCGGCGACCATCATCGCGGCGGCGATGCCCTTGGCGTCGCAGGCACCGCGTCCGCAGAGGTTCTCGCCCTCGAGGCGCGGGGGGATGTAGGGCGGCACCACATCGAGGTGCGTGGACAGGGTGACACCACCGCCGCGACGCGAGGCCCAGACGTTGCCGCGCCCCTTGGTCACTTCCTGCACGTGGACGTTCCAGCCCTTGGCCAGGAGCCATCGGCTCACGAAGTCGATGGCCGGTCCTTCACCGCCCGAGGGCGAGTGGAGGGCGAGGAGCTCCGAGGCGAGTGCGAGGACGTCGGTCATGCCCGCAAAGTAGCACGATCGGAATGTGCGTACCGGGCGCCGCGGCGGTGGGCGGCGGGGCCTGGATCGAAACGGTTCGGCGCGCCGGACCCGGCCGCGGTCCCGTCGATCATCGCCATCCCTGCGCCGGCGACCGGTCCTCGCGGCGACGGGGCAGTACCCGGGGTGGGAATCGAACCCACACGACCTTGCGGTCAGGGGATTTTAAGTCCCCCGCGTCTCACCAATTCCGCCACCCGGGCGAGGGTGCCGAGGGAGTATAGCCGGCGCCATGACGGCCCGCGACGCCACCGGCTCCCGGTCGCACGCCTGCGCCTCGCCGGGACGCCGCGCCATCGATAGACTGCCGCCGACGGGAAGGCCGCGGCGACACAACGCCGATGGCGTGACCATGCCCGGGATCGAGCGATGCGGAGGACATGGTGGCCGAGACATGGGTGGACCGGTCGGAGTCGGGGACGGTCTTCGACGGCGTCGATCTCGAGGACGCCGTCCTCGAGAACTGCACCTTCACCGACTGCTCGTTCACCTTCGCGCACCTGGTCGAGCTGCGGACGCGCCACTGCCGGTTCGACGGCTGCAATTTCACGGGGGCACGGCTCGGCGCATCCACGCACGTGGCGTCGTCGTTCGCGAACTGCCGCTTCGACGGTGCGGCGCTGCTCGGGGCCACCTTCACCGAGTGCCGGCTGCTCGGGGCCAGCTTCGTGAAGGCCGAGACCGCGGGCCTCGTCATCGATGGTGGCGACTGGTCGTTCGTGAACCTCCGCCTCCAGACACTTCGCGGCGTCGACTTCTCCCGCGTGCGCCTCGCCGACGCAGACTTCTATGGCTGTGACCTGGGCAACGTGAACTTCAGGGGGGCCGAGCTCACGGGCGTGAACTTCGACAAGGCGAACCTGGCGGGGGCCGACCTGCGCGGGGCGGTGCTGTCGCGGGTGAACCTCGCGGCGCTGAACCTCCGTGGTGTCCGCCTCGACTTCGACCAGGCGATCCAGCTCGCACAATCGCTGGGAGCCATCGTCGGCGGCGCGGACTGACGCGGGCCGCGCACTCAGCCCGGCGCGTTCCCGATCCAGCGACGCAGGTATTCCGCCGTCCTGCCCGCACCCGCCGCAGCCACTGCGGCGGGCGCACCCTCGGCCACGATCCGCCCGCCCGCCGCACCGGCGCCCGGGCCCATGTCGAGCAGCCAGTCGCTCTGCGCCACGATGCGCATGTCGTGCTCCACCACGATGACGGTGTTGCCCGAATCCACCAGCCCGTGCAGCTGCACCATGAGCCGGTCGACGTCCACGGGGTGCAGGCCGGTGCTCGGTTCGTCCAGCACGTACAGCGTGTCGCGCCGCTGCGCGCGCTGCAACTCGGTCACGAGCTTGATGCGCTGCGCCTCACCGCCGGAGAGTTCGGTGGCCGGCTGTCCCAGCCGCAGGTAGCCGAGCCCGATGTCCTGGAGGAGGGACAACGCGCGGGTGATGTTCGCCTCGCCGCCGAAGAACGGCAGTGCGTCGCTGACGGTCAGCTGCAGGACTTCCGCGATGCTACGGTCGTTCCACCGCACCGCGAGCGTCTCCGGATTGTATCGCGCGCCGTGGCAGGTCTGGCACGGCGCATAGACCGACGCCAGGAACAGCAGCTCGACGCTCACGAAGCCCTCCCCCTCGCAGGTGGGGCAGCGACCGGGCACCATGTTGAACGAGAATCGGCCGGCGTCGTAGCGCCGAGCCTTCGCGGCACGGGTGCCGGCGAACAGCTTCCGCACGTGGTCGAACAAGCCGGTGTAGGTGGCGAGGTTGGAGCGTGGTGTGCGGCCGATCGGTTTCTGGTCCACCTGCACCAGCCGTCGCACGAACTCGCCGCCGGACGCGATGCGGCCGCGGGTTCGCGTCGCGACGCGTGGGTCCTCGTCGTCCGGACCGGCGTCGGCGGAGGGTGCAGGCTCGTCGTGCCCCAGCCGCTCACCGACGAGGTCCACGAGTGCCTGGCTCACGAGGCTCGACTTGCCCGAACCCGAGATCCCGGTGACCATCGTCAGCACACCGAGCGGGAGGCGCACGTCGAGCGTGTCGAGGCTGTTGCGCGTGATGCCCTCCAGCACCAGCCAGCGTGTCGGCACGCGCAGCGCGCGCGGGGACCGCTCCACGCGATCGAACAGGAACGGGGCCGTGCGTGACCCGGGTACGCGGCGCAATCCCTCGGGCGGGCCGCTGTGGAGCACGCGGCCACCACCCGTGCCACCATCCGGGCCCACATCCACCAGCCAGTCCGCGCGTCGCATGATCGTCAGGTCGTGTTCCACCACGAACACGGTGTTCCCCGCCCGCTTCAGGTCCTGCAGCGCGTCGAAGAGTGCCTCGTTGTCGGCGGGGTGCAGGCCGGCCGACGGCTCGTCGAGCACGTAGACAACGCCGAAGAGGTTCGACCGGATCTGCGTCGCGAGCCGCAGCCGCTGCAACTCGCCAGCCGACAGGGTGGTGGTGGTGCGTTCCAGCGAGAGGTAGCCGAGTCCGAGCGACTCCAGTGTGGTGATGCGCGCGATGACGTCGTGCGCGATGCGCTGCGCCACGATGCGCTTCTCCTCACCGTCGCCGGCCTGGCTCGCGTCATCGTGGGCTGCGGCCGGCCGCAGGAGTGCCGCCACCTCACCCAGTGTCCGCTGCGACAGCGAGCCGATGTCGAGCCCGGCGAACGTCACCTCGAGCGCCTCGCGCTTCAGCCGCCGCCCGTGGCACGTGGTGCACGGGGCGCCGGTCAGGTAGCGCGACACGCGCTTCTTCATCAACGCACTCTGGGTGGTGGCGAAGGTCCGGAGGAGGTAGTCCTTCGCGCCCTCGAACGTCCCCATGTAGCTGGGCTCGAGTTTGCGTTTCAGTGCCGCGCGCGTCTCGGCCGGCGTGAACCCCGCGTAGACCGGGACGACCGGCTGCTGGTGCGTGAAGAGGATCCAGTGCCGCGTCTTCTTCGGCAGCTCCCGCCACGGCACATCCACATCGTGGCCGAGCGAGACGAGGATGTCGCGCAGGTTCTGCCCCTGCCACGCCAGCGGCCAGGCCGCGATCGCACGCTCCCGGATGGTGAGCGACGGATCCGGCACCATCGACGCCTCGGTGGCGTCGTAGGTGGTGCCGAGCCCGTGGCACCCCGGGCAGGCGCCCTGCGGGGTGTTGGGCGAGAAGTCCTCGGCGTGCAACATCGGCTGCCGGGCCGGATACCGGCCTGCGCGCGAGTACAGCATGCGCAGGAGCGCGCCGATCGTGGTGACGCTGCCGACCGAGGAGCGGACACTCGGCGCGCCACGCTGTTGCTGCAGCGCGACGGCGGGCGGCAGCCCGTCGATCGAGTCCACATCGGGCACGCCCACCTGGTCGAAGAGCCGACGCGCGTACGGCGCCACGGAATCGAGGAACCGGTGCTGCGCCTCGGCGAAGACCGTGCCGAATGCCAGCGAGGACTTGCCCGAGCCGGACACCCCCGAGAACACGACCAGCGCATCCCGCGGGATGTCGACGTCGACGTTCTGCAGGTTGTGCTCGCGTGCGCCCCGGATGCGGATGAATGCGTCCGGGGCCTGGTGCTGCCGAGGGGTGTCGGTGCCGTGTGGCGTCATCCACCAAGGATAGCCACGGGCGATCGCGGACTCCCCTGACCGTCAGGCGCGCTCGGGTGCGTCGGGATCGGGGAGTGCGCCACCCGTGGGACGGCGGCGGCGCGCACTGTCCGGCGAGGCCGGATCCACCACCATCTGCTCGGTGTCGAGGTCGATGTCCCGGTCACCCTGGCCATCCTCGGACGACACCGCAAACGGATTGTCCTCCTCGGCGGGCCGCGTCAGCAGTTCGTCGCTCGAATTCGCGACGTAGCTCGCGACATCCGCGGCCTCCGGCTGCTGGCGGATGTTCTCCTCGTCTTCCGGCTTCGGGCGTGTGGGCATGGTGCGGACCTCACTGAGAGTCACAGGTCCCGGCAGCGTGCTGCATGCACGGCGCCGTCCTGCACCCCGAAAGCTGCGGCCTGTGCGGGCGTTGCACGATTGGCCCCAGGGCATACCATCCGCCCGCGGCGGTGGGGCATGCGGCCTGGCCCGGGCCGGATGCACGACGCGCGGTCCCCGGATGGGAACCGCGCGTCGTGACATCAGAGCGGGAAACGGGACTCGAACCCGCGACCCCAACCTTGGCAAGGTTGTGCTCTACCAACTGAGCTATTCCCGCATGCACGGAAAGGTAGGCGGGGACGTCTGGCCCGACAAGCACACCGGTGCAGCCGGTGGCTGCGCCGGTGTGCGGCGGGTGGTTCCTCACCCCTCCCCGGGATCCTGCTGGCGCGTCATGCTGCACACGGTGGCCGCCAGCAGGCCGGCCAGCGCGGCATCGCCACCGTTCGCCGTCGCGCGCCCCTCTGCGTCGACGAACTCCGCGGCCACGCCACCATCCAGCGGGGCGCGACGCAACCATTCGAGCACCTGCACGCTGTCCGGTCCACAGAGTCGCGCCAGGATCGTGCTGAGCGCGTTCGCGGGTGTGGCGTGTGCGCGGGCGGTGCGGCGGAAGACGGCATCATCGGGTGCGATGGCACCGTAGAGGGGCAGCCAGAGCACCGATCCGACGGCGTCGTCCTGCCGCGACTCGCTGCCGGACAGGTCCAGTGCTGTGCAGAGCAACCGCTTACCCGCCTCGCTGCGCTCGAAGCTGCGCTGCAGCGCGGCCCGCACGGCCTCGCCGTCGGGCACGTCGCGCGCCGTCTCCTCGTCGAGGGTGCGACGGAGGATGTCAAGCGCCAGCGCCACGACGGCGTTGCCGTGTGCCGTGTACGGCAACGGTGCCACACTTCCCGAGAGCGTGACCTCGGTGGAATACAGCGCAAGGTCCGGATGCCGCCGCTCCGCCAGTTCGTCGTTGACGAGGTAGAGCGTGTCGGCGAGCACGGGGTCGTCGACGATCTGCTCGTCCTTCGCCTCGGCGGCATACCGATCCACGGCCAGCACGTACGCGGCGGCGCCCTCGAGCGAGAACGCGGGCTCGAACATCGTGCCGTCGAAGTAGTGGGTGCCGCGTCCGGGGGCGTAGCCGTGCAGTTCGCACATGCGCAGCAGCAGCTCGCGCGCCAGCCCCGGATCCGCGAGCTGCACCGCGGGGAGGGTCATCATCAGCGCATCCCAGTCGCGCATCGTGACGCCGGCCGAGTGCCAGGGCACGCGCGTCCGCATGATGTAGAAGTGTGCGTCGTCGAGCGCGCGTCCGACGGCGTAAAAGTACGCGAAGAGCAGGTTCTGGTTCACGAGCCGGTCGAGCGATTCGCTGCCGGTGGCCTGCTGCAGTGCGCTGAGCGCGTCGCGGGTCGCGGCCAGCAACCACTGCCAGCCGCGGCGCTTCATCGCGGCCGAGGTGGCGATCGCGCCGTCACGCTCCGGGCCGGCGGCGATGTAGAAGGCCAGCTCCTCACGCGCGCCAGGCTGGATCGTCACGGTGCGCGCGATGCGCGTGGCGCCGTCGGCACCGGCATGCACCTCGCCCTCGCCATCGGCCGCCAGCGCGAAGGCGGCGAGGCCCGGCGTGACGCCCGGGTCGAGCACCACGACCCCATCGGCGATGGCGGCCTGCAGGCGTCCGGCCGGGGGACGCGCGCGGCGCACCCGGGGCACCAGCGCGCCGCCCTCCCCCACCAGTGCGAGGGACACCGCCCGGGCCTTGGTGCCGCGGTTCTCGATCGCGAAGGTGTACACGGCGCCCGCCATGTCGGCGTCGCGCCCGAACGGGCAGAACACCATCCCGCGGATCAGCAGTGCGCCGGGGGTGCAGGTGAACGTCGGCAGCCAGCCGAGAGCCCGCTCCCATGCCATGCCGGCGGCGCCGAGTGCCACGGTCTCACCGTCGACGGTCAGCACCGGGCGCAGCAACGGCGCATCACCGGAGGACTCGCTGGTGGATCCGGCGGGGGCGGCGGCCACGAACTCGAGTGCGGCGCGTGCACCGCGGTGCAGGACACTCAGCCGGTGGATCGCACCCGTCGCCGGGTGGATGCACGGCAGCGCCAGCCAGTGGTTGCCGGTGAGCTGCCAGGGAACGATCGGGAGCGGGATGCGGTCCATGCGGTGGACGGGAGTAAATTGGCCGGTATCGGCTCGACGGCTGGATGACCACGGCAGTGGCACCACTCGCGCGCCGGCCACCGCGTGGATGACCCTTGCCCGAGAGAACAGAACATATGCGAACGGGTGCGCTCGCGTGCACGCTGCTGGCGATGCTGGCATCCGCCGCCGGACAGGCCGTGGCCCAGCCCCTCCGCGGCCCGGGTGACGATGCCCTCACGCTCTCGCGGCGGACGGTGCGGGTGGTGCTTGGCACCTCGATCACGGATGCCAGCCATCGCTACGGCCGCGGCACGGCCGGTCGCGCAGACGGTGCGCTCGAGCCGCTCGGGATCGACTTCTCCAGCGACACGCTCGGCGTCGCGCAGTTCCCGGGACTGGCGTCCGCACAGGCCGCCCTCCGCACGCTCACCGGCAACAACGCCTTCACGCTCAACCTCGGGCGCACCCAGCTCTCGTCCAGTGTGCGGACGCAGGTGACGCCGATCCTGCTCGAAGCCGGTATCACCAGCCGGCTCCAGGTCAGCGTGATGGTGCCCCTGGTGAGTGCCCGCAACGAGGCAAGCCTGAACATCAACGGCGGAACGCCAGGCGGGAACGTCGGCGTGAACCCCATTCGCTCAGGCACTGCGGGCGTGCGCGATTCCGCCTCGACCACCAATGGCACCCTCGTGAGCGAACTCAACTCGGCCGCGAGCCAGCTGTCGACCCTGATCGGCCAGTGCACCGCCGACCCGGCGTTCAACGCGCAGTGCCCAACCATCCTCGCGAACGGGCCGACCATCACGGCCGGCACGACGGCGTTCCTGGACGCGTTCACCGTGCTGTACGGCAGCCTCCCGAACCGCGGGGCAGTCGTCGTGCCGTCCGTCGGCGGCGCGGCGGATTCCGCAATCCGGAATCGCATCAGCACCTTCCGCTCTCAATACGCGGCGCTGGGCGTGACGGCGCTGAATGCAGCCGGCCCGACACGGGCGCCGGCCTTCACGCCCGCGACGCTGCTGCGAGTAACGTCCGACTCGACCCTCGGCCTGCTCGTGCAGCCGATCCGGACCATCACCCGCCAGGGCATCGGCGACATCGAGATCGGCGCCAAGTTCCGCCTCTTCGATGCGTTCGGTGGCAGTGACACCACCCGCTTCCTGCCGCGCGGACTGAGCCTGCGCCAGAGTGTCGGCGCCGCGTTCCGCGCCGGTACGGGCACCATCGATGCCCCTGACCATTTCCTCGATGTCGGCACGGGCGACGGCCAGAACGACGTCGAGGTGCGCTCCTTCACCGATGTGCTGTACGGTCGCCGCTTCTTCGGCTCGGTGGTGGGGCGTTACACCATGCAGCTCCCCGACCAGCCGGTCCGGCGCATCACCGGCACCCCGGAGGATGTGTGGGCGCCGGCGTACCGGCAGCAGGTCGTGGACCGGAACCTCGGTGACGTGCTTGAAGTGGAGTTCACGCCGCGCTGGGTGGTGAGCGACAACTTCGCATTCGCCGCGCAGTACCTCTTCCGGCACAAGGGCGAGGACCGCCACACCGGCACCTACCTGGTGCCGGTCACGCTCAGCGGCCTCGATGCGCCGCTGCCGCTGGACGCCAGCACGCTCGATGCGCAGACCGGCGGCTCGGAGCAGCGCCTCGGCTGGGGCTTCACCTACTCCACCATGGCCACTCGCGCACGCGGCAGGACCCGGCTGCCGATCGAGGTGCAGTACTTCAACTCACGCACCGTCGCCGGTCGCGGTGGGCTCATCCAGAAGATCTCGGTCCACCAGTTCCAGCTGCGCTTCTACCCGAGGTCCTGACGGATCAGCGCTTCTTCGTTGGGCGCCCGCGGGGCGGTGACGTGCCGGGTGTCATGTCGCCGGCGCCGCGCAGCAATTCCTCGGCGTGCGCAATGCCCACCGGGCTGAGCGGGTCGCCGCCGAGCATGCGCGAGACCTCCCGCGCCCGCTCACTGCCCGTCACCACCCGCACATCGGTGGACGTGACGCCGTCGGCCGTCCCCTTCTCCACCACGATCTGGTGGTGCGCGCGTGACGCCAGTTGCGCGAGGTGGGTGATCGCGAACACCTGGTGCCGGGCTGCGAGCGCGCGCAGGGCGTCGCCCACCTGCTGCCCCACCCGCCCGCCGATTCCCGCGTCGATCTCGTCGAACACCAGCGTCGGCACGCTGTCCTTCGCAGCCTGCGTGCTCGCGAGCGCGAGCATCACGCGCGAGAGCTCACCGCCGCTCGCCACGCGCGCAAGTGGCCGCGCCTCATGGCCGGCGTTGAGTGCCACGCGGAACTCCACCTCCTCGTTCCCGGACGGACCGGGTTCGTCGCGGGGCGTGAGGGCGACGACGAAGCGCCCCTCGGGAAGCCCGAGTGCCGGCAGCTGCGTGGTGACGGTGTCACCGAGTGCCTGCGCCGTGCGGTGCCGTGCCTCGCTGAGCGCGGATGCGGACCGGACGAAGCCATCGCGTGCGGCGCGGAGCGTGTCCTCGAGCCGCCGCAGCGCCACGTCGGCGTCGTCCACCAGGCGCAATCCGTCGCGCGCCGCCTCGGCCTGTGCCAGCACGTCGGCGGCGGTCGGGCCGTACTTCTTCAGCAGGCGGAAGACCACGTCACGGCGGCGCTGTGCCTCGGCCAGCCGCTCCGGGTCAAGCTCCACGCCGGCGGCGTACACGTCGGCGTCGCGCATCAGCTCTTCCAGCGCGTAGGCCGCCTCGTCACCGAGCTGGGCCAGCCGCTCGGTGCCGGCATCGATGCGGCGGAGCTGTGACAGCAGGCGCTGCACGGCACCAACCTGGTGCAGCAGGCCGCTGTCGTCATCCTCGCCGCCGTCGAGTCGTTGCACCACCTGTGCGGCCAGCGCCCGCAACTCACCCGCGTGCTCGAGCCGCTGCAGTTCCTCGGTGAGCCGCTCGTCCTCGCCCGGGGACAACTGCGCCCTGTCGATCTCGTCGACGACATGTCGCAGGTAGTCGGCGCGCTGGGCTGCCTCGCGCTGCCGCGTGTGGTGCTCGGCGATCGCCGCCTGCGCCGCGGCCACGTCCGCGTGGCGCGCGACCACGTCACGGGCGGTGCCCAGTGCGCCGGCGGCGGTGTCGAGCCAGCGGCGTTGCGCCGTCGCGTCCATCAGCGTGTGCGCCTCGTGCTGGCCATGCACGGTCACCAGCAGCCGGCCGATCGCCCCCAGCACCGCCGCCGTGACCGGCGTGCCGTTCACCCACGCCCGCGCACGGCCCGGCGCGATCTCGCGACGCAGCACCAGCACCCCATCCTCGTGCTCGAGTCCCCGCTCGTCGAGCGCATCGAGGACGTCGCGTTGCGAGGCGACATCGAACACGCCCTCGACCGTGGCCCGCTCGGCGCCCGGCCGGATCATGTCGGCACTGGCCCGCTCACCCAGGAGCACGGTCAGCGCGCCGACGATGATCGACTTGCCGGCACCCGTCTCGCCGCTCAGCACGTTGAAGCCGGCGGCGAGTGGCAGCGACACCTGGCGGATGATGGCGAGGTCGCGGATCCGGAGTTCCAGCAGCACGACCCGGCGCTCCTAGTCGCGGTCGGCCAGACCGCCCCAGCCGAGCTTGTCCCGCAGGCGCGTGAAGAAGAAGCTCGCGTCGTCCAGCCGCGCGATCAGCACCGGGTCGGCGGAGCGCTGCACATGCAGGGTCTCGCCGGCGCCGAAGGTCGCGCCAACCTGCCCGTCCACCGTGATGAGCAGTTCGGTCGCCTCGCGGAGCACCTCGAGCGTGAGCTTCGCGGTCGGCGGCAGCACCACCGGGCGCATCGCGAGCGTGTGCGGCGAGACGGGCGTCAGCAGGATCGACTCGACGGTCGGGACGATCACGGGCCCGCCAGCCGAGAGCGAGTAGGCGGTGGACCCCGTGGGGGTGGCGGCGATCACGCCGTCGGCGGAGTAGCGCGCGACCTCCTCCCCATCCACGGTGGCGCGCAGCTGGAGCACGCGCGCGAAGCCACCCTTGTGCAGCACGACGTCGTTCACGGCACGCCAGCCGTAGTGCACGCGTCCGCCGGCGTCCGTGACGTGCGCCTCGAGCGCCATGCGGCGCTCCACGACGTAGCCCGCCGCGGCGATGCAGCGCAGGCTGCGCTCGAGGTGCTCGCGCGACCCCGACGTCAGGAACCCGAGGCGGCCGAGGTTGAGCCCGGCGATCGGGATCTGCCGGCCACGCAGGAAGCGCGCGCCACGGAGGAAGGTGCCGTCGCCGCCCATCGTGAGGAGCAGGTCGAGCGGGGTCTCCTCCGTCAGTGGCGCGGCATCGCGCGGATCGTCCACCAGGCCGCGTTCCACGAACAGTGACAGGCCGAGCGGCGGCGACAGGCGCTGCAGCTCGGCCAGCACATCCTGGAGCCCCTCGTACCCGCGGTGCCCGATGACGCCGAGACGGATGGTCACCCGGCCAGCGCTTCGGTTTCGTGGAGCGAGCGGACCTTGTCGGCGATGCCCGTCGCATCCAGCCCGCACATGGCGAGCTGCCGCTGCCGTGACGCGGCGTAGATGAAGCGGTCGGGAATGCCGTGCGCCGTGACGCGCACGGACGCGTCGATCTTCGACACCACCTGGGCCATGTAGGCGCCGAATCCGTTCACCACCGTCCCTTCCTCCACCACCAGCAGCTGGCGGTGGTCGGCGAGCAGCGCGGAGAGCGTGAGGGCATCGTACGGCTTGAGGTAGCGGCAGTTCACCACGGTGACGTTGATCCCCTCCGCCGCCAGCGCCTCGGCGGCGGCGAGCGACTCGTTGACCATCGTGCCCACCGCGAGGATCGCGAACTCGCTGCCGCGGCGCAGCACGTCCCAGGTGCCGTGGGCGATGGGCGCGATGGTGGACATCGGCGGCACGGTGTCGGGGGCGGCATCACGCGGGTAGCGCAGCGAGAACGGCCCCTCGTTCTGTTCCACGCCCGTGCGCAGCAACGCGAGCATCTCGGTCGCGTCCTTCGGGGCGGTGACCGTCATGTACGGGATGGTCAGCATGTAGGCGATGTCGTACAGCCCCATGTGCGTCTCGCCGTCCTCACCCACGAAGCCGGCGCGGTCCATGGCGAACACCACCGGCAGGTGCTGGATGGCGCAGTCGTGGATCACGTTGTCGTACGCGCGCTGCAGGAAGGTGGAGTAGATCGCGACCACCGGCTTGATGCCGCGCGTGGCGAGGCCGGCCGCGAACGTCACGGCGTGGCCCTCGGCGATGCCGACGTCGAAGGTGCGCGCCGGGTGTGCCTTGCCGACGGTGCCGATGCCGGTGCCGCTTGGCATGGCCGCCGTGATCGCCGCCACCTCGGCATGCTCCGTCATCAGGTCGGCCAGCCCCTGGCCGAAGATGGCCGTGTAGGCCGGGTTGGCGGTGGACGCCGTGCGCTGCTTGCCCGTGGCGGGGTCGTGCCCCGGCGGGAGGGCGTGCCACTTCTCGCCGTGCTCGCCGGCCGGGAAACCCTTCCCCTTCTGCGTGATGACGTGCACCAGGCGTGGCGTCTTCAGGTCGCGCACGGCGGTGAGCGTGTCCATCAGCGCGTCCATGTCGTGGCCGTCGATCGGGCCGAAGTACCGGAAGCCCAGCTCCTCGAACAGCACGCCCGGCGTGAGGAAGCTCTTCACGCTCTCCTCCCACTTCCGCACCAGCGTGCCGATCGGGCCCGGCGCGTTGTCGACGATGTCGCCGACGGCGCTGCGCACGCGGTTGTAGAGCGGGTTGCGCTGCACGCTCACGAGGTACTTGTGCATCGCGCCGACGTTCGGGGCGATGGACATCTCGTTGTCGTTCAGGATGATGATGATGTCGCGGTCGGAGCTGCCGGCGTTGTTGAGTCCCTCGTACGCCAGGCCGCAGGAGAGTGCGCCGTCACCGAGGATCGCCGCCACCTTGAAGTGCTCGCCATTGAGGTCGCGGCCCACCGCCATGCCGTAGGCGGCGGAGACGGCGGTCGCCGCATGGCCGGCGCCGAAGGTGTCGTACTCACTCTCGGTGCGCTTGAGGAAGCCGGACATGCCGTCCTCCTGGCGCAGCGTCCTGAACTCGTCGCGCCGGCCCGTGAGCAGCTTGTGCGGATAGCCCTGGTGTCCCACGTCCCAGACCAGCTGGTCCACCGGCGTGTCGAGCACGGCGTGCAATGCAACGCTCAGCTCGACCACGCCGAGTCCGGCCCCGATGTGGCCGCCGGTGCGCGAACAGTTGTCGATCAGGAACGCCCGCATCTCCGCGGACAACGTCCGGAGCTCGTCGCGCGACAACCCCTTCAGGTCGGCGGGAGACTTCACTCGGTCGAGGATGGACATTTCAGGCTCCAAAATGGGGTGTGCACCGCGGCGCGGCCTCTCGGCCCTGCATGGCGGTCCAGCGAGAAGACTGCATCGTCACGACTGCCGGGTGACGAAGTACCGTGCGAGATGCTCGAGCTGCGGGGTCAGCAGGCCGCTGGACTGCAGCGCCGTGCACCCTTCCTCCACCAACGCCTCCGCACGGGCCACCGCTCCATCGATCCCGAGCAGCGCGGGATAGGTGGACTTGGCGAGCGCGATGTCACGTCCGGCGGTCTTTCCGAGCTGGTCGGTCGTCGCGGTCACGTCGAGCACGTCGTCGGCGATCTGGAACGCGAGGCCGATCGCATCGCCGTAGCGCGTGAACGCCGCCATCTGGGCGTCCGAGGCGCCGGCGGCGAGCCCGCCGAGACGCACCGAGGCGGTGATGAGGGCGCCGGTCTTCAGGCGATGGATCCGCTCGAGGTCCGTCAGTGCGAGCGGGCGCCCTTCCCCCTCCAGGTCGAGCAGCTGCCCGCCGATCATGCCGGCACCGCCCGCAGCGCCCATCAGCTCGCGCACGATCGCCGTGACCACCGCCGGTGCCAGCCCCAGGTCGCGGCTGGCCGTGGCGGCCGTGCGGGCGGCAAGCGGGACCATCGCGAGGCCGGCCGCCGTGGCCACGGACACGCCGTAGACGATGTGCGTCGTGGGACGCCCGCGTCGCATGTCATCGTCATCCATGCACGGCAGGTCGTCATGCACCAGCGAGTACGCGTGGACCACCTCGACCGCCGCCGCGAGCGCGCTCACGTCGCCCTGCCCGCCGGCGGCGGTGTAGGCCGCACTCACGAGCACCGCGCGCAACCGCTTGCCCTCGCCCAGGAGGCTGTACCGGATCGCGGCGCCCACGGCCCCGGGGGCGTCCGCGAGATAGCGGTCACAGAAACCCGTCAGTGCCGTCGCCACCGCGGCGCGCTCGGCACGGAACGTCAGGTCCGGGGCTTCAGCTTCGCTGGTCAGCAATGCTCAGGCTCCCATCGATGGATTCGACCAGTGTCTGGACCCGGGTGTCGGCGTCGGCGAGGGCGGCCGTGGCTTCACGAAGCCGGGCCACCCCTTCCTCGAAGAGCGCCAGCGCCTGCGCCAGCGGCAGGCGGTCGCCCTCGAGTTCGCTCACGATGGCCTGCAACCGCAGGACCGACTCCTCATACGTCATCAGGTCTCCCCCTCCTGCAATCCTGTCACGGCTTCCAGAGGCGCGCCAGAGCGGCGAGCCGAGCTGGTGGCACGCACGGCACCGTCGGCGAGCAACACGTCGAAGGCACGCCCGGGCGGGAAGTCGGCCACGCTCGCCAGCGCCACCCCTTCGAGCGAGCGCGCCACCGCATAGCCCCGCCCGAGCGTGGCGAGCGGGCTGAGCGCGTCCAGTCGCCCGGCGAGCGCCTCGACGACCGCATGGCGCGGGGCCAGCCCGGTGGCGGGAAACGCAGTCAGCACCGGCCGGAGGCCGTCGAGCTGCACGCGTCGTCGCTGCACCAACCGCTGTGAGTGCGTGGCCATCGCAGTGCCAAGGGCACGCAGGCGTGCCGATTCCAGCGCGCCCAGCCCGCGAGCGCCCGCCGCGAAGCGCCCGCCCACGCCAGCCACCGCCTGCCGCCGGCGCTGCAGCGCGCGTCGCGCCGCCGATTCGAGCCGGGTACGGAGCGACTCCGCCTCGCGCAGCAGCGACTCGCGGTCCGGCACCGCCGCTTCCGCAGCGGCGGACGGCGTTGGCGCGCGCAGGTCAGCCACGAGGTCGACGACGGTCGTATCGACCTCATGCCCCACCGCGGAGATCACCGGCACCGCGCACGCGGCCACCGCGCGCGCGACCCGCTCGTCGTTGAAGGCCCACAGGTCCTCGCGGGCGCCGCCGCCGCGGCCGATGATCACGACATCCGCACCGCCCCACCGCGCGATGCGCTCCATCGCGCGCACCAGTTCATCCGCGGTGCCGTCGCCCTGGACCTTGGCCGGCACCAGCACGAGCTGCACCGCCGGAAAGCGACGGGCCGCGACCGCGCGGATGTCCTGCAGCGCTGCGCCGTCCGGACTCGTCACCACGGCCACGACCCGCGGCAGGAGCGGCACCGGGCGCTTCCGCTCCTCGTCGAGCAGCCCGTCGGCACGGAGCCGCGCGAGCGTCTCGTCGAGCGCCTTCCGCCAGAGGCCATCTCCCTCGGCGCCGAGCCGCGTGACGCGGAGCTGGAGGTCGCCACCGGCGGCATAGACCGTCATCTGGCCGAGCGCCGTGACCAGCATCCCATCCGACGGCCGGGTCGGCGCGCGCTGCGTGTCGCCGCGCCACATCACGCAGCGCACGCGCGCATCCGCATCGCGGAGCGAGAAGTACCAGTGCCCGTTGCGATGGGCCTTGAAGTCGCTGATCTCGCCGCGCACCCAGAGCGCCGTGAAGGCACCCTCGATCACGTCCTTCGCGGCGCGGGTCAGCGTCGCGATGGCGAGCGCCGTGTCCGGCGACTCCCCCGGATACGCGGCGGGCGCCGGCTCATCGAACCAGTTCTGCATGCCGCTCACGCGGCCGGCACCCGCGAGGCCGCCACGAGGGTGCTCTTCAGCAGCATCGCGATGGTGAGCGGGCCGACGCCACCCGGCACCGGCGTGAGGCGGCCGGCCACCTCGCGCACGGCCGCGAAGTCCACGTCGCCGGCGAGGATGTAGCCGTGCTTCGCGCGCGGCTCGTCGACGCGATTGATCCCGACGTCGATCACGGTGGCCCCGGGCTTCACCATCGCCGCGGTGACGAACTTCGGCCGGCCGATGGCGGCGACCAGGATGTCGGCCCGGCGCGTGTGCGCCGGCAGGTCGCGCGTGCGGCTGTGGCAGATCGTCACGGTCGCGTCCACGCCGGGTTGCACCAGCAGGCTCGCCATCGGCTTCCCCACGATGTTCGAGCGTCCGATGATCACCACCTCGGCACCGGCCGTCGGTACCTCGTACCGCTTCAGGAGCTCGATCACGCCGGCCGGCGTGCACGGGGCGAACCCATCGGTCTCACCGATGATCAGCTTGCCGGCGTTGATGGGATGGAAACCGTCCACGTCCTTCGCAGGATCGATGCGGCGGATGACCGCCTGGGCGTCGCACTGCGGCGGCAGCGGCATCTGCACCAGCATCCCGTGGATCGCCGGGTCCGCATTGAGCTGGTCGACCACCGCCAGCAGATCGGCCTGCGTCGCCGTGCCGGGCAGGCGGATGGTCACGGAATGCATGCCCGCCTCCTCGCACGCCCGCCCCTTGTTGCGCACGTACACCGTGCTGGCGGGGTCCTCACCCACCAGCACGACGGCCAGGCCCGGTACCACGCCGCGCGCCGTCTGGACCAGCACCCCGGCCGCGACCTCGTCGCGGATGGCACGCCCGACGGCGATGCCGTCCAGCAGCTCAGCGGGCATAGTCCACCGTGCGGGTCTCACGGATCGCGACGACCCGGATCTGGCCCGGGTACTGGAGCTCGGCCTCGATGCGCCGCGCGATCTCCTCCGTGAGCGTCTGCATGCGCACGTCGTCGACCTGGTCGGGTGTCACGATCACGCGCACCTCGCGACCGGCCTGGATCGCGAACACCCGCTCCACGCCACGGTAACTCGACGCGATCTTCTCGATCCCCTCGAGCCGCTTGACGTAGGTCTCGAACGCCTCGCGCCGGGCACCCGGGCGGGACCCGCTGATGGCGTCGGCGGCCTGCACCAGCACGCTCATCTCCGTCTCGTGCGGCACGTCGTCATGGTGGGCCGCGATCGCGTTCACCACCAGCGGGTTCTCGCCGTAGCGGGTGGCCACCTCGACGCCGAGCTGTACGTGGGTGCCCTCGTGCTCATGCGTGAGCACCTTGCCGATGTCGTGGAGCAGCGCCGCCCGCTTGGTCATGGCGACGTCCAGCCCCAGCTCCGCCGCCATGATGCCCGCCAGCCACGCCACCTCGACCGAATGGGAGAGGATGTTCTGCCCATAGCTTGTCCGCCACTTCATGCGACCGATGAGCTTGATGATCTCGGGGTGGAGGCCGGCCACACCAGCCTCGTAGGCCGCGGTCTCGCCGGTCTCGACGATGGCGACCTCCACCTCCTTCTTCGACTTCGCGACCACTTCCTCGATCCGGCCCGGATGAATGCGGCCGTCCGCCACCAGCTTCTCGAGTGCCAGGCGGCCAACCTCGCGACGCACCGGATCGAAGCAGCTCACCACCACCGTGTCCGGGGTGTCGTCGACGATCACGTCCACACCGGTCGCCAGTTCGAAGGCGCGGATGTTCCGGCCCTCGCGGCCGATGATGCGCCCCTTCATCTCATCATTCGGGAGCGACACCGCCGACACCGTGGTCTCCGCGGTGTGCTCGGCGGCGATCCGCTGGATCGCGAGCGCCACGATCTTCTTCGCCTCGCGATCGGCGTTGCGACGGGCCGACTCGCGGATCTCGCGCAACCGGTTGGCGGCGTCCGCGTGGGCCTCCTCCTCCAGCCGCTTGATCAGCTCCTGCTTCGCCTCGGCGGCGGTGAGGCCGGCCAGACCCTCGAGACGGCTGCGCTCGCTGGCGAGGAGCTGGTCGAGCTCGGCCTGACGGTCGGCGACCACCTTCTCGCGGCGCCCCATCTCGCTGGCGCGCTTTCCCAGCTCCCGGTCCCGCGTCTCCACCGCCTCGGCGCGCCGCTCCAGCCCCGTCTCCCGCTCGACGAGCTTGCGCTCCTCGCTGGCAAGGTCGTCGCGGCGCTTGCGCACCTCGACTTCCCAGCTCTCGCGCTGCTTCATCACCTCTTCCTTGCCGGTCAGCACTGCGGCCTTGCGCAGTGACTCGGCCTCCCGCTCCCCCTCACCGATCAGCCGGCGACGCTCCTCGTCCGCCGTGGTGCGGGCAGCTTGCTGGCGTGAGAGTTCGGCGCCCGAACCCTGCTTCCGTCCCAGCACGAACGACAAACCGGCCGCAACGAAGGCGAGTACGCCCAGTGCGGCCGTGATCAAGGTCTGCGACACGATCTATATCTCCAGCGCGGGCGAGCCGCGGTCTTTGGGAGCCCCGGCGATGCCGCACAGACGGATCGGTCCACGGTGAGCCGGCGGTGTCGTGCCGCAGGCCGAATGGCGTGCGGTGAACACGGCTAACCCAAGCGGGGACACACACCTACGTGCGCATCGGGTGACAGATCGAAGGTACCGGGCCGATCCGCGTCAGGCAACGGATGACCGGGGTTCGCCCGTCATCGTCCGATCGAGCGCTTGGCTGGAGGCAGCATCCGGCGGATCTCCTCCATCGTCTGCTCCAGGCGTTCCGTGCCTGCTTCGGCGTCGCCGCGCGTACGGAAGAGCTCGTCAGCGATCTGGAGCGCGACGAGGATCGCCGCCTTCCCCGTGTCCACCAGGGGAGACTGGAGCTGGATGCGCCGGATGGAGGCATCCACGTGTTCGGCCACCGCCCGCGAGTGCTCGGGGGGCTGCTCGGAACGGATGGTGACCTCCTCACCCGCCACCGTGACCTTCACCGGGTTGTAGCTCATCGCACCTCCCCGGCGCTTTCCTGCTGCTGCCGGGTGAACCGCACCCGGTCCAGCAAGTCCTCGGTGCGCTCCGACGCGCTGGCGATGCGCGCCTGCAGCGCCGCGTTCTCGCCCTCCAGCTCCGCGATCCGCTTCACGAGCTCGACGGCGTCGGCGCCGCCCGCCGCCTCGAGCTCGCGGACGCGAGCCTCGGACTTCAGCGCCCGCTGCCGGAACGTGGCCAGCTCCTCTCCCAGTGCTGTCACGAGGGCGGCAATCTCACCTGCCGCATCGATCACGAGACCACGACGTTCAGCCACGGACGGTTACCCCCAGTTCACGCTGCAAGACGGTGACGAGCTTGCCCCGACGGCCCTCGAGCTCCTTGTCCCGGAGGGTCCGCTCCGGATGGCGGAACCGCAGCCGCCACCCCACGCTGCGCACACCCTCGGGCAGTTCCTTCCCCCGGTACTCATCGAACACCTGCACGGATTCCAGCAATTCGCCGCTCTCGCGCCGGATCACGGCCTCGACATCCGCAGCACTCACGCCAGAAGTGAGCAGGAGCGCAAGGTCGAAACCCGCCGCCGGCATCACGGGAATGGAACGATACACGACGTGGGGCACCGAAGGCGACCTGATGCCGGCACCGGGCGGCGCATGGTGCCCCACCGGCGCCACATCGGCAGACGGCATCACGCCCAGCGTCAGCTCGACGCCGAATGCCTCGGCCGCCCACACGGGCTTGTCCAGCGTCACGTGGCGTGCACTGCCAATGCTGCGCCCGCCGACCTCGACACGCCAGAGGGTCTCGGTTTCCGTGACAGGCACGAGCGAGACCGGCTCACCGGGAAACGCCGCCGATGCCAGTGACGCCGCCAGCGCCTTCACGTCCCAGGCGTCGAAGGGCGACGGATCGGGTTCGGTGAAGTGCGGCGGGCGGCGACGGCCCAGGAGCAGCGCGGCCACGCGCACCTCCTCGAGGGGGAGCCGATCCGCTGCGGGCAGGAAGGCGTGCCCCACCTCGAACAGGCGCACGTCGCCTTCCATCCGGTTCAGGTTGTATTCCGCGCGCCGGGCCAGGGTGTCGAGCAGCGACGCGCGCAGGAACGGCTCATCCTCGGCGAGCGGGTTCGACACCCGGACCCCCGACGCGGGATCCCGGGTGAACGGCATCGGGCGCGTCTCGAGCAGCCCGAGGCCGATGAGGTGCTCGCGCACGCGCAGCTCCGCCAGGTGCAGCGGATGGTCGGGCACGGTGCCGGGCCGGAACGCACGCAGCTCATCGCTGACGGTGTCGAAGCCGCGCATGCGCACGACTTCCTCGATCAGGTCCACCTCGAGCAGCAGGTCCTGGCGCCAGGACGGCGGCGAGACGTGCATCAGGTCGGCCGATTCCGCGTTCACGGTGCACCCCAGCGACCGCAGGATCCGCGCGACGTCCTCGGCCGGCACCGGATCACCGAGCAGGTGCGCCACGCGCGAAACCCGCAGCGGGACGGCCGCGCGAGAGGCGACAGAGGTGCCGACGGCGATGTTCGCGGTGACCGTGCCACCGGCCACCCGCGTGATCAGTGCCGCCGCGTGCAGCGCCACCTCCGCCGAGGCGGCGTCGTCGATGCCGCGCTCGTAGCGGTAGCTCGCATCGGTGCTCAGGTTCAGCGCGCGCCGCACGCGCCGCACGAACCGCGCATCGAAGTTGGCCACTTCCAGCAGGATGTCGGTGGTGGCGTCCGTCACCTCGCTGTCGCGACCACCCATGACGCCGGCCAGCGCCACCGGGCGCGCGCCATCGCAGATCACGGTGGTGCCGGCGGGGATGGCGCGCGTGGTGCCATCCAGCGTCACGAGCGACTCGCCCTCGCGCGTGGGACGCACCACGATCGTGTGTGCCTCCAGCGTCGCGAGGTCGAACGCGTGCACCGGCTGGCCGAGGCCGAGCAGCACGTAGTTGGTGGCATCCACCACGTTGCTGATGGAGCGGGAGCCGGCGGCCTCGATGCGCTCGCGCAGCCAGTCGGGGCTTGGCCCGACGGTCACGCCGCGGATGACGATGCCGGTGTACCGCGGGCAGCCCTGCACCTCCTCGAGGCGGATGGTGACGCCGTCGGCGCTGGCACTGGTGTCGCCGCGCGCGATGGGCAGCGCGGCGATCGCGTCGCGGGCGGCGGTGTCGAGGTCGGCCCACGCCATCGGCACGCCGAGCAGCGCGCTCACCTCACGCGCCAGCCCGCGGTGCGAGAGCAGGTCGGGGCGGTTCGGCAGCACGTCCAGCTCGAGCTGGGAATCACCCACCTCGCCGAGCACGTCGAGGATGGGCGTGCCCGGGGCGGCGTCGGTGGTGAGGGCGAGAATGCCGTCGTGTTCGATGCCGAGCTTGAGCTCGCGCGCCGAGCAGAGCATGCCGTTCGAGGTGTGCCCGCGGATCTTCCGCTTCTGGATCACGAGGCCGTCGGGCATGGTCGTGCCGCTGCGGGCGAACGGGTACTTCACGCCGGCGGTCACGTTCGGCGCGCCGCAGACCACGTCCAGCAGGGTGCCGCTGCCATCGTCCACCCTGGTGATCGACAGGTGGTCGGAGTCGGGATGTGGTGCCTGCTCGACGACCAGTCCGACGACGATCGGCGCGATGTCGCTGCGTCGCGACACGAGGCCGTCGAGGGTGACGGTGTGGTCGTTGAGCAGTTCGCCGATCTCGTGCGCGCTCCGGTCATGTGGTGCGAAGGCGCGCAGCCATGCGTGCGAGACGATCATCGGGCGAACTGCTCCAGGAAGCGGACGTCGGAATCGTAGAGGAGGCGGATGTCGGGGAGCTTGTGGCGGGACATCGCGATGCGGGCGGGGCCCATGCCGAAGGCCCAGCCGCTGTACTTCTCGCTGTCGATGCCGGCGGCATCGAGCACGTTGGGATGCACCATGCCGCAGCCGAGGATCTCGACCCAGCGGGTGCCCTTCCCGTCGCCGAGGTCCACGGCCACGTCCATCTCGGCGCCGGGTTCCACGAACGGGAAGAAGCTCGGGCGAAGGCGCACCGTGCTGGAGCCGGAATAGAAGCGGCGGGCGAACTCGCTGAGGGTGGCCTTGAGGTCCACGAAGCTGACGCCCTCGTCGATGCAGAGGCCCTCGATCTGCATGAAGCTCGGTGCGTGGGTGGCGTCGAAGAAGTCGCGGCGGTAGACGTTGCCCGGGCAGAGGATGCGGACGGGTGGCGTGTAGGTCTGGAGCGTGCGGACCTGCACCGGCGAGGTGTGCGTGCGGAGGAGCGTGTCGTCGCCGAGGTACAGTGTGTCGTGCGCTTCCATCGCCGGGTGGTCGGGCGGGAAGTTCAGGGCACCGAAGTTGTACCACTCCGTCTCGGCCTCGGGGCCGAGGGCGATGGTGAAGCCCAGTTCGCGGAAGATCGCGGAGATCTCGTCGATGACGGCGGAGACGGGGTGGATGGCACCGCGCCAGGCCTCGCGGCCGGGCATGGTAAGGTCGTGTGGGCGCGACGCGTCTTCAGTCACGTCGAGTCTCTGTTCCTGCCACGCGATCTTCGATTCGAAGAGCACTTTGGTAGTGTTCAGCACAGCGCCAGCCGCTCGCCGATCCTCGATCGGCAAGTTGGGGAGCAGAGCAAGAAGCGACGTGAGCGAACCGTGCTTTCGACCAAGCAGTCTCGTCCTTACTTCGCGCAATTCAGCCATGCTCACGGCTCTGTCGATGAGGTGCTTGCCCTCAACTTCTAGCGTGACAGCGCGCTCAATGAATTCCCCTAGGGTCGTTACCGGCACTTGATTCTGATTGAGTGATTCGGAAACGCAAACGGCGGCAGCGGACGCGAGGTCGCACTGCCGCCGCACGAAGCAAGCGGATCAGGATGCCGGGAGCAAACCCGGCCAGCCGTCACGCCGCCGCGAGCGCGGTGCGGACCTGCTCGGCGATCGCGGCAAAGGCGGCCGGATCGTTCACGGCGAGCTCCGCGAGGATCTTGCGATCGATCTCGATGCCCGACTTCTCGAGGCCGTTGATGAACACGCTGTAGGACATGTCGTGCTGCCGGGCCGCGGCGTTGATGCGCATGATCCAGAGGCGGCGGAACTCGCGCTTCTTGTTCTTGCGGTCGCGGTAGGCATAGCGCCAGCCACGCTCGACGGTCTCCTTGGCGGCCTTCCACGTCTTGCTGCGCGCGCCGAATGCACCACGCGCGGCCTTCATGATCTGCTTCTTCCGCTTCAGGCGGACCGGATTACTGCGTACGCGAGGCATCTCGGTTCCTCCTTAGGCCTGGATGAGACGACGCATGCGCTTCGCCTCCCCGTTGGTTTCGATGGTGGTGCCCTTACGGAGGTTGCGCTTCCGCTTCTGGGACTTCTTGGTCAGGATGTGGCTCTTGTAGGCCTTCCGGCGCTTCACCTTCCCCGTCCCGGTGACGGAGAAGCGCTTCGCAGCGCCGGTGTGGGTCTTCATCTTCGGCATGGGTCTCCCTTCGTGCTATCGTGGCGCCAGGATCATGGTCAGCGCCTTGCCTTCCAGCTTGGCGTCCGTCTCGACCTTGGCAATGTCAGTGAGTTGCTGGGCGACCCGGTCGACGACCGCCTTCCCGAGTTCCGGGTGGGCGATCTGCCGGCCACGGAACATCAGCGTGACCTTCACCTTGTTGCCTTCCTCCAGGAACCGGCGGGCGTGGCGCGTCTTCGTCTCGAAGTCGTGCTCCTCGATCCCCGGTCGGTACTTCACTTCCTTCAGCAGGATCACGTGTTGCTTCTTCTTCGCAACGCGCGCCTGCTTGGCCATCTCGAACTTGTACTTGCCATAGTCCATGATGCGGACCACGGGCGGTCGTGCGAGTGGAGCCACCTCGACCAGATCGAGGCCCTGTTCGACTGCAGAAGCCAGGGCGGCATCCACTTCCATGATGCCGAGCTGGGCGCCGTCTGGGGCGATGACGCGAACCGGGGAGATACGAATCTGCCGGTTGACGCGCACTCGCTTGGTCGGATCCTGAATAGGACGTGCTCCGGAAAACGGGGAAAGCGGAAAACAAGAACGGCATGGTCTTCGGGGATGAAGACCACGCCGCGAGGCCCACCCAAGGGGGTGTGCCCGTTGCAATGGACTCCAGCAGCACACCTCGCAGGGCGAGGGCCGAAGGGTGGACCACCGCTGCCGCGGAGGTCACTTGCCGAGTTCTGACCTTGACAAGCTAGGCCGGACCATGCCCCGGGTCAATGCCCGGGGTGCCGCGATTGCTGCCGCGGCGCCGCGGACCCATGTTCGGCGGATGACCACGCCGCCCTGGGGCGCCCGCCCGGCGATCCCCCTCGCCCTCCTCGCTGCCGCACTCACCGCCTGTGCCGGTCCGGCCACCCCGGCCACCCCCGGCACCACCTTCGTGAACGTCCGCATCCTGGACGGCACCGGCGCGCCCCCCCGCCCCGGCGCCCTCCGCATGGTCGGCGATACCATCGTGGCCCTCGGGGAGGTCACCCCGGCGGCCGGTGACTCGGTGATCGACGGTCACGGGCTGGTCCTCGCGCCCGGGTTCATCGACACCCACAGCCACCACACCTCCAGCCTGCGGAGCATCCCCGACGCCCTGCCGGTGGTGAGCCAGGGCATCACGACCCTCGTCGGCGGGCAGGACGGCGGTCACCCGATGCCACTCGCGGCGGCCATGGACTCCCTCCGGGCCGCCCCGGCGGCGGTGAACGTCGCCTGGTACGCCGGTCACGGCACGATCCGCGGGGCGGTCATGGACACCGCGTTCCGGCGTGTCGCGACACCGTCCGAGGTGGACGCCATGGCCGTGCTGCTGCGCCGCGAACTGGATGCGGGGGCGCTCGGGCTCTCCACGGGCCTCGAGTACGACCCGGGCATCTACTCGGACCGCAGCGAAGTGCTGCAGCTCGCGAAGGTGACGGCCGCCGCCGGCGGGCGCTACATCAGCCACATCCGCAGCGAGGACCGCTGGTTCTGGGATGCCATCGACGAGGTGGTGACGATCGGCCGCGATGCGAAGCTCCCGGTGCAGGTCAGTCACGTCAAGCTCGGCATGCTGCCGCTGTGGGGACGCACCGACAGCCTGTTCCGCATCCTCGACGCCGCGCGCGCCAGCGGCGTGGACGTGACCGCGGACCTGTATCCGTACCCGTACTGGCACTCCACGCTCACGGTGCTCTTCCCGAAGCGTGACTTCACCAATCGCACGGAGGCGGAGAAGATCCTGCGCGAGATCGCGAAGCCGGAGGGGCTGCTCATCGGGGCCTACGCCGCGAACCCGGCGTACCGCGGAAAGACCATCGCGCAGCTTGCGGTGTTGCGCCGCGAGGATCCGGCGTCGACGCTCATGGGCCTGATCGCGGAGGCGGAGGCCTGGGAGAAGGCGCACCCGGAGAGCGACGAGACCAGTGAGAGCGTCGTGGCCACCAGCATGTCCGAGGACGACATCGCGGCGCTGCTGCGCTGGCCGCACACGAACATCAGCTCCGACGGCGCGATGAACGGCTCGCACCCCCGCGGCTATGGTGCGTTCCCGCGCGTGCTGGCGCGCTACGTGCGCGACGGGAAGGTGATCCCGCTCGAGACGGCCGTGCATCGCATGACGGGCCTGGCCGCGGCGCACATGGGCATCGCGCGCCGCGGCACGCTGGTGCCCGGGGCGTTCGCCGATCTCGTGCTCTTCGATCCGGCCACCGTCGCGGATCATGCGACCCCCGCCGAGCCGCACCGCGTCTCGACGGGGATCGCCGGCGTGTGGGTGAACGGGCGTGCCGTGTGGTGGAACGCGAAGACCACCGGTGCCCATCCCGGCCGCGTCCTCGTTCGCGCGGGCACGCCGGCGGCGCAGTAGCTCACGCGCCACCGCGGCAGGCGTCGACGCCCCTCCTCCCCGGCGCCGCCATCCCCCATCCCCCGGAGTGAGCCGACGATGGATGTTCACGTGCGCCGTGCGGCGCAGATCGTGCTCGACGGCCCGGTCGAACGCGTCTTCCCCATGTTCACCCCGCTCGGCGAGTGCGCCTGGGTGCCGGGGTGGGCGCCGCAGTTCATCCGGCCGGCGGACGGCCGTACGGCAGCCGGGATGGTCTTCCGCACCGGCGAGGCCGACGAGCTGACGCTCTGGGCCTGCTGCGACTGGGAGCCGGGCCAGCAACGTGTGCGTTATGCGCGCGTCACGCCGGCCAGCCGCTTCGGGTTCGTGGAGGTGCGCTGCACGGCGGCAACCGCCACCACCACGACGGCCGACGTCGCGTACGACCTCACGGCGCTGACGCCGGCCGGTGTCAAGTACCTGGACGAGTTCACCGCGGCGGCGTTCGGGGCGATGCTGGCCGAGTGGCAGGTGCGCATCGATGGCTGGCTCGCGGCGAATCCGGCGGCCATCGTCCGGCACTGAGCGGATGGCGCGCGCGGGCGCCGGCGTGGAACCGGCGCCCGCAGCTGCAGGCGCCGGCGCCGGATGCAGCGTCAGTCGGTGAGGATGTGCGACTCGACGAACCAGATCTGCTCGTCGAGTCCGCGCACGACTTCCGTGAAGAGGTCGGCCGTGACCTTGTCGCCGGCGTCATCCACCGTGTCGATGGCCTCGCGCGCCGACTGCCCGAACGCGGCCAGCGCGCTCGCGACGGCGAACACGTGCTGCTTCACGTCGGCGATGCCCACTTCATACGGCAGGAGGAAGCTGTTCGCCAGCGCCACCGGCAGCGTGCCCTCCGCCTTGCCGCCGAGTGCGCCGACCCGCTCGGCGATCATGTCACCGTAGTCACCAACGGCGGCGGCCACCTTGTCGAACAGTTCGTGCACGGCGATGAAACCGGGGCCGCGCACGTTCCAGTGCGCCTGCTTGACCTGCGCCTGCAGGTCGATCGCGGCAGCGAGGTGATGGTTGAGGATCTCGATCACCTGTGACCGGATCTCCTCGGACAGCGTGTTGTGGGTATGTCGCATCGAACGTGACGTGGATTGGGAGGAATGCCGGTGCGACGCCGCGATGCGGAGCATGGCGGCGGCACGCAGCCGGGAGCACGGGCAAGTCCGCCATTGCACCCGTGCACCTGGCGTACGGTAGCGGGCGACACGGTGTTCCTCCTGCTGAGGCGTCGTGGCGAGGTCGGCGGTGGTGCGTCCGGCATCGGACTGCATGCCTCTGGCGCAACCCCTGCACTGCGGGTGATCATGCCGGTCAGCGAGCCCGGCATCGCGACGCTCTCTCCCCCACCACTGCTTCAGGACCGGCATGCACGCCGCCATCGATTTCGGGATCAGCAACACCGACGCCGTCGCCATGATCAACGGGACGCGCCATTTCTGGACGCGGCCGTCGATGGGCGCGCCAGATCATGATGGCGTGCGGCACGTGCTCGCCGTGGGAGGCGTGGATCTGGCCGGCCTGCCCCGCCTCGCCGTGACCGGCGGACGGCATCGGGTGTTGCCGGCGCGGCTTGGCGGCTGCGACGTGGTGGCGGTGCCGGAAGTGAGCGCGATCGGGCGCGGCGGCCAGGCATTGGGGCTCGGCCCCGACGACGCCCCCGACACGCCACTGCTGGTGGTGAGTGCGGGTTCGGGCACGGCGGTCGTCTCGGCCCGGGGCGAGAGCTATGCCCACATCACCGGCACGGGCGTCGGCGGCGGGACGCTGCTTGGCCTCGGCCGGCTGCTGCTCGGGACCACGGACGTGGCCGTGATCGATGCGATGGCGTTGCGCGGCGACCCGAACGGCGCCGACCTGGCGCTCCGGGACGTGGTCAGCGGACCGATCGGCTCGCTGCCCCCGGATGCCACCGCGGTGAACTTCGGGCGCCTCGCCCGCCAGCTGGACGGCGAGGTGAGCCCCGACGACCTGGCGGCGGCGCTCATGACGCTGGTGGGCCAGGTCATCGCGATCACCGCGATCAACGCCGCCCGAGCCGAACGGACCGACCGGGTGGTGGTGATCGGCCACATGACCGACATGCGCAGCTTCCGCCGTGTGCTCACGCAGGTCCAGCAGTACTACGGCATGGAACTGACGGTGCCGGAGAACGGCGGGTACGGCACGGCGCTCGGTGCCCTGCTCCACGGGAGGGCGGTGGTGGCCTGACGGATGCGGGCCTGACTCGTCATGCACCTGAGCCCACCGCTCGGGGATGACCCGCGCCGCCTCCGGCGTCGCCAGGCCCCGGTGATGGCGCTTGCCCACCACCCACTCCGCACCGCACCGCATGATCGACCAGGCCGACCGCGACGGGGTCACCCCCCCGACGCAGCGCAGCGCAGCCCCCGACGACCACATCAACGGCACTCCTGCGGAGGGCGAGGCGCTGCGGCGCATCCTCGACCAGTGGAGCGGCGCCGGCGCCGTGTTCGCGGGTGGGATCTCGCTCGCGGTGCACTTCGAGCAGCAGGCCGCCCGCACGCCGGATGCGATCGCGGTGGTGTGCGAGGGGAGGTCGCTGACGTACGACGCGCTCAACCGCCGCGCGAACCAGCTCGCGCACCACCTCCGCGCACGGGGGGTCGTCGCCGAGACGGTCGTCGGCCTGTTCATCGAACGCGGCACGGACCTGCTCGTCGGCATGCTTGGCATCGTGAAGTCCGGAGCGGCGTACCTGCCGCTCGACCTCACCTACCCACGCGAGCGCACGACCTTCATCCTGCGCGATGCCCGGGCGCCGCTGGTGGTCACGAGCACCGCCAGCGCCGGGCTGCTCGACCCGGACGCCGCCGAGCAGGTGCGGCTCGATCACGATTCGTACGTGATCGGGACGCGCCCGTCGAACAACCCGATGCCGCTGGCCGGCGCCGAGTCGCTGGCGTACGTCATCTTCACGTCGGGGTCGACCGGCACTCCGAAGGGGTGCGAGGTCACGCACGGTGCGGTGCTCCGACTCTTCGCGGCGACGGCGCCGTGGTTCGCGCTCGGGCCTGCGGATGCCGTCGCGCAGTTCCACTCGCACGCGTTCGACGTGTCCGTGTTCGAGATCTGGGGTGCGTGGCTGCATGGGGCGCGCGTGGTGGTGGTGACGCAGGAGACGGCCCGCACGCCGGACCTGCTGCTGGCGTTGCTGGAACGGGAACAGGTCACGATCCTCTGCCAGACCCCGTCGGCGTTCAAGCAGCTCTCGGTGGTCGCGACGGAGCGCCGCGTGCCCGCCACGCTGGCGCTGCGGCGGATCGTGCTGGCCGGCGAGGCACTCGAGCTCCAGTCGCTGCGGGCGTGGATGGCCGTCTACGGCGATGAGACACCGCACCTGGTGAACATGTACGGGCCCACCGAGGCGACGGTCTACGTCTCGCACAAGCGCCTGCGCCAGGCGGACGTCGACGCGCGCCGGGGCAGCCTGATCGGCGTGCCGCTGCCCGACACGCGGTTCTACATCCTCGATGCGCTCCAGCGGCCCGTGGCTCCCGGCGAGCCTGGAGAACTGCATGTCGGCGGCGCATGTCTCGCGCGGGGATACCTGCGGCGAGACGCACTGACCGCCGAGCGCTTCGTGACCTGGGACGGGCATGCGGCACTCGGTCCCCAGCGCCTCTACCGCACCGGTGACATTGCCCGCTGGACGACCGAAGGTGAGGTGGAGTACCTGGGCCGCATGGACCAGCAGGTGAAGATCCGCGGGTTCCGCATCGAGCTCGGTGAAATCGAGGCCACGCTGGCCGGCCATGGCGGCGTGGCCACCTGCGCCGTCATCGCGCACCGCTCGCCGGGACGCGAGCCACGGCTGGTGGCGTACGTCGTGCCATCGCCGGGTGGCGCCACGCACGCGGCCCTGCGCCGGCACCTCATGACATCGCTGCCGGAGTACATGGTGCCGTCGGCGTTCGTGACGCTGGCGGCGCTGCCGATGAACAGCAACGGCAAGCTAGATCATCGTGCCCTTCCCGCCCCGGATCGCGCGCGGCCGGAGATCCCCACGGCCTACGAGGCGCCGGTGGGTGCCGTGGAAACCGCCTGCTGCGATGTCTTCGCAGAACGACTGCAACTCGATCGCGTCGGCCGGCACGACAACTTCTTCGAGCTGGGTGGGGATTCGCTGCTCGCCGTGCAGGCCGTGGCGGCGCTGGAACGCACGCTGGCGCGGCGGGTCACGCCGGGAGCGCTGTTCACCAGCGCATCGGCGTCCGCACTGGCATGGGCCCTCGAGGCCGAGCGGGAGGCACCGGTCGCGCCCGCGGTGCAGTCGCACGACCGAGAGGGCGTGTCTCCCCACGAGCCGATCGCGGTGGTCGGCATGGCGCTCCGGCTCCCCGGTGCCGACACCGTCGAGGCGTTCTGGCAGAACCTCGTGGACGGCACGGACTCCGTCACGCGCTTCACGCCGGAGGAGCTGGACGCGAGCGTGCCGGCCTCGCTGCGATCCGACAGCGCCTACGTGGCTGCGCGGAGCATCCTGCGTGACCCGGCGGGATTCGATCCCGGATTCTTCGGCATGTCCCAGCGCGATGCGGAGATGACCGATCCGCAGCAACGGCTGCTGCTGGAGCTGGCCTGGGAATGCCTGGAACGGGCAGGCTATGCGCCGGACCGGACGATGGACGAAGGCCAGCGCGTGGGCGTCTTCGCGGGCGTCTACAGCGGCGACTACGCGCGCCGCCATGTGTTCGCGGATGCCGGGCTGGTGGCGCGCGTCGGCGAGTTCACTGCGACGGTGGCGACGGACAAGGACTACGTCGCGTCGCGCATTGCCCATCGGCTCGACCTGTGCGGCCCCGCGGTCAGCGTGCACACGGCCTGCTCCACCGGCCTGGTGGCGATCGTGCAGGCAGTGGACAGCCTGCGCGCCGGACACTGCACGATGGCGCTTGCGGGCGGCGCCGCGATCACCTGCCCGCCGCGGAGCGGGCACCTGTACGTCGAGGGCGCGATGCTCTCGCAGGACGGCACCACGCGTCCCTTCGATGCCGCGGCCACCGGGACGGTGTTCGGTGACGGCGGCGCGCTGGTGCTGCTGAAGCGGCTCTCGGCGGCGATCGCCGACGGTGACCAGGTGCATGCCGTCATCAGCGGCGCCGCGGTCAACAACGATGGCGGACGGAAGGCGAGCTTCACGGCGCCGAGCATCGAGGGCCAGGCGTCGGTGATCGCCGCGGCCCTCGCCGACGCCGGCACCGATGCACGGTCGATCTCGTATGTCGAGGCCCACGGCACGGCGACGCCGCTCGGCGATCCGGTGGAGATCGAGGGGCTGACGCGCGCGTTCCGGCGCGGCGCGCACGGCACCAGCGACACGGGCTTCTGCCGCATCGGGTCGGTGAAGAGCAACATCGGGCACATGGTCACCGCCGCCGGTGCGGTGGGCGCGATCAAGACGGCGCTCTCGCTCTCGCATGAACTGCTGCCGGCCACGCTGCACTTCCACGAGCCGAATCCGCAGATCGACTTCGCGGGGTCACCGTTCGTGGTGAATGCAACACCGTCGCGCTGGCCCCGCACGGAGCGGCCACGCCGCGCCGGCGTCAGCTCGTTCGGCGTCGGTGGCACCAATGCACACGTCATCATGGAGGAGGCACCACGGGTGGAGATGCCCGAGCCCAGCACCGCACCGCAGCTCCTGCGGGTCTCGGGGCGGAGTCCATCGGCGCTGGCAGAGTCGGCGCGCCAGCTTGCCGCACACCTGGTGACGCATCCGTCGCTGGACCTTTCCGACGTGGCCGCCACGCTGCGCAGCGGCCGGACCGCCTTCGCGCACCGACTCTGTGTCGTCGCGACCACCGGTGCCGAGGCCGCCGTCGCACTGTCGCGCGCCGTGCATCCCTCGCGCGCGGAGGGCACGCGCCCGGTGACGCGGCCGCGGATCATCGCCTGCCTGCCAGGCGGGAGCCCGCATGTGGACCTCGCGAGCACCGCGCTCTACTACGCCGAGCCGGCGGTGCGGGACGTGTTCGACACCATCCTGGCGACCGTCCCCGATGTGCCCGAGTTCAACGGGATCCTGAATGGCCGCCGCACGCGCGTGCGCACGGCGGCCGGCCAGGCGCTGGCCGTGTTCGCACTCGACGTGGCCGTGGCCGCACTGTGGCAGTCGCGCGGGCTGGTCTTCGACGCGCTGCTCGGGCACTCCGTGGGTGAGCTGGCGGCAGCAGTCATCGCCGGCGTGATGCCACTCGAGGAGGGGGCACGCATCGCGGCGGCCCGCGGGCGCCTGCTGGACGCGGATGCCGCCACGCTGGCCGGCAAGGTGTCCACCAGCGAAGTGGCCGCCATGCAGGCACGGCTCGAGTCCGCGCTGCGCGCCGTGCCGCTCGCCGCGCCCCGCATCAAGATCTCATCGACGCTCACCGGCGCATGGCTGACCGACGCCGAGGCGACGGATCCAGCCTACTGGGTGCTGCATCTCCGCGAGACGGCCCGCAACGTGGGCACAGCCGTGGTGGCGGCGCAGGCCGAATCGGACACGCTCTTCCTCGAGGTCGGGCCCGGCTCCACGCTGTCGTCGATGGTGCACGAGCACCTCCCCGCCGACGGTCCGGCGTTCATCGGCGTGAGCAGTCTCGGTGACGGCGGCATGCCGGCCACCGAGGCCCTGGCGCTGGCCGTCGGCCGGCTCTGGCTGGCGGGCATCGATGCCGATGCGCCGCACCTGATGCAGCACCGCCGCGTACTGCTGCCCACCACGCCATTCGAGCGGGTGCGTTGCTGGCTCGGGCCGGCCGACACTGGCGTCACGGTGGCGCGCGACGTGCCGCGCCCGCACGTGGTGGCGCCGCCGCCGGTGCCGTCCGAACCGACTGCGCCACCGCGCCTGCCGCAGTGGAGCCTCGCCGTCACGGACATCGAACGTGCGATACAGTGCCAGTTGACGATGATGCAGCAACAGCTTGCGATGCTCGGGGTGCCGGATGCCACGCATGAGTGACAGGTGCGGCACTCCGTGTGCCTCGCAGGCGCGGGTGGCGGCACCATGACGGGGCCCTCGATCCTGCGCCTGTCGGCGGCGTCCGTTGCCGCCCTGGACGCGCGTGCGCACCAACTCGCGACGCAGCTGCGCGCGGATGGCGGTGTGCGGCTGGCCGACGTCGCCTTCACGCTCGCCACGGTGGCCGACGACCTCGCGGTGCCGTTCCGGATGTGTGCGGTGGCGTACGATGCCGCGGGAGCAGCGGCCGTGCTCGAGAGTCCGGACCACGCGCTGCGTGCCCGTCGCCGGCAGCCGCTCGCGCGACCGGGACTCGTGTTCATGTTTCCGGGCCAGGGGGCACAGTACGCCGGCATGGGGGCAGACCTGTACCTCGCCGAGCCGGTCTTCCGCGCGGCCTGCGACGAGGTGTTCACGGCGCTGCGTGAGCAGGTCCCGTTCGACCTGCGTGACCGGATGTTCTCGGGCAACAGCGAGTCGCTGATTGCCACCGCCGTGACGCAGCCTGCGATCTTCTGCCTCGAGTATGCGCTGGCCGTGCTCTGGCGCTCACGCGGCGTGGAACCGCGTGCGATGATCGGCCATTCCGTGGGCGAGTTCGTCGCGGCGGTGCTGGGGGGCGTGATGCCACTGGCCGCAGGCGCACGGCTCGTCGCCCGCCGCGGCGCGATGATCAACGCCCTTCCGGGTGGCAGCATGCTCTCGGTGCGCCTCGCGGCCGCGTCGCTCCGCGACCGGCTGCCGTCCACGCTGTCGCTGGCTGCGGAGAACGGCCCGACCGCGTGCGTGGTCTCCGGACCCACGGACGACATCGCGGTGTTCTCGGCCCGCCTCGAAGGCGAGGGCGTGCTCTGCCGTGTGCTGCAGGTCTCGCACGCATTTCACTCCGCGATGGTCGACCCGATCCTGGCGGAGTTCGAGGCCGCCGTGCGCGCGGTGCCACTCTCCCCGCCGGCGATCCCGATCGTGTCGACGAAGACGGGCACCTGGCTGACGGCCGCCGAGGCGACGGCACCCGCATACTGGGCGAGCCACCTCCGGGAGCCCGTCCGGTTCGCCGCCGGCGTGCAGACACTGCTCGGCGGTGAGCCGGTCGTGTTCCTGGAGGTCGGGCCGCGCCATTCGCTGTCCATGCTCGTGCAGCAGCAGCGCAGCGCGTGGCCAGGTGAGCGGACACCGCCGGTGGTCCCGACGCTCGCCGATGGGCCGACCAGCGAGCGCGAGGCGTTCGCGTTGGCGATCGGGCAGCTCTGGTTGAACGGGGTGGACGTTGCGGAGCGCGGCGCAGACCGAGGCGTGCTGCTGCCGGCGTACGTGCCCGCGGACGTACCCGCGTCCGATGACGCTGACCGGACAGCGCCGACGACTGACGGCGCAGCGGCATCGTCGGGTGAGGCGGTTCCGGCGTCGGGCCTGCCCCGCGATGGCGCGGAGTCACGCGCGGCAGACACCCACGCGGGTGAACCGGCTCACACCGCGCGGCATGCCGTGCTCGTGCGCCGCCTGCGCGCGGTTCTGGAACAGGTGGGAGGCATCGACCTGACCGAGGCGGATCCGGGTGTGTCGTTCGTCGAGCTGGGCCTCGATTCACTGATCCTGACGCAGGCGGCGATCCAGCTCCGGAAGACCTTCGGTGTGCCGGTCACGTTCCGGCAGCTCATGGAGCAGTACCGGTCGCTCGGCGCCGTCGCAACGCACCTCGACGACGTCCTTCCTCCCGACGACGTTCCGGCGATGGCTGCCACCGCGGAAGGTGCGTTCGAGCCAGTTGCTGCCGGCGTACCGCTGGCCGCCGATCCCGGCGCAGCGGCGCCCGACGTGCCGGCACCGCACCGGGCAGTGGCGGGTGACGCGCCGTCGAGCTTCGCGCAGCAGGTCATTGCGCAGCAGCTCGCGATCATGGCGCGGCAGCTCGTGCTGCTGGGTGTCGCGCCGACCGCTCCCGCGACAGAGCCCCTCTCGCCCGTTCCGACGGCGGCCACTCCGGCGGCGGCGCCCGTGTTGCCGGTGTCTGCCGTCACGGTTCCGACGGAGGATGAGGCCGCGACGCTGCGGCACTCCCGCTACGACGTGACGAAGGCCTTCGGCGCCATCGCGCGCATCCACACGCAGTCGGGCGCGGAGCTGTCCGAGCGGCAGCAGGCACGGCTCGACGCCTTCATCCGCAGCTACACCGCCCGCACGACGCGGTCGAAGGCCTACACGGAACGGCATCGCCCGCACCTGGCCGATCCGCGTGTCGTGAATGGCTTCCGGCCGCGGACGAAGGAGGTCTGCTACCAGATCGTGGTCGAGCGGTCGAAGGGCTCGCACCTCTGGGACGTGGACGGCAACGAGTACGTGGACGCGCTCAACGGATTCGGGATGAGCCTCTTCGGCTGGCAGCCGGACTTCGTGAACGAGGCCGTGAAGCGCCAGATCGACCTCGGTCACGAGATCGGCCCGCAGCACCCGCTGGCTGGCGAGGTCGCGGAGTTGGTGTGTGAGCTGACGGGCTTCGACCGGGCCGCGCTTTGCAATACGGGGTCGGAGGCGGTGATGGGGGCGATCCGGATCGCGCGCACCGTGACGGCACGCGACCTGATCGTGGTGTTCTCGGGGTCCTATCACGGCATCTTCGACGAGGCACTGGTGCGGGGCACGCGGGCGAAGCGCGCCGTGCCCGCCGCCCCAGGTGTGCTGCAGGCAGCCGTCGAGAACGTCATCGTGCTGGACTACGGCACGCCGGAGGCACTGGAGGTGATCCGCTCGCGCGGCCACGAGCTGGCCGCCGTGCTGGTAGAGCCGGTGCAGAGCCGACGCCCGGAGTTCCAGCCGGTGGAGTTCCTGCAGGCCCTGCGGCGAATCACCGAGGACCAGGGGACTGTCCTGATCTTCGACGAGGTGATCACCGGCTTCCGGTCACACCCGCGAGGGGCACAGGGACTGTTCGGGATCACGGCCGACGTCGCGACCTACGGCAAGGTCATCGGCGGCGGCTATCCGGTCGGCGTCATCGCCGGGCGCAGGCGGTTCATGGATGCGCTGGACGGCGGCGGCTGGCAGTACGACGACGACTCGATTCCATCCGTCGGCGTGACGTACTTCGCCGGGACGTTCGTGCGTCACCCGCTGGCGCTGGCGGCGTGCAAGGCGGCGCTGCTGCACATGCGGGAGCAGGGCCCGCTGCTCCAGGCGACGCTCACGCGCCGCACCACGGCGATGGCGGAGGAGATGAATGCCTTCGCACGCAGCACCGGCGCACCGGTCGAGATTCGTTACTTCGCGTCGCTGTGGCGGGTGGCCTTCACGGCCGAGCATCCGCTCCAGGACCTGCTGTGGGCGATGATGCGCACCCGCGGGATCCACATCCTGGACAACTTCCCGTGCTTCCTCACCACCGCGCACTCGGAGTCCGACGTCGGCCGGATCGTGACCGCCTTCCGTGAGGCACTGCTCGAGATGATCGCGTCGGGCTTCCTGCCCGGCATGGCGCCCGCCGCAGCGCCGGTGCTGGATGCGAGTGCACCGCCGGTGCCGAACGCCCGGCTTGGGCGCGACCGGGATGGGAGCCCGGCGTGGTTCGTGCCCGACCCGTCCGTGCCGGGTCAGTACCTGAAGGTCACGTCCTGACGGTCAGGTGCCGACCGCCGCGCCCCGCCGCCACCAGGCGAACGCCGGCCATCCGAGCGCCAGCAGTGCCGTGCCCTTCGCCGCGTTCACCGGATTCGAGAGCACCGACCCGACGATGACGTAGGCAGCGGCCGCGAGGAAGAGCGTGGTGGACACCGGATGGCCCACGGCGCGCACCGTGGTGTGCGGCACCTCGCCGCGCCGTTCGCGCGCCCGGTAGACGAACAGCGTCGCGGCGGTCGCGCCGAAGAACACCCAGTCCGCGAACACGACGTAGTCGAGCAGCTGGCCGTAGCTGCCGGAGAACAGCAGCACCACGGCCCACACGGCCTGTCCGGTGAGCGCGGCCACCGGTGTGCGCGTGCGCGGGTGCACACGCGCCATCCGCGCGAAGAAGACGCCATCGGCCGCCATCGCCTGGTAGACACGCGGGGTGACCAGGATCACGAGGTTGAGGAAGCCGAAGGTCGACACCATGATGCCGGCGCCGATCAGTGCGCGGCCGCGCTCACCCAGCAGCACGCCGACGGTGTCAGCGGCCGGTGCCGTGCTGGTCGCCAGCCCGCCGACGCCGAGTGCACGCAGGTAGGCGATGTTCACCAGCAGGTACGCGGCCACCACGATCAGCACGCCGAGCACCAGCGCACGCGGCAGGTCCCGCTGCGGGTCGCGCAGCTCCTCGGCGATGAAGTTCGTCTGCTGCCAGCCCCCGAAGGCGAACAGCACGGGGACGAGCGCGGCACCGACAGCCAGGACCCAGGCCGTGACACCCGCCGGCACGGCGGGGGCGGCGGAGGCGAGGATCGTCGGCGCAGTGTCGCCGGCATCTGGTGCGATGAAGGCCGCGACCACCAGGAACGCGATCGCACCCAGCTTCAGCATCGTCGCCACGTTCTGCGTGATCGCCCCGGGCCGCACACCGGCGACGTTCACGAGCGTGAGCAGGACGATCGCGCCGACGGCGAGGGGCGTCGTCCATGCCGGCGTGAGGCCGAAGGTGGCCGCGGCGTAGTTCGCGAAGGTCATCGCCACGGCAGCGATGGCGCCGGTCGAGATCATCAGGAACAGCGCCCAGCCATAGAGGAAGGCGGGGAACGCCCCGAACGCATCGCGCAGGTAGACGTAGCCGCCACCGGCCTTCGGGGCGCGCGCGCCGAGCTCCGCGAACACGAAGGCCCCCACGATCGCGATCAGCGCACCGAGCCCCCAGGTCGCGATGATCGCCGGACCGGTGCCCACCCGCTGGGCCACGATGGCCGGGTTGAGGAAGATCCCCGCCCCGATGATGCCGCCGACCACCATCATCGTGGCGGAGAACAGGCCGAGCTGGCGCGCGTAGCCGGCCTCGGGGACGTGGCGCGCAGGGGGCGTGGGTGACGGCATGCGCACAGCGTAGCGACCGGCGCGCCTCCCAGCGAGTGCCGCGGGTGCCCCGTAGACCATCGCTGGACAGGACGACGATCCCGCGCGTGCTTGAGTGCGTGGGTGTGCGCCCACGACGCCCGCACCGCTCCCCACCCGCTGCCATGACCATGCGACGCCACTGTGCCATCGCGCTCCTGTGCCTCACGGCGCCCCTGCACGCGCAGGGCCCGGCCGCCGGGACGCCCGATCCCCTCGCCCGCCTGCGATTCCGCTCGATCGGCCCCGCCACGATGAGCGGCCGGATCACGGAGATCGCCGTCAACGAGTCGAACCCGTACGAGTTCTATGCGGCCGCCGCCACCGGCGGACTCTGGAAGACGACCGACAATGGCATCACCTGGAAGGTGGTGTTCGAGAACCAGTCGGTGAACTCGATCGGCACGGTGACGGTGGACCAGCGTGATCCACGGATCATCTGGGTCGGCACCGGCGAGGCCACCAACCGGCAGAGTTCCGGCTGGGGTGACGGTGTCTACAAGTCCACCGATGGCGGGGTCACCTGGGTGAACACGGGACTGCGCAACACCGCCCGCATCGCCCGCATCGTGGTGGACCCGACGAACTCGGACATCGTCTACGTCGCGTCGCCCGGTCACCTCTGGGGCCCGAACCCGGAACGCGGCCTGTTCAAGACGACCGATGGCGGCCGCACCTGGACGCCGATCCTGACCCGCGACGAGAACACCGGCGTGGTGGACGTCGCCGTCGACCCCGCGGATCCGCGCATCGTGTACGCCGCGCTGTACCAGCACCGGCGCACACCGTTCGGGTTCGTCGGCGGCGGGCCGGGCAGCGGGCTGCACAAGTCCACCGATGGTGGTGCCACCTGGACGCCGCTCACCAACGGGCTCCCCGACGGCACCGTCGGCCGCATCTCGATCTCGATCTACCGCCGCGATCCGCGGGTCGTGTACGTGAGCGTGGAGAAGGGGCTGCGCTACACGTCGAGCGTGTCGTACGACAAGCGGCTGGGCGGCGTGTACCGGTCGGAGGACCGCGGCGAGACGTGGCGCTTCATGAGCGACTGGAACCCGCGGCCCGCCTACTCGAGCCAGCTCCGCATCGACCCGTCCGACCAGAGCCGCCTCTACGCGATGCAGTGGTCCGTGAGCGACGACAGCGGCAAGACGTGGCGCTCGCCGCGCCAGACGCTGCACGGTGATGACCGGATGGTCTGGATCGACCCGCGCGACTCACGCCACCTGATCAAGGCCGATGACGGCGGCGTGGGCATCTCGTACGATCGCGGTGTGAAGTGGCTCTACGTCACCTCGCTCCCGGTCTCGCAGCCGTACCACGTGAGCGTGAGCACGACCTCGCCCTACTTCGTCTGCACCGGCCTGCAGGACAACGGCAGCTGGTGCGGCCCGTCGGCCACGTACAACACGCCGGGGCCGCTCAACGAAGACTGGACTCGCGTGGGTGGTGGTGACGGCTTCAACAACGTCATCGACACGACCGACAACACGACGGTCTATTCCAGCTCGCAGTACCTCGGCCTCACGCGCGTGAACCTGCGCACGCTGGAAAGTGTCCAGATCCGGCCGGTCGGGAGGGAGGGTGAAGGGCCGAAGCTCGGGAACTGGGGCGCGCCGGAACCACGGGTGGGCAGCAAGATCATGCCCGCCGGATGGAACTCACCGTTGATCATCTCGCCGCATGACCGCAACACACTGTACGCCGGCATGCGCGAAGTGTGGAAGTCGACGAACCGGGGCGCCACCTGGACGTCGCTCGGCGACCTCACGACGGGTGTCGATCGGCGGTCGCTGGCCATCATGGGACAGCTCCCACGCGACACGACCCTCTCGCTCGACGACGGCGTGTCGTACTTCCCGAGCACGACCGGGCTGAGCGAGTCGCCGTTGCGCGCCGGCGTGGTGTGGGCCGGCACGGACGACGGGAACGTGCAGGTGTCGCAGGATGGCGGGCGCACGTGGAAGAACGTGCGCAGCAACATCCCCGGGGTGCCGGCCGGCACGTGGGTGGCACACGTGGAGGCGTCACGCACGGCGCCGGGTGCGGCCTACGTCGCCTTCGATGGGCACCAGGCCGACGATTTCGCGAACTACCTCTTCCGCACCACCGACTTCGGCGCCACGTGGACCGACGTCGGCGCCAGCCTGCCGCGGAACCTCGTGATCCACGTGGTGCGTGAGGATCCACGGAACCCGCGGCTGCTGTACGCCGGCACCGAGCAGGGGCTGTTCATCTCACGCGATGCCGGCGCCTCGTGGCAGGAACTGCGGGGCCTGCCCCGCATGCCGATCAACGACTTCGTGGTGCAGCCGCGCGAGAACGACCTGGTGGTGGCGACGCACGCACGCGGCATCTGGATCCTCGACCACGTCAACGCACTGCAGGAACTGGTGCCGTCGGTGGCAGCCGCACCGGCACACCTCTTCACGATCCAGCCGGCGGTGACGCGGCGCCTCACCAACACGAAGGCGCACACCGGGGACATGCTCTTCCGCGGCGAGAATCCGCCCACTGGCGCAATCATCGACTACTGGCTGCGCGACGGTGCCGGCAGCGACTCGGTCTCGATCACGATCCGGGATGTCCGTGGGGTCGTGGTGGCCACGGTGACACCGACCCGTGCGACTGGCGTGAACCGCGTCACGTGGAACCTGCGCCTGCCCTCGCTGCCCGGGGCCGCCGCGAGCGGCGACGACGACGATGAGGCGCCCCGGGGTGCCCCGCCGGGACGGTGGGTGGCACCGGGACGCTACACGGTACGGCTCCAGATCGGGACCGGCGTGCAGGACCGCCCGCTGGTGGTCTCCGACGACCCGCGCGTCACCCTCACCGTCGCACAGCGCGCGCAGTGGAACGCCGCGATCGACACCGTGGCGGCGCTGTACGCCGACGTGGCCCGCTTCGTCGGTGAGACGAGGGCGGGTGATGCCGAGCTGGCGAAGACGGCCCGTGAACTGCAGGACCGCGTGGGATCGCTCTACGGCGCCGTGCTGCGCGGCGGGGGGCCACCCACCACCGACCAGCGCCGGCAGATGGCGCACTTCCCGACGGTGCTCGCACGCCTGCGCACACGCGGCGCGCGCTGAGCACGCCGCCGCGTCAGCCCTCGCGGTAGGTATATCCCTTCGTGTCCGGTGCCACGGTGCCCCAGGCACTGGTGGCATCGTGCTCGAACACCAGCAGCCAGTCCTCGGCCGCGGCGTCTCGCAGCAGCGCGCGCTTGCTCTCCAGCGTGCGAAGCGGCTCGACGTCGTAGCCCATGATCCAGGCCAGCGGGACGTGGTTCGCGGTCGGGATCACGTCACCGAGAAAGCACGCGCGGCAGCCGTTGCTCTCGAGCACCAGGCTCTGGTGGTGGGGCACGTGGCCCGGTGTCTTGAGAGCGCGGATGCCGCGCACGATCTCGACGTCACCGTCGATGAGCTGCAGCCGGCCCGCCGCCTTCACCGGCTCGAAGTTCGGCGGGAAGTAGCTGGCGGCGGTCCGCTCGTTGGTGTGCGTGGCCCACTCGTACTCGCCGTGCTGCACGACGTACGTGGCGTTGCGGAACGTCGGCACCACGCTGCCGTCGGCCTCGCGGCGCGTGTTGCCGCCGGCATGGTCGAAGTGCAGGTGCGTGTTGATCACGAGCGTCACGTCATCGGGCGTGAAGCCCGCCGCCCGGATGCCTGCCTCGAGCGCCGTCTCGTCCGCGCGCTGTTCCGGGACGTCGGCCTGCAGCTCCATGCCGTAGATGTCGATGAACTTCTGGTCCTCCTTGTTGCCTGCCCCGGTGTCCAGCAGCACGAGGCCATCGGGGTGCTCCACGAGCAGGCAGCGCATGCCCATCTGGATCCGGTTCCGGTCATCGGGAACGATCTTCCGCTGCCAGAGCACCTTCGGCACCACGCCGAACATCGCGCCACCGTCGAGGCGCTGCCCGCCGGCCTGGATGGCATGAATGCGCATGTCGCCGAGCATGCGCGTCTGGAGCAGTGGTGTCGGGAAGGTCATGGCACGCGGTGTGGAAAGGTCAGGCGCCATCGGAGGCATCGCGCACCGGCCGCGGTGCGGCGGACTTCTTCCGGCGCGCGTGCGAGGTGCCGGTGCGCTGGAAGGCGTCCAGCGCCCCCCAGGTGGTGATGTCGCGCGCGGCCGCATCGCGCAGCAGGGCCACGAGCACCTTGGCGGTCGCGATCGCGTCGCCGGCAGCGCGGTGCCGCGCCTCCGCGGGGATGTCGACGGCGTAGTGACGGGCCACCGAGTCGAGGTTCCGGCGCGGCAACTGCGGCAGGATCTTCCGGGCGAGGCGCACGGTGCAGAGCGTGGTGCCATCGAGCGCCTGCCCCGTGCCGCGGAACACCTCGTGTGAGACGAAGCGCCAGTCGAATGCCGCGTTGTGTGCCACGAAGATGTGGCCCGCGAGGCGGTCGGCCACGTCGTGGGCAATGCTCTCGAACAGCGGCTTGTCGCGCACCATGGCCGACGTGATCCGCGTGATCTGCGTGATCATCGGGGGAATGGCGCACTGCGGATTCACCAGCGTCTCGAAGACATCCACGATCTCGCCCGCGTGGACGCGCACGATCGCGATCTCGGTGATGCGGTCACCGTGGCCAGGGCGCCCGCCGGTGGTCTCGACGTCCACCACGGCGAAGCGCAGCGCGGAGATCGGCAGCGCCGCGGCCCCCTCGCGCAGCAGCGTTGGAGAGTCGTGCGTGGCTGAATACCGGCCCCCCGCTGATCTCGGCGGTGGCGTCCCGACAGCCGGCGCGGCGATGCCGCGGGGGGCCGACAGCTGGGGCAGTTCCACCAGGTGCCAGCGTCCATCGGGGGCCTGCCGCACATCCGGTCGCGCACCGAGGATGGCACGCGCCAGGCTCTCGGCCAGCGCGCGGCGCACCCCGATGGCCTGGCAGACCTGCGCCACGAGTTCCGGCGACCCGATCGGTCCGCGGGCCACCAGGGCCACCGCCGCGTCTGTCAGGCTCGACTCCGCGGGCTTGAGGCGTGCGCCGAGCGACGTCAGCAGCGACTCAGAGTCCATCAGCGAGCCGGTCGGAGCGTACGGGGGAACGCGTGGCGGTGGCATTGGTCGCTGCATGCCCGCAAACGGCACGCACCGCGGGGCCGCGCTGAACATCGACGCGGGTGCGGGGTGTGCCGGATGACGGATCTGTGACGTGCATCCGGACAAGTTAGCCCGAAGAGCCCCCGGTGGGTCACCCTCCGACTGGCCGGCATTTGGCGGACTCGACAGATACGGACTGGCCTTCCGGCCCCTTTCTTGTGAAATTCTTCACAAAGACCATGCCGAGACCCGCCGCCACCGCCGCTGCCCCCGACAGGCACATCGCCGAGTCGACCGTCCGGCGACTCTCGTTGTACCTGCGCGTCCTGGAGCAGACCGCCGCGCGCGGCCAGCAGACGATCTCGAGTGATGCGCTCGCGGAGGACGGTGGCACCACCTCGGCCCAGGTCCGGAAGGACCTCAGCTTCTTCGGGTCATTCGGCAAGCGCGGTCGTGGCTACGACGTCAGCGAGCTCGTCATCAGGCTGCGCGAGATCCTCGGCCTCGAACGGGAATGGAAGGTCTACATCCTCGGCGCAGGAAAGATCGGCTCGGCCCTCGTCAGCTACCGCGGCTTCTCGCAGCGCGGCTTCCGTGTGCTCGGCATCTACGACAACAACCCGCTCATCGTCGGCCGCATGATCGATGGCGTCGGGGTGCGGAGCATGGCGCAGCTCGAGCACGATGCCGCCCGCGAGCAGCCGGACATCGCGGTGCTGACGGTGCCGGCCGAACACGCGCAGGCCGTCGCGGACCGGGTGGTGCAGGCGGGCATCCGCGCGATCATGAACTTCGCGCCCTCGCCGATCCACGTGCCGGCTGCGATCACGATGAAGTCGGTCAACATGGCCCTCGAGCTCGAAGGCCTCACGTACGCCATGGTGCACCGCGCCGCCGCAGCCGGCGCACCCTGACGGTGGTGGTCAGCCCGCGTCGGTGAGGGCAGCGGGCAGTGCGCGCAGGAGCGCCGCGAACTGGGCCGCGGACAGCGTCTCGGGTCGCGCTTCCGGATCGATGCCGGCCGCCAGCAGGGCGGCGTCGGCCTCGGGCGCCGAGAGGCCGCGCACTGTCCGCACGACGCGTCGCAGCTGCTTCCGGCGCAACCCGAAGCTCGCGATCACGAGCTTCCTGAATGCCGCTTCCTCTCCCTCCGCGATCACCGGGTCGGCGCGCGGGACGATGTGCAGGATCGCCGAGTCCACCGACGGCGGCGGGTTGAACGCACTGGGCTTCACCACGCCGCGTGGCGTGACCGTCGCGAGTGCCTGCAGGTTCACCGACAGCGCGCCGTACTCCTTCGATCCTGGCGCCGCGACTGCACGGTCGGCCACCTCACGCTGCACCAGGAACACCGCACGCTCGGGCCGGGGCCGCGTGAGGGCGTGGAAGATGATCGGGGTGGTGATGTAGTAGGGGACGTTGCCCGCGAGCAGGTAGCGGCCGCCGGCCACCTCGCCAAGCGCCAGGTGCAGCACGTCGGACTCGATCACCTGCACGTGCGGCCGGTCGGCATAGCGCGCACGGAGCACGGGCACCAGCAGCTTGTCGATCTCGATCGTGATCAGCCGTCCGGCGCGGGCTGCCAGCCGGTCAGTGAGTGCGCCCCGCCCCGGACCGATCTCGATGACCGTGTCGTCCGCCGTGATCTCGAGGACGTCGGCGATACGATCCAGCGTGCGCGTGTCGGTGAGGAAATGCTGGCCCAGCCGCTTCCGGATCGGAGGCAGCCGGCCCTCACGGTTGTCACCGCTCATCGCACGCTCTGCAGTGCGGCAATGGCGGCGGCGTGCACGATCTCGGCCGGGCTGCAGCCGCGCGAGAGGTCGAGCGAAGGCCGTCGCAGCCCTTGCACCACCGGCCCGATCGCCGTGGCGCCGCTCAGCCGATGCACGAGCTTGTACGCGATGTTGCCGGCATCGAGCGACGGGAAGATGAGGACGTTCGCATTGCCGGCGATGGCGCTCCCGGGTGCCTTGCGGTGTGCCACGACAGGATCGAGCGCGGCGTCGGCCTGCAGTTCGCCGTCGATCCACAGATCGGGGCGCCGGGCACGCGTGAGCGCCACCGCCTGGCGCACGCGAAGGATCGTGGCCGCGACCGCACTGCCCCGCGTGCTGAAGCTGAGGAACGCGATCCGCGGCTCGTCGCCCACGATCCGCACGCGATCCGTCGCCGCAGCGATGGCGATGTCGGAGAGCTGCTCGACCGTCGGCTCGGGAATGACGCCGCAGTCGCTGAACGTCAGCACCTCACTCGGCCACGTCGGCCCGGTGCCGGGATCGACGAGATAGAACGCCCCCGAGACGCTCCGACTGCTGCCCTCGGCCCCGATCAGGCGCAGCGCCCAGCGGAGCACGTCGGCGGTGGTGTTCACGGCGCCCGCCACGCACGCCTCCGCCTCGCCCAGCGCCACGAGGGCATTGGCGAAGGCGAGCGGATTGCGGGCCTGTGCACGCGCCTCCACCTCACTCAGCGCGCGCGAGCGTGCCCAGGCCGCGAGGCACTCCCCGACGTCGGCGAGGCGCGGATGCTCGTCGGGGATGAGCGGGGTGCCACCGACCGCCCGCACCGACGGCGCGCAGGTCAGGTCCGGCACCACCACCAGCGCGCGCGCGATGCCGCTGGACGTGACCTCGGCGATCGCCGCCAGCGTGCGTGGGTCGGTCCCTTCCGCGAAGACGATGCGCGGGCAGACCGCGGCCGCCCGGCGGTGCAAGGTGGCGAGAAACCCGCTCACCGCTGCGCGTAGCGGAACTTCGTGTGCAGGGCGGCGACGACCGTCGGGTGCGTCAGGTCGCTGACGTCGCCACCGAAGCGGGCGACCTCGCGCACCATCGAGCTCGAGATGTACGTCGTGTCGAGCGATGGCACCATGAACACCGACTCGAGGTCGGCCGCGAGGTGGCGGTTCATCAGCGCCATCTGGAACTCGTACTCGAAGTCACTCACGGCCCGCAGCCCGCGGATCAGCAGCGACGCCCCGACCGTGTGCGCGAGGTCGACGAGCAGGCCGTCGAACCCCTCCACGCGGATCCGCGGCTCGTCGTCGGTGGCCTCCTCGATGAACCGCACCCGCTCCTCGGCGCTGAACAGCGAGGTCTTCTTCGGGTTGGTGGCGACCGCCACCACCAGCGTGTCCACGAAGTGCAGGCTCCGCCGCATCAGGTCGAGATGCCCGCGCGTGACGGGGTCGAAGCTGCCGGCATAGAGCGCGATGCGGCTCATCGGGATGGGGGCTGGACTTGGGAAGTGGGGCGGAGGCCGACTCGCTCAGCCGCGGAAGAAGCTAATGGCCGTCTGTCCATACCGGCGGCGGTCACCGCCGTCACCGGGATCCTGCGACGCCGCGTGCTCCACCCCGAACACCGTGGCGAAGGGGACGCGCCGCCAGGCGTCGCACAGCGCCGCAGCCACCGGCAGGGCATACGGCGGATCCGCGAATCCGAGGCCGAAGGCGTGGGCCTCCAGCCCGCTCGCGAACGCCACGGCGTCACCCTGGTGGAGGGTATACGCCACCGGGTCGGCCCGGAGCGCCTCGAGATTGGACCGGATCGCGGCCAGCGACGCCGGTGACGAATCCACGAACGTGACGTGCGTCGCGCCGCGGCTCAGGGCCTCGATCCCGAGCGCACCCGAGCCGGCACAGAGGTCCACCACCCGCGCCCCGGGGACATCGTACTGCACGATGCTGAACCAGGCCTCGCGGACGCGGTCGCCGGTGGGGCGCACGCCCCCCGCCGCCGGGACCGCGATCTGACGTCCGCGCCAGGTGCCACCGATGATGCGCACCGGTCAGCGCTGCGCGTCGAGGATGTTCAGCTGCAGCCGGTCCGCACCGCGGTACTCGTCACGCTCGATCCGGAATGCCAGGTGCACCGGTGTGGCGGGATCGAGCAGCTTCGCCCGGTCGCCGAGCCGCCAGCCGATCACGGCCACGTCGCCCCCGCCGGTGCGCACCGCGGCGCGGATGCCGTCCGTGCTGCCGATGCGTCGCGGCGGCGAGGCCAGCGTCGCATCGCGCATCGCGAACGTCGGCGTCGGGTTGCCAAGGCCGTACGGCTCGAAATAGCGGAGCCACTTCTCGAACTCGTCGGTCAGCTGCGCGTCATCGAGCCAGAGGTCGATCCTCTGCGTGGGCACGAGGTCGGCGGCGGTGAGCTGCGCCCGTGCCACGGCGTTGAAGGCGTCCTGCAGCGCGGGGACGAGCTCGGAGCGGACCGTGATTCCGGCGGCGGCGCGATGTCCCCCGAACCGCACGAGGTGTTCGCGGCAGGCCGAGAGCCCCGCGTGCAGGTCGAAGGCGGCGATGGAGCGCCCGCTGCCCTTCCCCGTGTCGCCGTCCAGTGCGACCATCACCACCGGCCGCGAGACCTGCTCCACGATCCGCGAGGCGACGATGCCGATCACGCCAGCGTGCCAGCCCTGCTTCGCGATCACCAACCCGTAGGTCTCGTCCAGGTCCACGTCGTCGACCATCCGCATCGCCTCGTCGAGGGTGCGGCGGTCCAGCGACTGGCGGTGCTGGTTCAGTTCCTCGAGGTCGCGCGCGATGGCGTTCGCCTCGCCCTGGTCGTCGGTGAGCAGCAACTCCACGCCGCGGAGCGCATGGCCAAGGCGGCCGACGGCGTTCAGCCGGGGCGCCAGGATGAAGCCGATGCGGCCGGCCGTGAGCGGCTTGCCCTCGAGCCCACTGGCGCGGATGAGCGCGCGCAGTCCCGGCCAGCGTGACTGCTCCATCACCTTCAGGCCGTACTTCACGAGCACGCGGTTCTCGCCGCGCAGCGGGGCCAGGTCGGCCACGGTGGCGAGGGCGACGAGGTCCAGCAGCGTGGCGACGAACTCCTCGCCCTGCCCCATCGCCCGCGTGAGTGCGAGGCCGAGCTTGTAGGCGATGCCGACGGCGGCGGCGTCCTTGTCCACCGATGCGCACTCCGGCTGCTTCGGGTTGAGGATCGCCACGCACGCCGGCAGCGGGCCGCCGGGCAGGTGGTGGTCGCTCACGATCACGTCGATGCCCAGCCCGCACAGCCGCGCGACGGCCGGCAGGGCGCTGGTGCCGCAATCCGCAGTGAGCACGACCCGTGCGCCGTGCGCCACGGCGGCGTCCACGCCGGCATCGGTGAGGTCGTAGCCATCGGTCAGGCGGTGCGGGATGAACGGCACCACCGTGCCGCCGAGGTGGCGCAGCACTCGCGTGAGCAGCGCGGTGCTGCACATGCCGTCGACGTCGTAGTCGCCATGGACCAGGATCGTCTCGCCGGCGCGGATGGCGGCCACCAGCCGCTCGACGGCGCGGTCCATGCCGCGCAGCTCGTACGGGTCACGCACCTGGTCCATGCGCGGGCGGAGGAACTGCTTGGCGGCGTCGGCGCTGGCATGCCCGCGGTGTGCAAGCAGGGTGCAGATCTCGCGTGGCAGGTTCAGCGCCAGCACGAGCGCCTCCACCGTCGCCGGATCGGCGGCCGGCGGCGTGATCCAGCTCGAGGTCGGGCGGGTGCGCGCAGGTGCGACAGTCATGCGTTCAAGGTAGGGATGAAACGGAGGCGCAACAATGCGAGACGATGCGCACCGCAGCGAAGCGCTGCATCAGTTGCGGAACCGCTCCGCGAGCAATCCGCGCCGCTCGATCCGGAGGGCCTCGCGCTCCAGTTCCAGTGCCCGCCGCGCGGCCGGCTCGGACTCGTCGCGGATGCCCTGGTCGAGCTCGCGCAACGTGCGCTCCAGCTGACGCACCCGGAACTGGCGCACGGCACCCGCCAGCACCTGCGGGCCGGACGACGGTGCGAGTTCCGCCGTGCGCGCCACCACGTCGAGGAACACGTCGCGTGCGTACGGCGCCTCGTTCCCGAGCTGCAGCTCCACGGCGTCGAGCGGTTCGTCGCTGCCCAGGCGCAGGAGCACCTCGTAGATCACACGGAGGCGCTCATCCTCGAAGAGGGCCGCATCGACCTGCTCGGAGGCATCACGCGTCCAGCGCCGGTCCTGGATCAGCAGTGCCACCACGCTCAGTTCCGGACCGGCGGCGAGGCCGTTTGTGCCCGGGCGCGGCCGCGCCGGATCCATCTTCCAGCCCGTCTCCTGACGCTTCTTCTGCCACTTTCCCCGCGGCGGCGCATCCAGCGGCGGCGGCTGGACCTTCGGCGTCTCGTAGACCGGCTCGTGCGTGTGCGGCGGGTCCTCGTAGATGTGCGGGTCGAAGGGGTCGGGCGCGGCCATGCGCGATGGCGAGGATTCACCGCGCGGCGTGGCACGCCGCGCCGGAGCCGGCCCGGCCGACGCACGGGCCTTCGGCGCGGCGGCGAGTTCCTCCTCGATCACGCTCACCGGGATGCCGGCCTTCGCGGCCAGCTCCTTGACGTAGATCGCGCGCGTGACGTGGTCCGCCGTGGCCCGCAGCGTCGGCAGCACCTTGTCGATCGCGATGCGCGACTTCGCGATGTCGTTGAACCAGCCGCGCTGCTCCATGAGCTGGAGCTGGCGCCCGAAGATGTCCACCGAGGCATGCAGCGCACGGTCCAGGCCCTGGCGCCCGTGCTGCCGCACGAAGGTGTCCGGGTCGTCACCGTCGGGGAGCGTGACGACGCGCACCGCCGCCTTCTGCTGCAGCAGCGCCATCCCCGCCTTGAACGTCGCCTTCTGTCCAGCCTCGTCGCTGTCGTAGAGGAGGTAGACGTTCGTGGTGTAGCGCGCCAGCAGCTGCGCCTGTCCCTCCGTCAGCGCGGTGCCGAGGCCAGCCACGGCATGCGTTGCGCCGGCCAGGTGGCAGCGGATCACGTCCATGTACCCTTCCACCACCAGCGCCTGCTCCTCCTTGCGCATCGAGTTCTTCGCCCAGTGCAGCCCGTACAGCAGCTGGCCCTTGCTGAAGACCGGCGAGTCGGAGGAGTTGAGGTACTTCGGCTCACCTGGTCCCATCAGCCGGCCGCCGAACCCCACCGGGTGGCCGGCGGCGTCGTGGATCGGGAACATCACCCGGTTCCGGAAGCGCGCCCGCACCTTGCCGTCCTCGTCGCGCCGCACGAGCAGCCCCGCGTCGAGGAGCTGCAGCTCGCTGTACCCCAGCGCGCCAAGCTTCGTGCGCAGCAGGTCGGCGTCCGCCGGCGCGAAGCCGAGCTCGAACCGTTCACAGGCTGCCTTGTCCAGCCCGCGCGAGGCGAGGTACGCCTGCGCCGCGGCACCGTCCTGCGACCACAGCGTCTCCGTGAACAGCGCCGCCGCCGCACCCAGCAGCGACCACACGGGCTCCCGCGCGTCGCGCATCTCGTCCCGCGACCCGCGCTTCTCGACGATCACGATGCCGGCGCGGTCAGCCGCCGCGCGCACCGCCGTCGGCCAGTCCATGCCACCCTGCTTCTGGAAGTAGGTGAACACGTCACCGCTTTCGCCGCACTTGAAGCAGTGATAGGTGTTGTTGCGGGTCGAGACGCTGAAGTTCGGGTTCTTGCCGCCGTGGAACGGGCAGGGCCCGCGGAAGTCGGCACCCACCTTCCGCAACTTCACCGACTCGCCGATGATCGCGACCAGGTCGGCCGCATCGCGGATGCGCTCGATCGTCTCCTGTGGGATCATCGGCGTCGCGGGCCGGGGCTCAGCGCAGCTCGGCGATCGTCACGCCGGCTCCGCCCTCGTTCCACAACCCCATGCGGTGCGAGGCCACCCGCGACTCCCGGCGCAGCATCGTCGTGACACGCTCGCGCAGTGCCCCGGTGCCCTTGCCGTGGATGATGCGCAGCGCCTTCAGGTCGGCCCGCACCGCGGTGTCGATCGCCCGCGACACGAAGTCGTCGACCTCGCTCACGCGCATGCCCCGCAGGTCCACCTCGCCTGCGCCCATCGGCGGGCCGGTCTCCTCGTCGAGGTTGCTGATCGCGACGCTCACCGCGGCGCGCTCCGGCTTCTTCCCGGTGGGCAGCAGCGTGGCCACCGGAAAACTCATCTTGAGCGCGCCGATCGCCACGGTGCCGAGCCCGTTCTTCACCTCGAGCAGCGTCCCGACGCGATTCCCGAACGCACTCGCCTCCACCAGTTCACCCACCTCGGGCAGCCGCGCGAGGTCACCGCGGCGCACCCGCGCACGTTCCGCCTCTTTCGCACGCTGTTCCTCGAGCAGGCGCTCGAGCGCACGCCCCTGCCCCTGCGCTTCCTGTTCCACCACGCGCCGTGCCGCCTTCGCGGCCTCCTCGAGCTCCGTCGCCCCTTTCGCCTTCAGCTGGGCGATCACCGTCTCGACCGTCTGCCGTGCCTCCAGCAGGTGCGCACGCGCCGCCTTCCGCGATTCGCGCTCGAGTTCGCGCTCCTGCTCCCGGAGCGTGCGCTCCCGCGCCGCCAGGGCGCCAGCCTGGAGCTCCGCGTCGGTGACGAGCCGGTCGAGCTGCACCTCGCGCTGCGCCAGCACGTCGTCGCGGGCCTCGAGGTCCGCGAGGAGGCGATGCACGTCGCGCTCCACCTGCGGCACACGCTGCTCGGCGCGGTCGATGATCGCGGGGGGCAAGTCCAGGCGCCGCGCGATGCTCAGGCCGTACGAGCGCCCCGGTATGCCCTTCAGCAGGCGATACGTCGGCGCGAGCCGGATCGCGTCGAACTGCAGCGACGCGTTCACGACGCCGGACACCTCGGTGGCGAGTTCCTTGAGCGCGCCGAGGTGGGTGGTGGCGACAGTGAGCGTGCCGCGCTGTGTCAGTGCCTCGAGGATCGCGCCGCCCAGCGCGGCGCCCTCGAGCGGATCGGTGCCCGAGCCCAGCTCGTCGATCAGCACCAGTGACCGTGCGGAGGCACCACGGAGGATCTCGCGCTGGTGCACCAGGTGGGCACTGAAGGTCGAGAGGTTGGCCTCCAGCGACTGCTCGTCACCGACGTCCGCGAAGCAGTCATCCACGATCGGAAGCCGGCTCCCCGCTCCGACCGGCGCGGGGATCCCACTCTGGAGCATGGCACAGAACAGGCCCAGGGCCTTCAGCAGCACCGTCTTGCCACCGGTGTTGGGGCCCGAGATGAGCAGCGTGCGTTCGTCGGGCAGCAGGACGAGGTCGAACGGCACCACCGGCGCATCCCTGGCGAGCAGCAGCGGGTGCCGCCCGCCATGCACCTGCAGGCCGTCGGACGGCTCCCCCAGCTCGGCCGGTTCGCAGGCGAACTCGTTGGCGTACCTGGCGCGGGCGTAGAGCACGTCCAGCTCCACCAGCGCCGCGAAGGCCTCGAGCATCGCTGGCTGCAGCGGCCGCACGCCGTCACTGAGTTCGCGCAGGATCCGCTCCACCTCCCGCTGCTCGTCGGCCTCGAGCTCGCGGATGCGGTTGCCGAATTCCACCGCCGCCGGCGGCTCGATGAACACGGTCGCGCCGGTGCCGGACGAGTCGTGCACGATGCCGCCGAGTGCCGCCCGGGCGTGTGACTTCACCGGGATCACGTATCGTCCGTTGCGCACCGTGACCGACATGTCGGTGACCTGGTGGTTCGGCTCGAGCTGCGCCATGATGCGTTCGAGCAGCCGCACCAGCTCGCCCTGCGCGCCCATCAGCTCACGGCGCAGTCGGCGCAGTGCAGGTGAGGCATCGTCCCGCACGGTGCCGTCGCCATCGATGGCGCGGTCGATCGCGTCCTCGTCCCGCTGTGCGGCGATCAGGCGTGACGCGAACGGCAGCAGGTACGCCGTGGCCATCGCCGGCCGGCGTGGATCGCGCAGCGCCGACTGCGTGAGTCGGCTGGACCGCAGCAGGGTGGCGATGCCGGTGAGCTGCGTGCCATCGAGGGTCGCGCCCTCCAGCCGCAGCCTGGCGAGCGCCTGCTTCACATCCGGAATCGGGTGCGGCTGCCATCCGCCCTCGGACGCGAGCAGGGCGCGCATCGCCTGCACACGCGCCAGTTCCTCCGCCAGCCAGTCTCGATCGGTGCTCGGGCGCAACGCGCGCACGGCACCCGCGCCGAGCGATGACGACGCGCGATCGGCGATGACATCGAGCACCCGCGGGAACTCGAGGACGGAAAGGGCGTGGGGATTCACAGCCTGAAAGATGCGGGACAGGGGCGGCGGCCGCAGGACCCCGGCGGGCCGGGCCACACGTGCCCCCTGGGTGGCGACGCAGACCGGCCCGCGAGCTCTGGACTCTGAGCTGGCGGGCCGGCGCAACCTGCGTGAAGAAGCTTTGACGCTAGACGAGCTTCGCCAGTTCCTCGCGAACGATCGCGTTGACGACACTGCCCTCGACCTGCCCCTTGAAGCGCGGCAGCACCTTGCCCATGACCTGGCCCATGGCCGTCACGCCACTGGCGATGACTTCCACGACGGCACTGCGGATCACTGCGGGATCGACCGCAGCGGGGAGATAGCGCTCGAGGATCACGATTTCATCGCTCTCCTTCTGTGCCAGCTCCGGACGGTTCGCGGCGGTGTACTGCTCCACCGAGTCCCGGCGCTTCTTGATGCCCTTGCGCAGCACTTCGACGACATCCGCATCCTGCACGTCGCGCTTCTCTTCGTTCTCGATCACGCGGACGCGTTCCTTCACCTCGGCGATGACCGTGCTGAGGAGGAGCAACAGCGGCTTGTCCTGCGCCTTCCGGGCGACCATCAGGTCGCCGTTCAGTCGGGTGTGCGTCTCAGTCGGCACGGTGGTCAGAACGACCGGGTGCGACGGTTCTTGCGGGTGGCCGCATTCATCTTGCGCTTGCGCTTCTCAGACGGCTTCTCGTAGTGACGATGCTTGCGGAGATCCGACAGGATCCCGGCCTTCTCGCACTTCTTCTTGAACCGCTTGAGCGCGCGCTCGAAGTTCTCGTCTTCGTGGATGACGACTTCTGCCAAAAGCTTCTTCCCCCCTTCGTGGCGTTGGTTGCGCCGGCTGGAGTTCTGTGAGGTAAGCCGTGCAAGCTAGCCCCGTAAGGCACATTGCGTCAATGACTTGGGCCCCGGCGCGGCCAGCCGGCATTCGTGGGCCAGCCGGTCAGCCCGGAGGCCAGCTGAGTTGGCGACCCGCGAGGAGGTGGGCATGGAGGTGATGCACACTCTGCCCCCCGTCGTTTCCGGTGTTCACGACCACCCGGTACCCGGGCTCGGCCACACCCAGGTTTCTGGCGACCTCAACCGCCAATGCCGCCATCAGTGCCAGCACGATCGGAGCACCCGGCGACGAGAGCGAGTCGAAGTGCTGTTTCGGGATGACGAGCACATGCGTTGGCGCCTGAGGGTTGATGTCCCGGAATGCGAGACAATCATCCGTTTCGGCCACCACCTGGGCCGGGATCTCCTTCCGCGCGATGCGACAGAACAGGCAGTCAGGCATTGTCCGCTCTCGGTTCAGGCAGGGCCAGCAGCGTCCGGACGACGCCGAGAGCGACGATCGCCGCCGTCTCCATCCGCAGGATACCGCCGGCGAGGGCGACTCGCTGGAAGCCGGTTGCCACCAGCCGTTCCACCTCATCGACCTCGAAGCCACCCTCGGGGCCCACCGCGATCGTGACCGGTCCCGCCAGCGGCACCCCGGCCAGCGGCACCCCCGTCGGATCCAGCAGCAGGCGCGTCCCCTCGGCCGGCAGGGCCGCGATCGCCCGCTCGGCGTTCGATTCGGTGAAGCGCTGCGGCAGCCAGGCCCCCTCGCTCTGCAGCAGCGCCCCGATCATGCGCGCTTCCACCTTCTGCGCGAACATCGGCCCCTCACCCCGCCCCGCCACGCTCCGGGACCGGCGCCACAGCACGGGGCGCCACGTCGTCACGCCCAGCTCCGTCGCCTTCTCGGCCAGCAGCAACATCCGCTCCTTGTCGGCCACCGGCACCAGCAGGTGCACCGGGGCGAGGGGCGGCGGGCAGTGCGGCCGCTCGATCGACAGCTCGAGATGCTGCTTCGACATGCGCACCAGCGTCCCGCTGGCCGCCGTGCCGGCGCCGTCGCGCACCGTCACCGGCGCCCCGACGGCGAGCCGGCGCACGCGTGCGTGATGCGCAGCGTCCTCACCCAGGATCAGCGCCCCGGGTGACAGCAGCGGTTCGGCGGAAAAGAAGTGGGCTACGCCCGGACGATGGTCGCGCTCCACCACTCCCCCTCGCTGTCGTCAGCCAGCATGCGCCATCCCGTCGACTCGACGTGCCGCAGCATCGCGTCCCGCTCGGACTGCAGGATGCCGCTGATGATCACGACGCCATCGGCACCCAGGCAGGTCGCCACCACCGGCAGCATCTCCACATGCACGCTCGAGATGATGTTCGCGAGCACCACGCGGACGGGCGCGAAGAATGGGAGCAGCACGGACGCATCACCACACAGCAGGTGCACGCGATCCGTGACGCCGTTGCGCTCCAGGTTCTCCTCGGCGTTCGACATCGCGTCCTCGTCCAGCTCGATCGCGATGACCTTCGAGGCACCACCCTTGGCGGCGGCGATGGCGAGCACCGCGCTGCCGGCGCCGAGGTCGGCCACCACGTCGCCGGCGCGCAGCACCTGCGGGAGCAACCGCAGCACGCCGCGCGTGGTGGCGTGCTCGCCGGTGCCGAAGGCCATCCCGGGTTCGACGATGATCACCCGGTCGGCATCGTAGTCGCCGGCCAGCCAGGGCGGGGCGATCACGAAGCGGCCAAGGTCGTGTGCCTGCACCGTGCCGTGCAGCTCCGGCTCCGCCACGGCCGGGTCGAGCGGCGTCACCACGACCTCCGCCGCCGCGTCGGCGCCGGACACCTCGCTGCGGAAGTGCTGCAGGTCGTGATCCCCGGGCACGTGCGTCACGAAGCTCGCGCCGTCCTCCATCAAGCCCTCGGCGCCACCCGTGAACATGGCGGCGGCCACCGCATCGCGCGTGCCGTCAGCTGAGGGCGTCACGCGGATCGTCTGCCACTGCGCGGGCGTCATGCGCCCAACGCTTCCTTCATCCGTGACCAGAAGCTCTTGTTGCGTTCGGACGGGGCACTGCCCTGCAGTTCCGCGAGCTGGCGGAGCAGGCGCCGCTCGTCGTCACCAATGGACTCCGGGGTCCACACCTGCACCCGCACGTGGAGGTCGCCGGTGCCACTGGCGTTCACGCGCGGGAGGCCCTTGCCGCGGAGGTGGAAGAGGTGGCCGCTCTGCGTGCCGGCGGGGACCTTCACCTTGTACTCCGTGCCGGTGACACCGGTGACCGTGACCTCGCTGCCGAGCACGAGTTGCGGGTAGGTCACGAGCACCTCGGTGAAGAGGTCTTCCTCGTCGCGTTCGAAGCGTGGGTTGTCCTCCACCTCGAACACGACCAGCACATCGCCCTTCCCGCCTCCGCGCGAGCCAACGTTGCCGACACCGCGCAGCGTCATGTACTGGCCGGTCGCGACGCCGCCGGGGATCCGGACGTTGATCGTGCGGTCCACGCGCACCCTGCCGTCACCCTTGCACTTGCGGCAGGGCGATGCGACGACCGTGCCCTCACCCTGGCAGGTGGGACAGGCCGCGACGCTGACGAACTGTCCGAAGAAGCTGCGCTGGGCGCGGCGCACCTCACCCGTGCCGCCGCAGGTGGCGCAGCGCTGTGGCGTGGAGCCCGCCTCCGCGCCGCTGCCGGTGCAGGTCTCACAGGTGTCCAGCACCTTGATCGTGAGCGCCTTGTCCACGCCCGTCGCCACCTCGGCGAGGGTCAGCGGCACGGCGACCTTGATGTCGCCACCCTGTCGTGCGCCGCCCGAGCCCCCGCGCCCGCCGAACATGTCGGAGGTGCCGAAGCCGAAGTCGCGCATGAAGATGTTCAGCGCCTCGGTGAGGTCCACGTGCTGGTACCCGCCGGACGGCCCGCTGCCACGCAGTCCGGCCTCGCCGTACCGGTCATAGGCGGCGCGCTTCTGCGGATCACGCAGGACGTCATACGCCTCGGTGATCTCCTTGAACTTCTCCTCCGCCTCCTTGGCCCCCCCGTTCTTGTCAGGGTGGTACTGCATGGCCAGGCGACGGTACGCCTTCTTGAGCTCGTCCTCGGATGCCGACTTCTCGACACCCAGGGTCGCGTAGTAATCAGCCATCGGTCACGTCACGGGAGGAAAACGGGGATCCGGCACCGGCCTGGTGCGACACCCGTGGTGGGCCAGCCGAGGCCGGCGGGCGCAGCCGGGAAAGATCGCCGGAACGGGATGGCACCGCCACCCGGCCCGACGGTCAGGTGGTGGCGTCCGGACTGGCCGGGGCCAGCTCAGAGCATGTCGGAGACGAGCCGGGAGGCGTGCCCGACCAGCGAGATGACCTTCCGGTACGGCATCCGGGTCGGCCCGATGACCCCGATCACCCCGCTCAGCGAGCCGAAGTGGTACTCGGCTGTCACGATGGTGAACCGGTCGAGCATGGGGTCGCCGTGCTCGTTGCCGATGGTGATCGTGATGCCGGCCGGCTGCGGGGAGCGGCGGCGCAGCACGTCGGCGATGTGGGCCGGCGCCTCGGTGAAGGCGAGGAGCTGACGCATGCTGTCGCCGGTGGCGAACTCGGGATGTTCGGCGAGGAGCGACGGCTGGCCGAGCACGACGGCGGCGTCATCGGAGCGTGCGGCGGTGGCGAAGTACTGCTCCCCTTCCTCGACGAAGATGTTGAGCAGCTCGGCCGCCGTCAGCGACGCCTGTGCATCCCGCAGCCGGACGGCGAGCGATGAGCGGATCTCGCGCAGCGTCAGCCCGGCCAGTCGTTCGTTGAGCACGAGCCCGACGGCCCCGATGGCGTCGTCGGCGATCTCGATCGGGAGCTCGATGTAGATCGAGCGCGCGACGCCCCGCTCGAGGGCGAGCACCATCAGGAGGCGGTCGCTGGCGAGGCGGACGAGCTCCACCCGGCGCAGGATCGCGGCGTCGAGCTGGGGCCCGAGGGCGACGCCGAGCTCCTGCGTGAGGACGCCGAGCGACTGCGCGGCGCGGCGGAGGATCGACTCGATCGCGGTGCTGGCGCCGTGGATCTCCTCGCCGAGGACGACCTCCTCGGCGGTCTTGATGACGGGTACACGCAGCAGCGAATCGACATACACGCGATACGCGAGGTCGGTCGGCACGCGTCCCGCAGAGGTGTGCGGATGAAAGAGGAACCCCTTCTCCTCGAGGTCACTCATGGTGTTGCGGATCGTCGCCGGCGACACCCCGAGCCCGAACCGTCTCGAGAGGGTGCGGGACGCCGCGGGTTCGGCGGTCTCCACGTACGACTGGATGACCGCCTCGAGCACCTGACGCTCGCGTTCCGTGAGTTCGGGCTGCGTCGACATACTGAACAGCTAGCTAGGTGTGGGCGCTGGCGGGAGTGATGGCGTTCGCGAGTGTGTCGAGCCGGAGCCAGCCGGTGGGGGTCAGCACGAGGCGATCACCGGAAAGAACCGCCCAGCCAGCCGCGATCCAAGGGGCGGCGACGGCGCGGCCGGCCGCGTCCAGTCGCAGGCCGTCGGTGGTGCGGAGCCCGAGGTAGGCGGCTTCGAGGCCTCGCGCCTCCGAGCCGATGGTCTCCTGTCCCGCGACGGGATCCACGCCGCGCATGGCGGTGTCTCGCCAGCGCGCATACGGGCCATGGTTCCAGCGCCGCGTCGTGCCGTCGAAGCCGTGCGCCCCGGGCCCGAAGGCGAGATATGGCGCACCGCTCCAGTAGCAGCGATTGTGGCGGGCCTGGTGCCCCGGCCGTCCGAAGTTCGACACCTCGTAGTGCTCGAGGCCGGCGGCAGTGGCAGCGGCGTGCGCGCTCAGGAACTGATGTTCGTAGGTCCCCTCATCGGCGGCAGCGACCTCGCCGCGCTCGGCCCAGCGGCCGAGCGGTGTCCCGGGTTCGATGGTGAGCCCGTACAGGGAGAGGTGCGGTGGGTCGGTGCCGAGTGCGAGGTCGAGGTCGCGAGCCCAGTCTCGCTGGAGCGATGCGGGCAGCGCGAAGATCAGGTCGAAGCTCCAGCTGGTGAAGCCGACTTCCCGGATGTGGTCGACGGCGGTGAGCACCTGCTCCGCCGTATGCGAGCGATGCATCCACGCGAGCACGTGCGGATCGAAGCTCTGGGCGCCGAGGGAGAGACGTGTGACGCCGCCGGCTTTCCACGTGGCGAGGGCGAGCGGCGTGATGTCGTCGGGATTGGCCTCGACGGTGACTTCGGCGTCAGCGTCCCACTGGAAGAATTCCCCGAGCAGGCCGACGGCGGCGGCGAGTCCGTCCTTCCCGAGGTGAGACGGGGTTCCGCCGCCAAAATACAGGGTCTCGATCCGGTGGTGCCGGTGGTCCGGAAGTCGCGCCGTGAGTTCAGCCTCGAGGGCGTCGAGGTACTCGCGCACGGGGACCTCGCGCCGCACCGCGATGTTGAAGTCGCAGTAGCTGCAGCGGCGCGCGCAGAATGGCACGTGGACGTAGACGTGCCTCGACGGTGCGGTCATGCGCGCAGGAGGGCGCCATCATGCGTGGCGCGCACGAGTCCCTTCAGCTCGAGCGTCGTGACGGCGGCCAGGCAGGCGTCCGCCGCCCAGCCGGCTCGCTGCACCACGAGGTCGAGGTCGAGTGGCGCGGTACCAAGGACGTCCCAGATGGCGCGTTCCGCGTCGGAGAGGCGCGGGGGTGGTGTGGCGCGGGGGTCATCCGCGCGCGCGAGGCGGAGGAGGGTGAGGACGTCGTCGGTGCTGGCGATGACCTGGGCGCCGTCGCGCAGCAGTGCGTTGGAGCCGAGTGTCGCGGCGGCGTCGAATGCACCGGGAACGGCCGCGCAGGTGCGACCGAGTGTCTGTGCGGCGGCGGCGGTGAGCAAGGCGCCGCTGCGGTGTCCGGCCTCGACGACGACGGTGACGTCGGCGAGTGCGGCGATGAGGCGGTTCCGCTCAGGGAAGGAACCGCGGGTGGCGCGTGAGCCGGGGGGCTGTTCCGAGAGCAGCAGTCCGTCGATGGCGATGCGCCGCTGGAGAGCCCGGTGATCGGCGGGATACGCCAGGTCGAGACCCGTGCCGATGACGGCGGCGGTGCCTCCCGCGGCATCGAGTGCGCCGGTGTGCGCAGCGGCGTCGATGCCGCGAGCCAGGCCGCTGATGACCAGCGCCCCCGCGGCCGAGCACTCGCGGGCGATGCGTTCGGCGGCGCGCAGACCCGTCGCGGTGGCGTGGCGCGTCCCGACGATCGCGACCGCGGGCTGGCCGAGTCGGCCGAGGTCGCCGAGGGCGAAGAGCACGGGTGGCGCTGGTGACAGGCTGGCGTCCTCGACCTGCGTCAGGTCGAAGAGCTTCTCCGGGTACCCGGGTGCGGTCGCGCAGAGGACGGTGGCCCCGAGCGCGGCGGCGCGATCGAGCGTCTCCGCCGCGTGCGCGCAGGCGCAGTCGCGCACATCCGGCGCGAGCTGCGCGAGCGCGGCGGTTACCGATCCCATGCTGGCGACACGTCGGTGCCATTCGCGGAGACCGATGCGCGGGACGGCGAGCAGCGCCAGCGCGTCGCGCACCGGCGACTCGGCGGTGTCACCGCGCATCGGCAGTGGTCATGGCAGGACCTGTTCGGTGGCGCGGACTGCGGCTTCGTTCTCGTGGCGCATGGAGAGGAGCTTCCGCCAGCAGGCATCGAGGAACCGGTCGAGGTGGGTCCGGTTGGCGGCGCTGAGCGCGAGGATCGCGAAGGCTTCCGGGGCCTCGATCTCCGGCACGTAGTCGTCCTCACCCATCAGGTCGAGCTTGGAAAACACGACGCAGTGCGGAGTTGCGGCCAGTTCGTTCGAGTAGTTCCTGATCTCGGTCCGGAGCTGGTCGTACTCCGCCTGCCAGTCCATGGCATCGATGGGGATGATGAAACTGAGGATTCGTGTCCGCTCGATGTGGCGCAGGAACTGGAGGCCGAGTCCCTTCCCTTCCGAGGCGCCTTCGATGATGCCAGGGATATCGGCGACGACGAAGCTGCGGTGGTCGCTCATCGGCACGACGCCGAGGTTCGGTGACAGCGTCGTGAACGGGTAGGCAGCGATCTTCGGCCGGGCGGCGGAGATGACGGAGAGGAGGGTCGACTTGCCGGCGTTCGGGGTGCCGACGAGTCCCACGTCGGCGATCAGCTTCAGCTCGAGGATGACCTGCCGTTCCTCGCCTTCCTCGCCGGGCTGCCATTCACGCGGCGACTGGTGGGTGGCGGTGGCGAAGAAGGCGTTGCCCTTGCCGCCGCGACCGCCCTTCGCGACGAGGATCTGCTGGCCATGCTGCAGCACCTCGCCGATCTGCTCCTGCGTTTCGGCGTCGAGGATGACGGTGCCGGGCGGCACGGGCATCACGATGTCGGCGCCGCTCCGTCCGGTCTTGTTGTTGCCTTCCCCGTGCTGGCCCCGTTCGGCGGCCCAGCGATCGCGGTAGGTGTAGTCGAGGAGGGTGGTGAGGTTGGCATCTGCCCGCAGGTACACGTCCCCGCCCTTGCCACCGTCACCGCCATCGGGGCCGCCCTGCGGGACGAACTTCTCGCGGCGGAACGACGTGTTGCCCGAGCCGCCGGTGCCGGCGAGGATGCGGACGACGACGCGATCGATGAAATCGTTGTGCGTGCTCACGACGTGGTCCTGGCCTGTTCAGAGTGTGCCGAGCGGACGTGTCCCCACAGGATGCGGTAGCGTCGGAGTGCGTCATCGTCGAGCAGGTCCGCGATGGCGTCGAGCGTGCCGACGACCTGGGACGGCGTGGCGCCGACGTTGAGCGCACCGTGGAAGTGCGAGTGGAGCTGCCGGTCCTGAGCGGCGAGGGCGCAGATGGCGACGACGCAGAGCTCCCGGCGGACGAGATCGAGCCCGGTGCGGCTGAGCACCTTGCCGTAGCCGTCGGTGACCATCCAGTGGTCGAGCGCCGGGTGGAGGCGTGCGATGTTCACGCGCAATTTCTCGTACATGTCGCCGTAGACGGTGGCGCAGGTGTGTTCACCGCGGGCGCGCCAGGCGGCTGCGGTGCCGGGGACGGTTGCATCGGAGTCGGGATCCGTGGCTGGTGCGGCGGTGCCCGAGAGCCGGCGCCATTCGCGGGCGGCGTTGAGGGTTCGGGGGAACCCCGCGAACAGGTATGACTGCAGAATCACTTCCTCCACCCAGGAGGCGGGCAGCGCGCGGGCCTCGACGAGGAACGCGCGCACCTGCCGTTCGGTACCGGCACCGATGACGGCCGCCAGGCGGACGAGCCGCCGCGTATCGTCGTCGAGTGGTTCGAGTGTATCCGGGTGCGGTTCGGCGTGTGTCATCAAGAAAGTGTCGAGCGGTGCGAAAGCGTGCGACGGAGGGGCGCTGACCCGGACGGTGCGCCCGGTGCCCCGCTGGCGGGCACCCTGCGGGCGGTGACGGAGACCGGGAACGCACCGTCGGGCGCCGCATGAACCCGGCCCCGGGGGCTGGCGTGTCAGGTGAAACCTACTCCTCGGCCACATGCCTCCGGCCCGCGCTCTGGCCGAGGGCCCAAAGGGCGCCGCCGAGGATGAGTGCCCCACCCGCCAGGGTCCACGCGTCAGGCCATTCGCCGATGGCAGGAATGAGCATGGCCAGCAGCGACGCACCGACCGGTTCGCCGAGCACCGTGAGATTGACCACGTGGGCCGGCAGGTGCTTCAGGGCCCAGTTCATTCCCGTGTGCCCAATCAGCATGGGGCCGGCGGCAAGCCCGGCGAAGATCGCCCAGTCGCGCGGCGGGTACGGACCGAGTCGGTCGCCGTTGAGGAGGGCGAGGACGAACACGGCCAGCGTGCACCAGCCGTAGACGAGCGACACATATGGCACGAGGTCGAGCGTGGCGCGGAGCCGACGGCCCGCGAGGTAGTAGAGCGCGGCGGTGACGGCGCCGACGAGGGCCAGCAGGTCGCCGAAAAGCCGCGGCGGCAGTCCGAGTGGTGCTCTGGTGGCGAGTCCGGTTGCGCTCGCTTCGCCGAGCAGGGCCGGTGCTGCCACCAGCAGCGCGCCGAGCATGCCGACCGCCAGCCCGGTCAGCTGCCGACGCGTCGCGGATTCGCGCAGGAACACCAGCGAACCGAGGGCCACCAGGGCCGGCTGGAGGTTCACGAGCACCACGGAGGCCGCGACGGTCGTGTACGCCAGTGAGGCGTTCCAGCTCCAGAAATGCAGCGCCAGCATGAAGCCGGCGCCGCCGGCGATCAGGTGGTCGCCACGCGAGAGCCGGCGCCAGCTCCGCCAGTCGCCGCGTGCGAGCAGCAGCGCCAGCAAGAGCGACTCCGCGATCACCAGGCGCCAGCCTGCGATGACGAGTGCGGGCGCGCTCGACAGCCGGATGAGGGGCGCCGCCCAGGAGATGCCGAACACCGACAAAGCCAGCACCACACCCGCGTGCATGCGGGGGCTGGCGTCGGTGCGTCGTGGCGGCAACGTGGTCATGGTGCCGTTCCCGTCAGAAGAGCCGGACGGCGCCCTTCGTGTATCGCGACGGGTTGCGCTTCACGTCGGCGGCCAGGCTGTCGAGTGCCGCGGTCGCACGAAGCAACCGGTCGTAGAGCTCGCGTTCCACGAGCAGCTGGCCCGCGGTGCCCCGGCCGGCGTTGAGGTTGCGCACCAGCGAGTCGACGCCGGTGGTGGCATGGCGGAGGCGCGCGTAGAACGTGGTGTCGCGCTGCAGGCGTGCGATGACGCCATCGCGGTCGTTGAGCAGCGAGGCCGCGCTGTCGAGCGCCTCGGCCGCGCGCGTCACGCTGCCGTACAGTGTCGTGTCGCGCAGCATCCGGCCGAGGGTGCCCCTTCCCCCCTGCACCAGCGCCAGCACCTGGTCGGCGCGTCGCACGGTGCGCACCAGGCTGTCGTAGAGTGCGGCATCGTTGAAGAGGCGGCTCATCGTGCCGGTGCCGCGCGTGAGCCCGGCCGACACCTGGCGGATGTCGGCGCTGACGGCGGCGACGGCGCGCATCGCGGTGTCGGCGGCCGCGAACAGGTCGCCCAGCTCGGCGAACGACTCGACCACCAGTGTGTCCGTCTCACGCAGCGCCCGCCGGCTGGGCGTGCCCGGCGAGAAGTCGAGCAGGCGATCACCCAGCATGCCGAGCGCACGGACCCGGCTCCGCGAATCATCGTGGAGCAGCGCGAACTGCTCGGCCTTCATGCGCACGCGCGCGGCCACCACGGTGCCGGAATTCCCGCGGACCGGTGTGACCGTCAGTGCGGAGACCACGCCCGCGGGCAGCCCGGCCACGGTGACCTGGCTGCCCGCGCGAAGACCCAGCCCGTCCTGCAGGTGGACTGTGAACTCGACGGGACGGCTGAAGATCGAGCCGACCGTGTCGAGGCGCAGGATCGCGACCGCCACCACCGCCAGGACGGCGAGTGCCAGCAGGCCCACGCGCAACTGCATCCAGCGCATCTGTCCCGGTTCGGGGCGCAGCGTCATGCCACCGCCAGGAAGGATTGCGTGTACGACTCCTCACTCGCGCGCATCGCGTCCGGCGCACCGAGGAAGGCAAAGCGCGCGTCGTGGAGCAGCGCGATGCGGTCCGCGATGCGCAGCATGGCCCGCACGTCATGCGAGACGACGATGCTCGTGACGCGGAGCTCCTGCTGCAGGCGCTGCATGAGCGCGGTGACGGTCTCGCTGGTGAGTGGATCGAGGCCGGCGGTCGGTTCGTCGTACAGCAGGAGTGCGGGTCGCGCTGCGAGGGCGCGGGCGATGCCGACCCGCTTCCGCATCCCGCCCGACAACTGCGCGGGGAGCACCTGCGACACCTCGGCCGGGTCGAGATCCACCAGCGTGAGCGTCTCGTTCACGCGCGCGCGGACGTCGCGCTCCGGCATGTCGCCGCGCTCGCGGAGCGCGAAGGCGACGTTCTCGAACGTCGACAGCGAGTCGAACAACGCGGCGCCCTGGAACACCATGCCTACCTGCGCGCGCAGGGCACGGCGCTCAGCGGCATCGAGGGTGGCGATGTCACGCCCCATCACCCGCACGGTGCCGCGATCGGGCAGCTGGAGCCCGAGCACCAGCCGGAGCAGCGTCGACTTCCCGGTGCCGGACTCGCCCACCACGGCGACGGTCTCGCCGTGTGCGACGTCCAGCGAGAGGTCGCTGAGGATCGGGCGCGCGAACGCGACCGAGACGTGCTGCAGTTCGACGGCGGGGGTGGTGGCCATACCGGGGCGGAAGGGAATGCCGGTCAGACGAGCGCCAGCAGGAGCTGGGTCAGAAAGTAGTCCGCGATCAGGATGGTGATGCTCGCACTGACCACCGCCCGCGTGGTGGCCGTGCCGACGCCGGCGGTGCCCCCCGTCGCCCGCAGCCCATGGTGGCAGGCGAGCACCGAGAGGATGATGCCGAAGACGAGTGGCTTGACGAGTCCCTGCACGAGATCGGCCGGGATGATCCCTGCGATGAAGCCGTCGATCGCGACCTGGTCCTGTGCCGCGCCCCAGAAGGCGCGGAACGGGACCCCCAGGTACGCGGCGGAGACGATCGATGCGCCGATCAGGCCGGCGACGTCTGCGATGAGCGCCAGGGCGGGCACCGCGATCGCCGCAGCCAGGACGCGAGGCAGCACGAGCACCCGGACGGGTTCGGCGCCGAGAGTCTCGAGCGCGTCGAGCTGTTCCGTGACCTTCATTGCGCCGAGCTCGGCCGCGATGCCGGCGCCGACGCGTCCGGCCACCATGATGCCTGAGAGCACCGGGCCCAGCTCGCGCAGCATGGACGCGGCCACGAACCGGCCCACGAAGAGGGTCGCGCCGAACGGCGCGAGCTGCACCGACGCCTGCAGCGCGAGCACCATCCCCGTGAAGAGGCCGGTGAGCAGGACGATCGGGACCGAGCGCACCCCGATGGCGTCGAGCTGGGCCAGCAGGCGGCCGGACGCCCCGCGCCCCCCGGGCAGGGCCCGCACGGCGTTCCAGGCCAGCAGCAGCACTTCCTGCACGGTGAGGACTGCGGACTGGAGGAATCGGCGCACGACGGGGGGTGACGGGGGCGGTCGGTTCGCGTTGGACGACACGCGATGCGGCAGTAGGTTCCGCGCGATATGCTAGCACCGATCTCACGCGACCGCCTCGCGACGTTGCTCGCGGCCGCACGTGGCCGCCGCATCGTGGTGGTGGGCGACGCCATGCTGGACGTCTACCTCCGCGGCGACGTGGAGCGGATCTCGCCCGAGGCGCCGGTGCCGGTGGTCCGGGTGCGCGAACGGCGCGATGCCCTGGGCGGGGCGGCCAACGTCGCGCAGAACGTGCTCGCGGTCGAGGCACACTGCGCGCTGGTCTCCGCGGTGGGCAGTGACCGTGCCGGCGAGCGACTCCGGGACCTGCTCGACGGACTCGGTGGGGCCACCGACGCGCTCGTCACCGTCACCCGTCCGACGACGACCAAGACGCGCCTCGTCGCGCGCTCCCAGCAGCTGCTCCGGTTCGACGAAGAGGAGGATGCCGACCTCGCCGGCGACGACGTGGCCCGCGTGCTGGCGTCCGTCACCACCGCGCTGGACACGGCGGATGCGGTGATCCTCGAGGACTACAACAAGGGCGTGCTGGTGCCCGAGGTGATCGAGCGCACGATCGCCATGGCGCGGGCCCGCGACGTCCCCGTGATCGTGGACCCGAAGTTCCGCAACTTCTTCAGTTATCGCGGGGCGACGGTCTTCAAGCCGAACCGCCGCGAGCTGGAGCAGGCGCTCGGCGCCTCGGTGGACCTTGCACACCCGGCCGCGCTTCCCGCCACGCTCGACCGGCTCGATGTCGCGCACCTGCTGCTCACGCTGAGCGAACACGGGATGGCGCTGGTGTCACGCGGGGGGGAGATCACGCGGATCCCGACGACGGCGCGCGAGGTCTACGACGTGGTCGGTGCCGGTGACACCGTCACGGCGTACCTGGCCCTCATGCTGGCCGCCGGCGCCGATGCGCGCGAGGCCGCGGTGATCGCGAACTACGCGGCGGGCATCGAGGTCGGCAAGCTCGGCGCCGCCACGGTCACGCCGGCCGAGGTGCTGGCGGCGTACGATTCCCTGCACGCCGTCGCGTGAGGCGACGCGCAGGGCGGGTGCTGGCGCTGCTGTGCGGCCTGCACGGCGCGCTCGGTGCGCAGGAGTTGACGCGGACCGGCAGCGACCCGGCGCTCGGCCTGCGCCTGCCGCCGGCGGACGCCTTCGCCGAGGGCATCGCCGCGCTCGCATCGCCGGTGCGGTCCGACACGGCGCGGGTGGCCCGCGGCGGCGGCACCGATGGCGCCGAGGGCACGCCGCATTGGTGTGCCGGCGGGGTGCGCGGTCGGCGCACGGCGCAGACCGCCGTCGCGGCGACGTTCGTGGGTGGGAACCTCGCGCTCTACGAGTACTTCCGCCGTGCGTGGTGGTCGGGCGAAGGTGCGCCGTTCCGTGTCATCTACGACTGGGATGGGCACTTCCGCGACCAGGACAAGCTCGGGCACCTGCTGGGGGGGTACCTGCTCAGCGAGGGCGGCCGGGAACTCCTGCAGGCCGCGTGCATGTCAGAGAAGCGCGCGACGCTGTGGGCGGTGGCCTATGCGGCGGCGTTCCAGCTGCAGATCGAGATCTGGGACGGGAAGCAGGCGAAGTACGGATTCTCCCCACCCGACCTGCTGTTCAACACGATGGGCCAGGCGCTGTCGCTGTCGCATGCGTACGTGCCGGCGATGCGTGCGGTGATGCCGACCTTCTCGTACAGCGGCACGCAGGCGCTGCGCAACGTGCGGGCAGGGCTGATTCCGGGCGACCTGCGACCGACGGTGGACTACAGCGGCCAGACCTACTGGCTGTCGGTGGATGTGGACACGCTGCTGCCGCGCGCCGCACGGCGCGCCTGGCCCTCGCTGCTGCGGCTGTCGATCGGGCATTCCATCACCGACTGGGTGGACCCGTCCACCGGAGCGTTCATCCGCGCGCAACGCCGGATCCTCGTCACGCTCGACATCGACCCGCTGAAGCTGCCAGGTCAGGCCGCCTGGTGGGTGACGGTGAAGAAGGGACTGCGACACTACCATTTTCCGTCACCGGCGCTCGAGTTCCGCAACGGTGGTGTGCGAGGTGTGGCATGGCATCGGTGACGGTCCGGCGGCTGGCATGCACGGTGACGCTCTCGCTCGCGGCAGTGGCGCCGCTCCACGCGCAGCAGGCACTGCTGCCGATGGACGACATCGCCTACACGTACATCGACGCGCTGCAGGCGCGCGGACAGCTCCGCACCCTGCCGGTGATCGAGCGCCCGTACACCGTCGGTGCCGTGCGCGCGGCCATCGCCGACGCGCGTGGCGCCCTGCACGACGCGGGGGCGCGGCGCTGGCTGTCCGCGATCGAGGCCGCGGTGGCGAAGTACGCTCCCGGGATCACGGACGCCGACAGCGGCGTGCTGGCCGTGGGGCTCGCCGGGTATGCGTTCGCGCAGACCAGTGGCACGCGCGACCTGATGCAGTCCGACCGGGTGAACACGCTCGCGCCGGGATTCACGGTGCGCGCGCTGCTGGCCTCGGGCCCGTTCACCGGCGCGATGCGGGTGCTGGCCGACCAGCGGATGAAGGTCGATCCCGAATTCCTCGGCCGGCGCGACCGCGTGATCAGTGCCCGCACCGAGGATGCCTACATCGGTGCGTCGTCCCGTTTCGCCACGCTGCAGGTGGGTCGTGTGGGCCGGTCGTGGGCGCTGCCGGGTCAGCTCGGCCTGATGCTGAGCAACGGCGCGTACAGCTACGACCACCTCTACGTGCGCCTGGGCACCGACCGCGCACACCTGTCGTCGGTGGTGGCGCGACTCGATGACGAGCGCCTCAATTTCACGACTGATACCATGGCGCAGCGCTACTTCGCCGCGCACCGCCTGGGCCTGCAGCTGGGCAGGTTCGAGTTCGGTGTGAGCGAGAGTGTGCTCTACGGCGGGGTGGCGCGTGGCTTCCAGCCGTCGCTGTCCAACCCGGCCGCGCCGGTGTTCCTGGCACAGTACAGCGACGGCGATCCCATCAACGTCGGCTTCGGTGCCGACGTGCTCTGGAAGTCCCGCCGCGGCGTGATGCTGGGTGCGCAGGTCTTCGCCGACGACTTCCAGATCGATCGCTGCGACCTGTGCGGCGAGCCGCCGGGCATCGCGACGGCGCTCACCGCCGATGGCCTGCCCCTGGGGTCGGGGATGCGCGGCTTCGCGAGTTACACCCGGGTGACGGCGCTGACCTACCGGGCACCGGACCGGTTCGAGCGATACACCAGCCGGACGGTCGGGCTCGGCCAGCGGAACAGCGATTTCGACGAGGTGCGGGCCGGGATCGATGTCGGCCCGGTGCTGCCGATGCCGGTGCGGCTATACGTGGCGTACCGGCGCCAGGGCGCCGGCGACTATCGCGAACCGTATCCTGCGGTGGGCGACCGCAGCACCTGGCCGGAGATCTTCGAAGGGGTGGTGGTGAAAACCTTCCGCATCGCGGTGAGCGGCGCTGCACGGCTGGGCTCGGCTGCCGAGATTTCCGCTGACGCGGGGCTGAACCGAACCGCGAACGACCTGCGCGTCCCGGGCGCGAGCCGGACGCGAGCGGAGGCGCGGCTGCGTGTGGCTCTCGAGCCGTCGTGGGCGACGTTGCGCACGAGCCTGTTCCCGTGACGGCGTGCGTTCTCCCGCCCGAGCCCTGTTAGACTTGCGCGGGTGCAGGTGCAGGAGGCCGGGCCAGTAGCTCAGCGGTAGAGCAGCGGACTCATAATCCGACAGGTCGTAGGTTCGAATCCTACCTGGCCTATTGCGTCCGGGACGGGACATGGGGCGCCGGGTGGCGGTGCGAGAGCGGCCGGTACCCTCCCCCTTCCCCGAACCCGATGTTACGGTTAGACTTGCGTGCTTCGAGTCCTCGTCAATCCGGGGTTCGGAAGAGGGGTTGCAGCTTGATTTGAAGGACGCGTAGCTCAGCTGGTTAGAGCGCTGCTTTCACACAGCAGAGGTCCGGGGTTCGAGTCCCTGCGCGTCCATATCCCCCCGCTCGTGGTCTCTCAGCCATACAGACAGCGATGAATCGCCTTCTCCTTCGGCCGCTGCTCGCGGTCGGGGTCTTTTTGTATTTGGCGTCGGGTGTGCACGCCCAGACGGTCTCGCCGCAGCAGGCACAACAGCTCCTGCAGAACCGGCCCGACCTGCTCAACCAGCTCCGCCAGCGGATCGGCGGGAGCGGGCTGACCCCCGACCAGATCCGGGCCCGCCTGCGCGCGCAGGGATACCCCGACAACCTGCTCGACTCGTACCTGCAGGGCGAAGGCCGATCCAGCACCGACCCCACCAGCAGCGCCCAGGGCACACCGGCGCTGCCGGGCATGCCGGGCCAGGCGGGTTCCACCAGCGGAATGATGCCGACACCGGACGTGTTCTCGGCGCTGCGCGAGCTCGGCATCGCCGACTCGAGCGACTTCGACTTTCCGGGCGACACGAACCGCACCAAGCGCATTCTCGGTGACTCGCTGCAGACACCGTTCGACAGCACGCTGGATCCCCGCATCCCCACCGACGTCCGCGGGCGGGACGGCCGGAAGCTGACGTCGTACGAGCAGTACCTCTGGCTGCGCACCGATTCCATCCAGCGTGACAGCGGCCTGAAGGTGTTCGGCCTCGATCTCTTCTCGGCGCGCAACGCCTCGCAGTTCGACGCCAACCTCGCCGGGCCGGTGGACGCGAGCTACCGCCTGGGCCCCGGCGACCGGCTGGTGCTGATCCTCACCGGCGACGTGGAGCAGGCACACTCGCTGGAAGTGACCCGCGAGGGCTTCGTCGTCATTCCGCAGGTCGGGCAGCTCAGCGTGGCCAACCTGACCATGGCGCAGCTCGAGGACCTGCTGTACTCGCGCCTGAGCCGCTCGTACTCCGGCGTGCGCCGCGGGCCCGGCGCCACCACGCGCTTCAGCGTGAGCATGGCGCGGCTCCGGACGAACCAGATCTTCGTGGTCGGCGACGTGGCGCGCCCGGGCAGCTATCGCGTGTCGGCCGCGGGCACCGCACTGACCGCGCTGTATGCGGCCGGTGGCCCGACCATGAACGGGTCGCTGCGTGCGGTGCAGGTCCGGCGGAACGGCCGTGTCGTCGGCACGATCGACCTCTACGACTACCTCGTGCGCGGCGACGCGTCGCGCGACCAGCGGCTGCTCAACGGCGACATCGTCTTCGTGCCGATCCACACCGGACGGGTGCGGGTGGTGGGTGAGGTGAGCCGTCCGGGCACGTATGAAGTCGGTCGGGACGGGTCGCTGGCCGACATCGTCCGCGCGGCCGGTGGCCTGCTGCCGACGGCAGCGCGCTCGCGGATCCAGGTCGAACGGCTCACCGCCGCCCGCGACCGCACCCGCCCCGGCAGCGACCGCGCCGTGCTCGACGTGAGCGGCGGCACCGGAGATGTCCCTGCGCTGGCACTCGTCGATGGCGACGTCATTCGTGTGCTGAAGGTGGCGGACCGCGTGCGGAATCGCGTGGTGCTGCGCGGCAACGTGTTCACCCCCGGCACCGTCGGCCTCACCCCCGGCATGCGACTGAGCGAGGCGATCCGGAAGGCGGGGGGCCTGAAGCCGGACACCTACCTCGGCCAGGTGCTCATCTCGCGCCTCAATTCCGACTCCACCCGCAGCCAGCTGCGCGCCACGCTCGCGGACACCCTCGGCACCGTGGTCGGCGATCCCGTGCTGCAGGAAGAGGACGAGATCCGCGTGTTCGGCCGGAGCGAGTTCCGCCCCATCCGCTACGTCGCGATCACCGGCGCCGTGCGGCGGAGTGGACGATATCCGTACCAGGACGGCATGACGATGCGCGACCTCGTGCTGCTGGCTGGTGGCCTGCAGGAGAGCGCGATGCTGAACGAGGCGGAAGTGGCGCGCATGCCGCGCTCACGCGTCGATGGCCTGACGGCGACCACCATGCGCGTGCCGATGGACTCGAGCTACCTCTTCGAGCGCGGTCCCGACGGCCGGTACGCCGGCCCGCCCGGCATGGCCGGCGCCGCCTCCGGCACCTCGGAAGTCGTGCTCGACCCGTATGACAACGTGCTGATCCTGCGCCAGCCCGACTGGGAGCTCCAGCGGACGGTGTTCGTCGGTGGCGAGGTGCGCTTCCCTGGCAGCTACACGCTGGTGAAGAAGTCGGAGCGGCTGAGTGACGTGCTGCAGCGCGCCGGCGGGCTGACGAAGGAAGCGTACGCCGACGGCGTGAATTTCTCGCGCCGGCGCAACCGCATCGGCCGCATCGGCGTCGATCTGCCGGCGGTGCTCAAGGATGGGCAGGCGCAGGACAACATCATCCTCTTCGACGGCGACTCCATCACGATCCCCCGGTATGACGCCGTGGTGCGCGTGGACGGCGCGGTGAACTCGCCGACCGCCCTGCCCTACGTGCGCGGGAAGGACATGCAGTACTACATCCGCGCCGCCGGCGGCGGGCGCCTGGACGCCGACCTGCCACGCACCTACGTCACGCAGCCCAACGGCCGCGTGGATGCCGTGTCGCGCCGCCTGTTCCTGCCCGACGGCCAGCCCACGCCCCGGCCGGGTGCGGTGGTGACGGTGCCGAAGCGGGATCGCACCGAACGCCAGGACACCCTCGCCTCCCGCACACAGATCGCGTCCATCATCGGCACCTTCGCGGCGGTGCTCGCGTCGCTGGCGACGATCATCATCCAGACCCGTTAGTCATCACGGGCCCCATGGCAGACGAGGCCTCGTCCGCAGCCGGCACGCCGCGCGCGCCGTCGCTGATGCGGAACGGGGCCTTCAGCCTCGTCACCAGCGCGGCACCGATCCCGGTGGCGCTGATCGCGCTGCCGTTGCTCACGCGCCACCTCGGCACCGAGCGGCTCGGTCTCCTCGCGCTGGCCTGGGCCTGGCTCGGCTATGCCACGCTGCTCGACTTCGGCCTCGGCCGCGCGCTGACGCGGATGGTCGCGGCGAACGATGCCGGATCCGCAATTGCCTCACCGATCCGCGCGTACGTCGCCACGGCACATGTCACCCTGACGATCGTCGGGCTCCTGGTGGGCCTGCTCGGCGCCGTGGTCGCGCCGTGGTACGTCACCCACGTGCTGCAGGTGAGCGCGGTGCTTCGATCGGACGCGGTGATGAGCTCCGTGTTGTTCGCGCTCTCGGTGCCGGCCGTGACCGGTGCCAGTGCGCCACGGGCCGTGCTCGAGGCCCGGCAGCGGTTCACGGCGATCAACTTCGTGCGGCTCCCGGTGAGCGTGGGCACCTTCCTGGTGCCGTTGCTGCTGCTGCCGTTCACGGCCTCGCTCACGGTGATCGCCGCGACACTGGCCGGCGTGCGACTGTGGGCGTGGTGGCGCTATGCGAGCCTCGCGCGCGCCGAACTCACGCGGAGCCCCGGTGATGGCGCGGCGACCGCCTACCTGCGGCCGCTGCTGCGCGCCGGCGCATGGATGACCGTCAGCAACGTCCTCAGCCCGCTGATGACCGTGGCCGACCGGTTCCTGATCGGCTCGTTCATCTCCGTGAGTGCGGTGGCGCTCTATGCCGTGCCGTGGGAAGCGATCACGAAGCTCTGGATCGTGCCCGGCGCCCTGATGATGGTCGTCTTCCCCGCAGTCGCTGCGGCGGCGGAATCGGAGCCCGGACGCATGGCGCCGTTGTACGCTGCCGCGGTGCGCCTGCTCACTGCGCTCGTGGTGCCCGCCTGCTGCGTGGCCTGCCTCCTCGCGCCGTGGCTGCTGCAACTGGCCGGTGGGGCGCAGTACTCCGGCGACAGCGTGACGGTGCTGCGCATCCTCGCCATCGGACTCGCGGCCAACTGCATCGCGGCCGCCCCGATCACCATCCTGCAGGCCAGCGGGCGCGCGAAATGGACCGCGACGCTGCACCTGCTCGAGGTGGTGCCCTTCGCGCTTCTGCTGTGGGTGGGCGTGCAGCGCGCCGGGATCGTCGGCGTGGCTGCCGCGTGGTCGATCCGCGCGGTGTGTGACGCGCTGCTGCTGGCCGCCCTCTCACAGCGCGTCGCTGCCCTGCCGGTGCGCAGCATGCTGCTCTCCGCCGGCGGCGTCGCGTCGGTGGCGCTCTGTGCCTGGCTCGGATCCGCGCTCATCGCCCCGTCGGCACGTCTCCCCCTGGCCGGCGCGCTGGCGGTCACGCTGCTGGCACCGGTGGTGCTCTGGATGCAGCGTCCGGCGTCTGAACGACTGGTCCTGGGCCCACTGGGTGGTGCCCCGTGAGTGCGCCTGTGCTCGCCGTGGTGGTGCTGCAGTACGGCCGCTGGCGCGACACCGTGACCTGCCTGCAGAGCCTCGTGCCGGCGGTGCGCGCGGGCCTCGCGCGCGTGATCGTGGTGGACAACGCCTCACCCGACGACAGTGCCGCGCGCGTGCGGGGATGGATACACGGCGGGTGCACCGGGACGGCCCGTCCGGTGCATGACACCGTCGCCTCGCATTGGTGGCCGCTCGACGGCGATCCGGACGCCACGTGGCAGCTCCTCGACGACGACCAGGAGGCCCCGCCGCGCGCCGCGCCGTGGGCTTTCGTCACGAGCGGTGACAACCGCGGTTTCGCCGCCGGGATGAACACCGGGATCCGGGTGGCGCTCTCCGACGCACGAGTGGATGCCGTCTGGCTGCTCAACAACGACACCGTGGTCGACGGCCCCTGTGTCCAGGCCATCCGTGCCGCCCTGGACGCGGCGCCGGCCACGGTCGGGCAGTTCGGCACCACGGTCTGCTACTACGACCGTCCCACGATCGTGCAGTCGGTGGGCTGGTGCCGCTGGAACGCCTGGCTGGCCACCAGCCAGCGGCTGCACGACGGCGCGAGCCTGGCCCAGCCGCTGAGCCGGATCCCCACTCCGCCGGGCTATGTGTACGGCGCGAGCTGGGTCATCCGCGCCGCGGCGCTGCGCACGGTGGGGCTGCTGAACGAGGAGAGTTTCCTCTATGGCGAGGAGCTCGACTGGAGCTGCCGGGCCCGTGGCTGGTCGACGCGGCTGGTGGCCGAGGCGGTGGTCTGGCACCGTGAGGGGGCGACCATCGGCGCCGGCGTGCGTGCGGTGCAGGCCCGGAGCGAGCTGGCGGACCTGTGCGGCATCTCGGCCAGGCTTCGGCTCACGCGACGCTTTTTCCCCGGGCGGCTGCCCGCCGTATATTCGAGCCTGTTCGGAGCCGCGCTCAATCGTCTGCGGCGCGGCGACCGCCGAAGGGCGGCCGCAGTGGCGCGGCTCGTGCTCGCCGGTGGCCTGCCGGCGCCACGGCCGACGGCCGCGACCGATCACCCATCGTCTTCCCCGCCGTGACTCCTGAGCCCGCGCCAGCCAGCACCAGTGCGACGTCCTTGCCGGTCGAGGAGTTCTCGATCGTCGAGCTGCGCCGCGGCCTGCTGCGCCGCTGGAGCTGGATCGTGGTGGCCCCGTTCCTCGCGGCCGGCCTGGGTGCGGCAGCGGCGCTGCTCTGGCCGAAGACCTGGACCGCCACCACCACCTTCGTGCCCGAGCAGGCGCTCGGCTCCAACAACACCAGCCTGCTCGGCGCGCTCGGCGGCATCGGCTCGCTGCTCGGGGACGCCGGCGGGGCCAGTGCGCTGGCGCGGCTCAAGGACGGCCCGTCCACCGAGTTCTTCGCCGACGTGCTCACCAGCAGCGAACTCCTTGCCACCACGCTGCGCACCCCGTTCGCGGATCCGGCGCAGCCGGCGGTGAAGAAGCCCCTGCTGGAACTGCTCGACGTGTCGGGCAGCACGCCCGAGCGCCGCTTCGGCAACGGAATGCGGAAGTTCAAGCGCAAGGTGCTGGTCGTCATCAGCCGCAAGAGCAGCATCGTGAACCTGAGCGTGACGCTGCGCGACCCCGTGCTCTCGGCGGCGGTGGCGAACCACATGCTCCAGTTGCTCAACCGCTTCAACCTCGAGCGGCGGCAGCGCGCCTCGACCGAGCAGCGCCGGTTCGCCGAGGCGCGCCTGGTGACGGCGCAGGCGGAACTCGATTCCGCGGAGCATGCGCGCCAGTCGTTCCTCGATGCCAACCGGAACTACTACGAGTCGCCGCGGCTGCTGGCGATGTACGACCAGCTCGACCGGATGGTGCGCGTGAAGGAGGGGATCCTGGTCGGCCTCACGAAGACGTTCGAGGAGAGCCGCGTGGCGGAAGTCCGCGACACGCCGCTGCTGACCACCGTCGATGTCGCCACGCCCCCTGACCGGCCTCTCCAGCGCCCGCTGCTCTGGGGCGGACTCGCAGCAGGAGTGGGGCTGATGCTCGGGTTCGTCGTGGCAGTGCTGGCGGCGCTGGCGGACCGGCGGGCACCGGCGCAATCCGCGCGTTACGTGCTGACCGACACGCCGATCCGCGCCGTTTCCTGAGCGCGCCCATGTCGGCGATCGCCATCCAGGAGCGCCGGCTGGCCTCGCCGAGCACGGCATCGGTGCGCCACCTTGCCACGCTGCTGGTGGTGGGCACACTGCCGTTCACCTACGCGATGACGCTGCGCATCGTGTTCCCGGTGAAGATCTACGAACTGGTGCTGTGCATCTGCGGTGCGCTGATGTTGTGGGAGGGGCGCGCGGTGCTGGCGCCGGGGCTGGCACGGTACGCCCGGCCGGTCCTCGCGATGCTGGCGTGGGCCACGGCAGTGCTGGCGATCCGTCTCGCGGTCCCGCTCGACTCGTTCACGACCGAGGGGTTCGAGGCGCGCGTCGGCCCGGTGGGTGACGCGGTGATCAAGGTGGCGTACTGGCTGGTGGCGCTCTTCGCCTTCGCCCTCGTCGCGACGGCGACCTACGAGGACGCGCGGCGGGTGGGGCGCTGGTGGTGCGTGGGCGCGATCACGGCCGCCATCTACGGCTGGTTGCTGCTGCTGTCGTCGGTGTTCGGGCTGCCGGCACCGCTCCTGCCGGGGATGGTGAGTCCGCAGATCATCAACATCGCCGGGCGTGAACTGTTCCGCGGCGGGACGTTCGAGGAGGGGAACTACTTCGCGATGTACCTCCTGACCTCGCTGGCCGTGGCACTCTGGATGCGCTGGCGCTGGACGGCGGTGTTCCTGGCCACGACGGTGTTCATCACCTTCTCCACTGCCAACGTGGTTGCGCTGGCGCTGTTCGGGTGCATCTACGCGATGGGCGTCGGCGCGCAGGACCGCGACCCGCGCGGGAAGTTCTATGCCCTCGCGCTCTTCCTCGCGGCAGCGGGCATCGTCGTGGCGATCCTGGTGGCGACGGGATACGTCTCGGAGTTCTTCATCGCGAAGCTGTCCACCGAGGAGTTCGGGTCGAAGCTGGACCGGCTCGACCTCGCGGTCGCGGGACTGCGGATGTCGGCGGACCATCCCCTGATGGGCGTTGGATTGTCCCACTACGGCTTCAATTACCGTCCATACCAGCTCACCGACTTCTTCGACCGTGCGCGGCCGGTGAAGCCGATCGCGAACAACCCCTGGGTCGAGATCCTCGCCGAGACCGGGGTGGTGGGGCTGGCCCTGGTGCTGACCTTCGCGAAGCGGGTATGGACGCAAGCCGCCGGCGCCCCGGGCCTGGCCTTCCGGGCCGGGCTCGCCGCAGTGGCGCTGGGACTCTTCACCTTCCCGAGCATGACGGTGCTGTTCATCTGGGCGTTCTGCGGGATGGTCGTCGGGGTGCGGCTGCGCGAGGAACGCGATGCCGCGACTGCGGCGGCGATGGCGTGACGGCGATGGAGGCCGGCACGGCCGATCCCCGGAAAACGCCGCCGGTGCGTGACGACGTGCGGGCCCAGATCGCGAGCGAGGCGACGTTCTGGGGCGCCGACCCGTTCGAGAAGCCTGGCGCGGACACGCTCGAGAACCTCGTCAACAAGACGCAGGATGCGGCCATCTTCTTCGACCTCGTGCACGAGTTCACGCCACTCTTCGCCGGGGCGCGCCGGATCGTGGAAGTGGGAGGCGGCCAGGGGTGGGCGTCATGCCTGGTGAAGCGCCGATTCCCGGCCGCCAGCGTGGCGCTCACTGACGCCGTGCCGGAGGCGATCGCTGGCCGCGGCATCTGGGAGCGTGTGTTCGCCTGCCGCCTCGACGCGGCGCATGCGGCGCCCGCACAGGCCCTGCCGTTCGACGATGCCAGCGTGGACCTGCTGTTCTGCTTCGCCGCTGCGCACCATTTCGTGGACCACGATGCCGCGCTGCGTGAGGTCGGCCGGGTCCTGACGCCGCGCGGCCACTGCCTCTGGCTGTATGAACCGACGGCGCCGCGATGGCTTCACCGCGCGGCCGAGCGACGCGTGAACCGCAAGCGCGTGGACGTGCCCGAGCATGTGCTGAAGCCTGGCGACGTGCGTGCCGCGGCGGCACGGCAGGGGCTGCACTGCGAGGTCCGCTACTCGACCAGCATCCGGCACCGTGGCCGCGGGGCGACCCTCTACTTCACGGTGCTCGGCGCGCTGCCGGTCCTGACCCGGCTGCTGCCCTGCACGGCGCACTTCATCCTCACGCCCGCCGGCGCGGTCTCGAACCGTGGCGGCTGACCCAGGCGGCGTTCCCGTGCCGCGGGCGCTGGATGCACCATCCCGAACCCAGTAGTTTTCTGGATGTTCACGGAGCACCGACCTCATCTGTCCTTCCCTGCTGCGCCTGTCCTGGCGCAGTGGTGTCGATGAGCCGGCCACAGCTGGTCGAGATTCTCGGCCGCCAGTACCTGCTCCCGACGTGGTACCCTGCGCCGCTGGTGACGGGACTGGCCCTGGTGGACCAGGGACGGCGACTGGTGAGCGCGCCGGCGGGTCCCCGCGCCGTGCCCGACCTCTCCCAGGCCACGATCGTCATCGCCAAGCCGGACCATTTCGGTGACCTGGTGCAGGCGACCGCACTCTTCCGCGCGCTGCGTGACCGCCTGCCGGATGCGCGGTTGGTGCTGGTGCACGGCTCGTGGGCGAACGACGTCGCGCGCTGGCTGGTGGCGCACGGATACGTGCACGAGCTCGTGACGTACGACGCGGCCTGGCTGCAGCCGTCCGGCCGCTCGTGGCCCGCGCGGCTCCGCCTGGAACAGGAGACACACGCCAGCGCCGCCGCCGCCCTCCGGGCCCTGCAGCCGGCAGTGTACCTCGATATCCGTTGTACGTCGCCGAACACCATCGGCCTCGCCATCGACAGCGGCGCACCGCTGCGCGTGGGCTTCGGCCTGCGCGGCCGGAGCTGGCAGTACCATGCGCTGATTCCGTATGCGCCCGGCGCATCGCTGGGGCAGAACTGGCTGCATGTGCTCGACGTGCTGGGCCTGCCGCCGGCGACGTATGCGGGGCCGGTGCTTCCCGCCGGCGGTACCCTCACCAGCGACGCGCCGATCATCGTGCAGCCTGGCAGCCGCAGCACGGTGAAGGAGGCGCCGCCCGCGCTGTGGAGCGCCTTGCTGCCGGCACTGGCGGAGCGCGCGCCAGTGGTGCTGGCCGGCAGCGCGGGCGACCGCGAACGGTTCGCCTGGCTGCGGGCGCTGCTGCCGGGCGATCGCGTCATCGACGCGATGGGGCGGACGTCGTTCGCGGAGCTCGTCACGCTGGCCGGCCAGGCGCGGGCGGCCATCGGAGTCGAGTCGGTGGTCGCCCACCTCGCCCTGGGCCACGGCCGTCCGACCGTGGTGCTCAACAACCCGGATGCCTCCGGAATCGCGGCCTTTCCCGACGGCCTGCCGTCTTTGACCTTTGTCGACATGACCCACGCTCCACAGCGCGCCGCCGCGCAGGTGCTCGCGCACCTCGACCGGTGCCTCGCCTGATGCGCGTTGCCATCATCCATGACTGGCTGACGACGTGGGCCGGCGCCGAGTGCGTGCTGGAGCGGCTCCTCACGCTGCTGCCGGAGGCGGAGCTCTTCTCGACCATCGACGTGCTGCCCGAGGAGTACCGCGGCGGGCTGCTCGGCCGGAAGCCGCACACCACCGCGCTGCAACACATGCCGCGGCTGGCCGAGAAGTACCGGATGCTGCTGCCGCTGATGCCGATGGCCATCAAGGCGTGGGACTTCACCGGCTACGACCTGATCGTCTCGAGCTCGCATGCGGTGGCGAAGGGCATCACGGTGCCGAAGGGCACGCGACACGTCTGCTACTGCCATACGCCGATGCGGTACGCGTGGGACCTGGAGAGTGCCTACCTCGACACCAGCGGCTTCCGCGGCCCGAAGGCATGGGCGGCGCGGCAGGTGCTGTCGCAGCTGCGGGACTGGGACCGGCGCAGCGCCGCCGGCGTGACGGAGTTCGTCGCGAATTCCGCCTACATCTCGGCCCGGATCAAGCGATGCTACGGTCGCGAGAGCGTCGTCGTGCACCCGCCCGTGGACACCGAGGGGTTCACGCTGAATGCCGAGCCGCGCTCGACGAACTTCGTCACCGCCGGCCGCATCGTGCAGTACAAGCGCATCGACCTGCTGGTGGAGGCCTTCCGGCTGCGCCCGAACGAGCGCCTGATCGTGATCGGCGACGGCCCGGGGCGCGCGGCCATCGCCGCCGGCGCGCCACCGAACGTGCACTTCACCGGCCGGCTGCCGCTGCCCGAGCTGCGCCGCCACCTGCAGTCATCGCGCGCGTTCCTCTTCGCGGCCGAGGAGGACTTCGGGATCACGCCGCTGGAGGCGCAGTCGTGCGGCACGCCGGTGATCGCGTTCGGGCGCGGTGCGGCCACCGAGACGATCCGGGGCCTCGACCACGAGCGACCCACCGGCGTCTTCTTCGGGGCGCAGACCCCGAACGCGATCGTGCGTGCGCTGGACGACTTCTACGCCCACGAGCGTGAGATCACCGCCGAGGCCTGCCGGAGCAATGCCCAGCGATTCTCCACGCCCCGGTTCGACAACGGGATGCGGCGCGTGCTGGGACTGGCCGAGGAACGGCGCGTGCACGAGGACGGGCTGGCCGCTGACTGAGTGCCGCGGCGTCTGTGCCCCGGCCACGCTGGTCAGAACAGTTCGACGCCGCGCCCGATGAGCCCCAGTCCGCAATCCACGCCGCGGACGAGGCACTCGGAGACGATCGCGTTCATCGTGGCCGGATCCCAGCCGTTCACCCAGTACGCGTGCGCGGACAGGCCGCCGCGGGTGCTTCGCGGGTAGTTGTCGGTGGCGAGGCGCCAGTTGTGTGGCGATGCCCCGGCGCGCACCTCGTATTCCACGACCTGCGTGAGCTGGGGCAGCACCACCGGGTGCGTGGAAGGACAGCTGCTGCGCTGCGGCCCGCCGAGATACACCGCATACGCCATGTGGCTGCGATGGTTGGGGGAGTCCAGGTGCACGCCGTCCCAGCACTGCGGGAAATGGACCGAGAGGCGCACGGCATCACCCACCGGACAGGCGGGAATCGTCCCGTCGTTCTGCACCCACCGGGTGCGGCAGGTCCACTCGGTGATGTAGCGCTGCAGGCGGCGCGCCGTCATGTCCCCCGCGAGCATCACCAGGCCTCGCGGGACGGCATGCAGGGACGCCGGATCGACGTTGAGCCCGGTGCCGAGGTGGAACACGCCGTCTCCCGGCACCTGCACTTCCCCGGACTGTGTGTCCACCACCGCCGGCAGGTAGTACGCCGAGCGATCCAGCGTGCCGCCGCGACAGGTGGAGTTCCCGGTCGTCCTGGCCGCAGGGGTGACGGTGGCTGCGGCGAACGCCGTGTTGCCGAAGAAGACCGACAGCGGAACCGGACCGACGCGCGCCGGATTGCCGACGGGATCACTGAACTGGATCCCCGCGAGCTGGCAGCTCGTCCGGAAGATGCCTTCGCCGACGCTGAGCGGTGAGTCGGTGTCTCCGCGGCGCGACCGGCCACTGCCCCACCCGGTCGCGCCGAGCGCCACCTGGACGGTCGCCGGCAGCGGTGAGCCGGCGGGACGCGGGTTGGCGAGCGTGCGGAGCGCGAGTGGGCCGTACTCGCATCTGGCGCCAGCCGGTGGAGTCATGTCCGGGGCACCGAAGGCGTCGACGGCGCACCGCAGCTGTCCGAATACCTCCCCGCGCAGCACGACGGTTTCACCGCTCACCAGGCGGACGTCCCGGCGGCCGGCGAACTGGCAGCTTGCGCCCAGCGCGCCACAGAACGTCCATGGCCCTGTACCGGTGAGCGAGTTCATACGGCGCGCATCGCGGCCCACCGTCTCGGCGGCGGCCCGGGCCGGCATCGCTGGCACCGATGCTGCCGTACGAATGGGAACGGACGCTGCCGTCCGGCTGCCCTGCGCTGCAGCGGCGGCGGTGAGGGCATGCAGCGCGAGCCCAAGCGTCAGTGCGCGGATTGCCGACATGATCGATCCAAGGTACATGCGTGGGCCCGGGTACCGGATCTTTCCTGGCCCTCCCGACACTAAATTCACGACATGCTCCAGTTCGCCTCTTCGTCCGGCAAGTTGATCCGCCGCGCACTCGGGTTCTCGATCGCGCTGCTGATCGGTTGTGGCGGCGCGTCACCCGACCGGAGCACCGGCGTCGGTGAGCCCGTCGGCGCCGATGTCACCTTCACGATCGATCCCGCGGTGACGTTCGCGATCTCCCGGTTCATCTACGGTGGCAACTTCATCGACGACCCCAGCGCCTATGGAGGCGCGACGCCGCCGCCCGAGATGACGCTGAACCGGTTCGGCGGCAACCGGCTCACGGCCTGGAACTGGGAGACGAACCACAGCAACGCCGGCCGTGACTACCGCTTCCAGAATGACGAGTTCCTGAGCGCGAGCGGCACGCCCGGTGAGGCCGTCCGGACGCGCGCCGCACCCTCGTTCGCGCGTGGGCAGGCCTTCATGGCGACGGTGCCGATGCTCGGCCACGTCGCAGGCAACGCCAACGGGGAGCCACTCGACACCGCCGACGCGACACGTGCCACACGGCTCTCCCGCCACTTCCTGCCGAGCCGCGCGGCGAAGGGGGCCGCGTTCTCCGTGGCACCGGACACGCGCGATGGCGTGGTGTACCAGGACGAGTTCGTGCACTGGTTCAGCCGGACGTTTCCCGGGCGCGAGACGCATGCCACGGCACCGGTCTTCTTCACCCTGGACAACGAACCGGACATCTGGCACTCCACGCACAAGCAGATCCAGAGTGACAGCGGCGATCGCGCCGCCTCGCCGCGACTGCAGTCGTTCGCCGGCCTGAGCGACACGAGCATTGCCTATGCCCGCGCCATCAAGGCCGTGCTGCCGGAGGCGCTGGTGTTCGGCCCCGCCGTCGCCACCTACGCCGGCGTCGTGACGGCCGGCCGGTATCCCTCGCCCGATCCGCAGTTCGGCGCGCAGAACTTCTTCGACGTGTACCTGGACCGCATGCGCGCCGCCCACACTGCGGGCGGCAGGCGACTGCTGGACGTGCTCGACCTGCACTGGTACGGGGCGAGCGGCACCAGCAACGGCGAGATCGGGAACGACTACGCCGTGCAGGATGCGGCGATGATCCAGAAGCGTGTGCAGGCGCCGCGTTCGCTCTGGGACCCGACGTACGACGAGGGGAGCTGGGTGTCCGGCGTGACGGGCGGACCGATCCGCCTCCTCCCGCGGCTGCGGGCGCAGGTGGCGGCGCACTATCCCGGGACGAAGCTGGCCATCACGGAGTACTACTACGGCCGCGGGGGCGACATCTCCGGCGGCGTGGCGCAGGCCGACGCGCTGGGCGTGTTCGGGCGCGAGGGGCTGTTCGCCGCGGCACTCTGGCCGCAGGCTCAGGTCTGGGCGGCACCGTGGAATGGCGATGGGCGCAAGGCGTACGCGTACGTCTTCGGCGCCTTCCGCATGTTCCTGAACTACGACGGCTCCGGCGGCCGGTTCGGCGACACGGGGGTGCAAGCACGGTCATCGGACGTGGCGGCGAGCTCGGTCTACGCAAGCCGCGATGCGAGCGGGCGGCTGGTGGTGGTGGCGATCAACAAGACCTCCACGACGCGCGTCGCGCACATCGGCATCGCCGGCGGCTTCACGCCCGGCTCCGCCGGCGCGTGGGTGATGATGCACGGTTCGCCTTCCCCGACGCGCGCGGCAGCGGCGCCCACGATCACCGGCTCGACGGTGGACTACAGCATGCCGTCGATGAGCGTGAGCACGCTCGTCATCACGCCCTGACCGGCCGGATCCCCGCGGGCGCTCAGCCCCCGATCGACGCCGCCCAGCCGACCACCCGGTCGTAGAGCGCGCGACGCTGCTCCGTGCGCGAGAACACGTGATCGGCGTCGCGCATGAGGTCCACCTCGATGCGATCGAGGCGGACCGCGCCGGCGAGCATCTCGTGCACCTGGCGCGGGGAGTTGAAGCGGTGGTACACGCCACCAGTGTAGATGAAGAGCAGCCGCGCACCGCGCGCCGTCATGGCGCCGACATCGCGTGCGAACTGCGGCCGGTCCGGTGTCTCGCGCGCGAAGACCGTCGCGTTGTCCGACGCGCGCGCCGTGCGGCGCTCGCCCCGGAGCAGGCGCTGCCCGAATCGCACCCAGCGGCCGGCCTGCAGGGGTCGGCGTGTCAGGTGGCGGATGCGATAGCCGGGCGTGGGATACGAATACCCGTCGATGAACACCGCCCCCACCACGCGCTCGTCCCGGGCCGCGGCAGCGTGCGTACTGTCCACGCCCGAGCACAGGCCCACCAGCAGGAACTCCCCCACCCCACATTCCCGCTGCAGCCAGTCCATCGCATCCGCCAGGTCAGCCGCGGCGCGCTCGGCCGTGGTCACGACATCCGTGCGCAGCAGGCTGTCGCCCATGCCGGACAGGTCGAAGCGCAGCACATGCAGCCCGCTGGCCGCCAGCCGTCGTGCCAGCTCGACGTACAGGCGGAACGGCCCGACCCGGTGATGCATGCCGATGTTCGACATGATCACCGCACGCCGCACGCCGGCCGCCGGCACCTGTGGTTCCGTGAGCACTCCGATGAGCCCATTGCGCGGCCCGAACGCCACCGCACGTTCGGTCATGCGTTCGCCCGGGCAAGGAACGCCGTGATCGCCAGCGGCGCCTCGTGTGGCAGGATCGTGTCCGACGGATGGCCGACACCTGCATAGAGCACGGGATCCGGGACACGGGTCACGGTGGCAGCGATGCCCGCCGCCGCCGACCGGGCCGCGATCGTGGCCCACGACGGGACGTCGAGCGCGCCGACGATGAGCAGCCGGTCGGCACGACCGACCGACTCCGTCGTGAGGTCGATGGCAGCGGTCTCGCGACGCATGGCGTGGGGGAACGCATAGCCCATCAGCTCATCGTCCAGGCGCGTGTCGGGTTCGGGATAGTTGAGCAGCCCCAGACGGCGATCCTCGACGGCGTCCAGCTCCGCCAGGTACGCCGGGCCCGAGACCACCGGCTCCCACAGCACAAGGTCACGAACGCGCACGCCTGCAGCCGTCGCACGCGCCGCCAGTGCCGCACCGACGCGCATGCCGACGAGTGAGATGCGCCGGACGCCCGCGAGGTCACGCAGCTCCTGCACCGCGGTACCGATGTCACCCACCCACTGGGCCAGCCGCGCGTCGGCCGACTCACCCGACGAGTCACCGGTGCCGCCGTAGTCGAAGCGCAACACGTGGAAGCCGGCGGACGCCAACATACCCGCCAGCTTGTTGAACGCCCAGTAGGTCTGGCTGTACTCCTGCGGCGCCGGATGGCACAACACGACACCAGCTGCGCGGACCGTGTCGCCGGATGGCGCGTGATACAGGCCGAAGAGCCGACGCTCCGCACTGCCGAAGAACGTCGGGACGGTGTGCGGGACGGCCCGGGCGGGAATCATCACGGGGCGTGGCTGCCACTCACCCGGGTGGCGCGCTGGCGCCGGGAGTGTGGTCGAGGACGGGGAGACCGACGGCCGAGTAGACATGATCCTGATCGACGCGGAAGCGCGCCGTGAGCAACAGCCCGGGTGCGATGGGTCCGCCGACCGGCTCCGTCACCAGCAGCCGCACCGTGCCGCGCTCGAAGTCGATCTCCTCGACCCGTGCCGCCGTGAAGTCGAAGAACTGCCCCGCCAGCGGTGCGAGGCACTTGTAGAGGCTCTCCTTCGCGGAGAAGGCCACCGAGACGAGTCTGCCACGACTCGCGGGCACACCCGCGCTCAGGACGCGCGTGGCTGCCGCTTCGGGGAACACGAGCCCGACGATGTCGTCCGACTCGGCGTCGGGCAGGAGTCGCTCGCAGTCGATGCCGATTCCCCGCCACCTGCTGTCCGGCGCCACCACCGCGGCGGCAAGTGGGCCCCCATGCGTGATCGACCCGACCAGCCCCGCCGGCCACACCGGAGCGCCGAGCGGTCCGATCGGAATCGTGACAGCGGCGTCGGCACCGGTGAGTGCCGCGATGGCCGTGCCTGCGCAGTGGCGGCCGGCCAGGTGCGACCGGATCCGGGACCGCACCGCCCTGTCCAACGAGGCCGCGAGGACGGCGTGGGACATCTCCACCTCGCCCGTGCCGCTGGCCGCCGCGGACACCTCGGCCAGCGCGACACACGCCGCAGCGCCGTACTCCGCGAACGGCGCCGGCACCGGGAGCCGGCGAAACCGACGCACGTCATCCGCGAGGGCGGCCGGGCTGGTCATCGCTCCCCGCCGGACACCCGCCGCACCGCGCCGTATCTTCCAGCCGTGGTCACGCGACCCGCGCGCGCCACGTCGTCGCGCGACCGCACCACCGCACCGCGATTCCCGGCATGAAGCTCCTGGGGCGTCTCGTACTCGTCATCGTCGTCCTGCTCGTGAGCTGGCAACTCGCGCGCGGGGTCCATAGCGCGCGATACGAGTACAATAACTTCCATGCACCACGCTCGCGCCCGCAACGGCCGCGGGACGGGTCGCTTCCCGGGGTGCAGGACGTGCAGTTCGCCGGCGCGAGCGGGACCACGCTGCGGGGCTGGTACGTGCCGTCGCGCACCGGGGCAGCCGTGATCCTCGCGGGGGGGAGCGGCACGGACAGGACCGGCATGCTGAACGAGGCCCGTGCGCTCGTGGCTGGCGGCCTTGGTGTGCTGGTCTTCGATTGGCCGGGCTGCGGCGAGAGCGACGGCACGATCGGCGTGGGCGACGCGGAGCGCGCTGCCGTCCGTGGCGCCGTCGATTTCGTCGCGAGTCGCCCGGATGTACGCCCGGGCCGCATCGGGATCCTGGGATTCTCGCTCGGCAGTTGGGCGTCGCTGCTGGAAGGGGCCAGCGATATGCGTGTCGCGGGTTTCGTGGTGGAAGGTGCGTTCGACGAGCCCCGGTCACAGACGCTGGCCGAGTACCAGCGCTCCGGGCTCGCCGCGCAGTGGGGGGCGGTGCTCGGCGCCAGGCTCGCCGGCCTCGCGCGCCGGCCGGACCGCGTGGTGGACATCGTCGCCGGGATCGCCCCCCGCCCGATCGTCTTCATCACCGGCCTCCGGGATGTCACCGTTCCCCCGCCGCTGACGCGCGCCGTGCACGCCGCTGCCGGGGAGCCCAAGCAGCTCTGGGTGGTGCCGGCGGCCAGTCACGGCGGCTACATCGCGGCCGACACCAGCGTCGCATCGCGACTCCGAGCCTTCTTCCTGGAAACGCTCGCGCCACCGGTGCCCTGACGCGCGAACGCAGCCGCGGTCAGTCGCCGATGCCGCGGGCCAGCTCCCGGATCCGTGAGAGCACGCCACCGACGGGGGCAGGTGCGTCGGCAGGCGTGGGTGCGTCGCGATCGAGTTCGGCGGCCACCTGCCCGAGCGTGCCGACGAGGAGCGAACGCGGATTGAGCACCCGCCCCGTGGCCCTGCGCACCTGCTCGATCACACGGAAGCAGAGCAGCGACGTGCCACCCAGGTGAAAGAAGTTGTCACCGACCGCGACCTGCTCCAGCTCGAGCACGGCGCGCCACTGCGACGCGAGCAGCACCTCGGTGGCGGTACGTGGGGCGCCCGACGCATGATCCGTCGCCGATGGTGCGAACGGTGAGCCGAGCGCGTCACGGATCACCCGTCCGTCGACGCGGCGCGGGATCGCCGCGACCTCGGCGAACCGGTGCGGGATGCAGCGGCGCGGGAGTCGCGCACGAACCGCAGCCCGGAGCTCGGTCTCGGTGACGTGCCTGCCCGGCACCGGGACGACGTACCCCACGAGGCGTCGGTTGCCGCGGGCATCACGGTGGACCGCCACCGCCGCGTCGGCCACGGCGGCATGGCCCGCGATCGCTCGCTCGACGGCTGCGGCGCGGACTTGCACACCCTCCATCCAGATCCAGTCGGCGTCAGCCGCGAGCAGATGCACGCGGCCACCCGCCGTGTGGCGGGCGCGCCACGAGGGCTGCGCCTCTGCCGCGCCGCCGGTGCCCTGCAGCACACCAGGGACGCCACGTGGCACCGCGACGCCCGAGCCATCGACCACACGGAACGCGCCGCCGAGCCCATGCTCGACGACGCTGGTGTCATCGCCGGGCAGGATCCGGCCCATCGCAGAGCCGTCGGCGAGGAGGGTCCATGCGCTGCTCGCTCGCGAGGCCAGCGTACGCAACTGCGCCGCATCCGCTGGGCCACCGGAAACGAGCAGCGCGGCGAAGCGGTCGGGCGCCTGCCAGGTCGTCTCGAGCAGTCCCCGCCAGGTGTCTTCCGTCGCGAACATCACCGTCGCCGCCACCTCAGCGAGTTCGTCACCCAGGTCGAGCGGTTCCTCGCGTGCGTCGTCCGACGCGAACACGAGGGCACCACCGTGCACCAGCGGCAGGAACACCTCGACCGTCGCGAGTGGTGCTGCTGCCGGCAGCATCGCGAGCACGACGTCGTCGCGCTGCAGCCCCATCACCTCACCTGCAGCCGCCACTGCCAGTGCCAGGTCGTGCTGGGTGCGGCGTGCCGGGTAGGCCGTGCCGTCGTCGTCCGGCGCACCGGAGATCACCGAGGCGCACGCCGATCGATCATCGGGCTCGCCCGGCGTCGCATCGGCATGCAGCAGCGTCTCTGCACGCAGGACCGCGACACCCGCTCCGGCGCTCCGCTCTCCCTCGGCGATACAGGCGACCGCATCACTGCGCTGCATGGCCGCTGCACTGCTCTCCGACGCGTCGTCGCCGTCGAGGCACAACACCGGGCATCCGGCCCACAGCGCGCCGATGAGCAGGGCGCTGCGATCGATACCCCGCGAGACCGCGATCGCCACGGCACGGCCCGGTCCGTACCCGCGGTGTGCGAGGTGGCTGGCCACCCGCTGCGCCCTCGCGACGAGCTCACCGTACGTGCAGAACTCCCGCCCATCGCGCACTGCCACACGCGCCGGATCCTGGCTGGCCCACCAGCGGATCGCCGCGACGACGGATCGCGCTGCCGGCGCGGGCACCGCAGGCACGCTGGCTTCGCCGGACTGTGCCGGCGATGAGAGGTCGAAGCTGAGGATCGTGGCATCGGGGGCCGCGATGATGCCGCGCAGCAACGCCTGCAGTTGTGCCAGGAACAGGTCGGCGCTGGCCGGCTCGAAGAGCTCCGTGCTGTAGTTCAGCACCGCGATGAGCTTCTCCCGGGATTCCATCATCCACAGCATCATGTCGTTCATCGCGAAGTGCTGCGGGACATGGTACTGCTCGAGCCCCAGCGTGCCCATCCGCACCGGCCGTTCCCGGGCATCCTGCATGGAGAACAGCACCCGCAGCGGCGGCACGCGCGTGTCGAGCCGCTCGAACGGCAACTCCTGGTTGCTGAACGCATCGAGCGTGACGTCACGCACCGCTGCCAGCACGTCCGTGAACCGCTGTGCCGGGTCGAGCTGCGTGCGGAGCAGCACCGTGTTGACAAAGGGTCCGATCACCGGCTCGAGCTCCGGCCGGGTGCGCGCCCGCACCGGCGAACCGACCAGCAGGTCGCGCTGGCCCGAGTAGCGATGCAGCAGCACGTTGTACGCCGCGAACACCACCATGAAGAGAGTGGCATCGTGCCGCCGCGCCAGCGCACGAAGCTGTTCCGCCTCGCCGGCGGTGAACGCCAGGGTGGCCTGTGCGCCGCCGTGTGATGACACGGCCGGTCGTGCATGGTCGGTCGCCAGTGCCAGCTCGTGCAGCTCACCACCGAGCCGGCTTCGCCACCACGCAGCCTGCCGCGCCGCCTCCGCCCCGTCCATCCAGCCCGACTGCCACGCGGCAAAGTCTCCGTAGGTCACCGGCAGCGGTGCCAGCGCCGTGGCGCGCCCCGCCTCGTCGGCGGCGTACAACCCGGCAAGGTCCTGCAGGAAAAGGTCGAAACTCCACCCATCCCAGATCATGCCGTGCTGCAGCGTGTAGAGCATGTGCGACGACGGCCCGAGGCGGAGGACGACGGCGCGGAAGAGCGGGTCCGTTCCCACGTCGAACGGCGCGTGCTGCTGCTCGTGGAAGAAGGCCTGCAGCGCGGCGTCCTGCGTCGCTGCGTCGAGGTGCGACAGGTCGCGGATGCCGAGCACGAGGCGACCCGTCGCGGCGACCACCTGCCGGCGCTCACCGTTCACCAGCCGGAAGCTGGTGCGCAACACCGCGTGGCGCTGCGCCAGCGCGGAGAGCGCGCGCTGCAGCCGGTCCAGGTCGAGTGCACCGGTGAGTATCCAGGCCGCGCTGTGCGCGTGCGCCGCGCGCTGACCCGGCTGCAACTCCTCCAGCATCCAGAGCCGCTCCTGGAGCACCGAGAGCGGCGCATCCTGCGCGCCCGCGCGATGCGGGATCGCGTCGTGTGCAGGCGACGACGCCGTGTCGCCGGTGGCCTGCACCGCGTCGACCGTGGCGGCGAATGCCTCCACGGTCGGTGACTCGAACACCTGCCGGAAGGGCACCAGCACGCCGTGGTCGCGGCGGAGGCGTGACAACACCTGCGAGGCGAGGAGCGAATGCCCCCCCAGTGCGAAGAAGTCGTCGTGCACGCTCACACGGTCGAGCCCGAGCGCATCCGCCCAGAGCGACGCGACGATGGCCTCCGACGCCGTGCGCGGCTCGACGAAGGCGCGCTCGTGCCCCACGTCCGCCGCGGCGTCGGGCGCCGGCAGGGACTTGCGGTCCACCTTGCCGCTCGGCGTGAGCGGCAGTGACGGCAGGGTGATGAAGAGGTTCGGGATCATGTACTCGGGGAGCGCCGCGCGCACGTGTGCGCGAAGGCCGTCGGCGACCACCTGCTCCGCCGCCGCGACGACGTAGGCGACGAGGCGCACGTCACCCTCGCGATCCTCACGTGCCACGACCACCGCCGACTCCACGCCGGGCCACTGGGCAATCACGCTCTCGATCTCGCCGGGTTCGATCCGGAACCCGCGCACCTTCACCTGGTTGTCGTTGCGCCCGAGGCACTCCAGTTCCCCGGTGGCGAGCAGTCGCACCAGGTCGCCCGTCCGGTAGCGGCAGCGACCCGGTGTCTCCGGCATCGCGATGAAGCGCTCACGCGTCAGGTCGGGGCGGTTGAGGTACCCCCTGCTCACCCCCTCCCCCGCGATGAGCAACTCGCCCGGCACGCCGACGGGCACCTGGTGCCCCCGTGCGTCGAGGATGCGCACCTGCGTGTTCGCAACCGGCCGGCCGATCAGCACGCGGTCCACCGGCGCCGTGATCCTCGCGAACGTCGACCAGACGGTGGTCTCGGTGGGACCGTAGCCGTTCCACACTTCCCGGGCACAGCCGGTGAGCACCTGCGCGAGGTCGCGCGGCATCGCCTCGCCGGTGCAGATCAGCCGCAGCGACCCGCTCCCCCGCCACCCGTCGGCCAGGAGCAGTCGGTAGGTGGCCGGTGTGGCGTCGATCACCGTCACGCCGCTGGCCTCGATGAGCTGCAGCAGTGCGCTCCCGTCGGTGGCTGTCTCGCGGGACGCAAGCACGATCCGCGCCCCGACCGTGAGCGGCAGCAGCACCTCGGACACCGCGATGTCGAACGACAGGGTGGTGATCGCCAGCATCACGTCGCTGGCGCTGAGCCCCGGTTCGCGCCGCACACTGGCGAGCAGGTTGACCACTGCACGATGCGGAACGAGCACTCCCTTCGGCCGGCCGGTCGACCCGGAGGTGTAGATCACATAGGCCGTGTCATCGGGGCCAGCATCGGACGGCGACGGCTCGAGCGGCGTCGCGGGACGCGCTGCGATCGCATCGGCATCGGCGTCGATCCGCACGACGACGGGTGCCAGGCGGTGCAGGTCGCCGGCGAGGTGTGTCTCGGTCACGAGTGCCGACAGGGCCGCGTCGGTCGCCATGAACTGCAGGCGGTCGGACGGATAGTTCGGGTCGAGTGGCACATAGCCCGCGCCGCACTTGAGGATCGCCAGCAGTCCCACGAGCAGGTCGGGCGACCGGTCCAGGCAGAGGCCGACGAGCCTGTCGCGACCGGCACCGGCGGCGCGCAGGTGATGGGCGAGGCGGTTCGCGCGCCGGTCGAGTTCCGCATACGAGAGCGACTGCCCCTCGAACGTCACGGCGACGGCTGCCGGGGTCTGCATGACCTGCGCCTCGACCAGCCGGTGCACCAGCCGGACCGGGGGCAGCGCCATGGCGGTGTCGTTGCAGCGATCGAGGATCGCCGCATCCGATGCCGTGAGCACCGGCAGGTCGCCGGTCGGAGACGACGGCGCCGCAGCCGCACCGCGCAGCAGCACCTCGTAGCTTTCCAGCCACCGCCGGATCGTCGTGGCGTCGAACAGCGCCGTGTTGTACTGGCACTCCAGCGCAATGCCGCCGTCGGTCTCGATGGCGTTCAGGAACAGCTCGAAGTTCTCGAACGCGCGCGGCACGGTGCGCAGGTCGGCCTCGAGCCCGTCGAAGGGCATCGCGGACGGTGGGAGCGAGCGGTCGAGGTTGAAGATGACCGACACCAGTGGCGACCGGCTCGGATCGCGCGGGATGGGCAGCCGTGCAAGGAGGCTGCCGAAACCCATCGCCTGGTGCTCGAAGGCGTCGAGCGTGGTGCTGCGCACCTCGGCGAGCATCCGGTCGAAAGGTCGCGCCGGGTCGGCAGCGATGCGGATCGGCAGCATGTTGACGCAGTGCCCGACGAGCCCGGGTTTCGCCATGGCCGACTGACCTGCCGCCGGCACGCCGATCACGATGTCGTCCTGCCCGCTGAACCGGTGCACGAGCGTTGCGAACGCAGTGAGGAGCGTGACGAACACGCTGCTGCCGGCCCTCGCACCGGCCGCACGCACCGCACCCGCGACCTCGGCGGGGATCAGGCGATCCTCGCGACCGGCTCCGAAGGTGCGCATGGCAGGATGCACGCGATCGGCCGGGAGGTCGAGCACCGGGAGCGTTCCGCTGAACCGCGCCAGCCAGTACGCCTCGTCCTCGCGGCGCGCGCCGGACACCGCGGCGGCCGCGGCGTCGCGGGCATGCGCGCTGAACGCTTCGGCCGCTGGTAGGCACGCGGGCGCGCCGGACCGCTGCGCGTTGTAGAGCGCCGCCAGGTCCGAGGCGAGCACGCCGAACGACCAGCCGTCGCAGACGATGTGGTGTGCCGCGATCACCAGCTCGACGTCGACATCGGAGAGGCGCACCACGACGAAGCGCGCGAGTGGCCCGAGCTCGAGGTCGAACTCCTCCGTCACCACGTTCTTCAGCAGCGCTACGCGCCGCTCATGCCGGATCGCGGAGTCCAGGGTGGACAGGTCCAGCACCGTGACGACATCCCGTCGCGCCTCGCCCACGAGCATCGTCAGGCCATCGCGGCTGAACGTGGACCGCAGCGCCTCGTGGCGCGCCACCAGCGCGCCGACCGCTGCGCACAGCGCATCCACCTGCACCGCGCCCCGCAGGCGGAGCGTCGCGGCCTCGTTGAAGGCCAGCGACCCCTCGCGCCCCATCTGGCACGCCGTCCACACCTCGCGCTGCGGTTCGGTGGACGGCACGCCCAGCGTGATGGCGGGTCCGGCGAACGGATCGAAGTCGGCGGTGGTGTCAGCGGAGATCAACGCAGGTGGGGTCTGTCGGTCATGGTCGTACGCGCTCCGCCTCCACGATCGCGGGGAGTTCCACCCCGCGGCGGGCCACCGTGCGCACACGCTGCGCCTTCAGGAGTCGCGCCGTCCGGAAGAGGATCCCGATGAACCGTGGTCCACGGATGAGGTATCGCTTCCACAGACGACGAGGATCCTGTGCCAGTCGATACGCCCACTCGAACCCCGCGTTCGACACCCAGGCGGGTGCACGGCTGACATGGCCGGAGATGAAGTCCAGGCTGGCGCCGCACCCGATCGCGACCGCCGGCCGGATCTGGTCCAGCGAGCGCGCGATCCAGAGTTCCTGCTTCGGGGCGCCCAGGGCGACGAACACGAGGTCCGGTCGGGCCGCACGGACCCGCTCCACCACCGCGGCGTCATCCGGCCCATCCCCGTTCATCGACACGAACGCGGGATCGACCCCCACGATCCGCACCCCGAACTCGGTGTGCAGCCGCTCGGCCGCGAGCTCCGCGGCCCCCGGCACCCCCGGCATGCCGCCAAGGAAGTAGACGCCCCAGTCCTGTGCCGCGGCGAGCTGGATGATCGGCACCAGCATGTCGGAGCCGGAGAGCTTCTCGGGAATCTTCCGGCCGAGCAGTCGCGACGTCCACACCAGCGGCATGCCGTCCGCGAACGAGAGGCTGGCACGGCGATAGGCGCGACGCAGCCCGGCATGCTGGTCGGCCATCACGACATGGTCCACGTTCGGCGTGAAGATCGCCCCGCCCTGCCGCCGGTTCACCAGGTCGCGCACGGCCAGCAGCGCCTCGTCGAAACCCAGCGCATCCACCCAGAGGCGGCCGAACCGTACCCGATGACGCACGGACCCGCCTTAGTGAGCCGATACGGTGATGGCACCGAGGAACGAACCACGACCCACGACGGCCATGGTCCGGCGAGCATCTTCGAGGCTGGTCTCGCCAAGCGGTACGACCAGGACGGCGACATCACACCCGCGGATGATCGGCACCGCGCTGTTGTCCTCGAGCGGCGAGGCGACGGCGACGATCGTCCGCTGCTCGAGGGTGCCCCGGGAGCGGAGGTCGTTGACGATGCCCTGCACGCGTGCCGGCGCGACGCGCTCCGCCTCGATGAGGCCGAGGGACGGCTCATCATAGGCGCGGCCGGCATTCGCCAGTGCGCGCGAGACGGCGAGCACCGACACACCGGCGTGGGCCGGCACCAGCACCATCGAGTACCAGCGGTGCTGCGCGAATGCGAACCAGACCGGGGGCCAGTCTTCCGGCCCGGCAACGATGTCCGGGCGCGCGATGAGACGGATGCCATCGATCTCCTCCGGCCACTCGTCCTCCCGGAACGGCGACGAATGGACCTCGGCAGATTCCTGCGGCTGTTTCTTCTTCATGTCGATTCCGATCATATCTCGTCCGAACGCGTGGTGCGCACCCATTCGCCGGAGCGACGGGTGGGCTTGAGGAGCAAGGTGAGCTTCCAGACGGCGAAGACCGGTGCCCACAGCAGGTCGAGCACGGCCCGCGGGCCGGTTCCGGACAACACCGCACCGCGGACCACGTAGGCGGCGAGGGCCGCCGTGGCCAGCATCCAGGGAATGACGGCCATCCCCCCTGCCGCGCCACGGGACAGCGCGACGAGCGCCGCCAGCAGGCCGGCACCGGTGATCGCGCCGAGGGTCGTCAGCGGGGGGACCAGCAGGTCGGCGGCCAGGTCCAGCGGCACGCGACCGGCCTCACGCGCAGCGGCGACCAGCCTCGGCACATGTTCCCGGATCAGCGCCAGCCGGCCCCCTTCCCAGCGCTCGCGTTGCGACCGGGAGGCGGCTGCCGACGCGGGCATGTCCCCGCGCACCTCCGCCTCCGGCACGTGGACGACCCGGGTGCCGGCCAGTCCGAGTGCGATGCCGTACTCCACGTCCTCGACGATCGAGAACGCGCGCGGCGGCACCCGCTGGAGGAGCGCGGCGGTGAATCCCATTCCGTTGCCACGCAGCCCGCACGACAGGCCGAGGCGTTCGCGGCCGAGCGAGCGGACAGTGTGGAACATCGTGAGCGCGATGACCATCAGCCGCGTGCGCCACGACGCGTTGGCATTGCGCACGCCGTACTCGGCCTGCACCGCCTCGGCACCCGCCACGAATCGCGCACTGAAGGCGGTGAGCAGGTTCGGCGAGACGCTCGTGTCGGCGTCCACCACGACCACGGCAGAGGCCTGGCCGTGGGCGGCGGACGCGGCATACGCATGGGCCAGGGCATAGCCCTTGCCCCGCTCCGTCGCGTGGCGGCGCTCGAGCACGGTGGCTCCCGCCGCGCGGGCCCGCTCAGCCGTGTCGTCGGTGCAGTTGTCGGCGATGACCAGGATGCGGAACCGTTCCGCCGGGTACGACAGTGCCCGCAGGCTCGCGACCGTGGCGGCGATCCCGGCCGCCTCGTTGTGCGCCGGCACGATCACGTCGAAGACGGTCGACTCGTCCGGCGCCGGCGGCGTCCCGCGCGCGGAGAGCAGCGTGAGGCAGGCGAGGTACCCCGTCGCGAGCAGCACCGGCAGCGCCAGCAGCAGCAGGATGACGTCGGCAGCGGTCGGCACGGTCACTCCTGGCCCGGCGTGAACGCCACGTGGGCCTGCGCCTGGACACGCGACTCCGGGCGCCGCACGCCGACGAAGCGCAGTTTCGCCGGCATGGCCCCCGTGCTCACCGCCAGCTTGGCCGCGGTCGCGAGCGCGATGCCGAGGACGAGCGTGGAGTTGAGGTGCTGCGTGCCAAGGTCACCCCAGGCCTGGATCATGTACGTGATCACCATCGACACCGCGATCGCCGCCGCCGCGCGATCGGCCGGCGCGCGGGCGAAGATGTACGCCCGGCGCGCGAGGAAGATGCCGAGGCAGAGCGGCATCCAGAGCAGAGAGAACCCGACCAGTCCGCCGACGGTCCAGAGCCAGAGCACGCTGTTGTGCGCCTGGTACTTGTACTGCGGGAACGCCTCCGAGATGTCGTCGCCCCGCACCGCCTCGATGTACTCGTGCCCCCACCCGTTGCCCAGCAGCTTCACGCGCTTGAGGGTGACGAGGAGGTTGTAGTTCTCGACGTCACGGGTGGAGCTGGACCGGTCGTCCTGCCTGATGACCGACGTCACCAGCTTGGCGGGCTTGAAGATGCGGCTGTTGCCCGCCTGCCCGACCACCACGTACGCCACCACCAGCGGTGAGGCATAGAGCATCACGCGCAGCAGCATCTTCTTCATCGGGCCACGCAGCATGATGAACACCACGAACAGGCTCGCCCCGAGGCTCACGAACGCCAGCCGCCGGTTGTTGAGCACGATGCCGAGCAGCACCCACGTCCCGATCGTGCCCAGGAGCACGAGGTTCTTCGTGCCCGGGGCATGGAGGTAGCGTGCCACCAGCGCCACGATCGTCACCGTGAACAGGATCGAGTCGTAATGGCTGGTGATCGTGGCGGGCTCGAAGTGGCCCGGGCGCGCGACGGTGAAGTAGAACCAGACCACGAACACCAGCTTGATGCAGACGGCCGTGATGAGGAGGTTGATCGCGCGGTTGAAGTCGCGGATGTCCCGGAAGGCATACGCGAAGAGCATCGTGACGGTGGGCAGCCAGAAGAGCTGCCGGAACTGCCAGAGCGACTGGCGGAAGTCGCCACCGCGCAGGCCCACGCCCCACACCTCCAGCCACACGGCGCCGAGCAGCACCCCGCCCATCACGAGATGCAGCGCCGTCGTCGCCGGCTGGCGGTCGAGCCGGTCGACCCGGATCCGGAAGGCCACCCGCACCAGCACCAGCAGCAGTGACAGGATGTAGAGCAGGTCGACGGCCGAGAAGCGCAGCGCCTCGATCGGCAGCACCTTGTTCAGGTTCTCGAACAGGACCGCGTACAACGGGTACAGCGGCGGCGCCCACGACACGGCGTTGAAGAGCTCCGTGGAGACACCGATGATCTCGACGCCGCCACTGGCCTTGATCGGCACGGCGATCGGCAGGGAGTCGGCCAGGCTGGCGAGGAAGAGCAGCACGAGCAGCGGCACCCGCAGCGGCAGCGCCGTGAACAGGTACACCACCGCCACGATGATCAGCGGGGTGGCCGCGAGGATCGGGTTGCCCGAGGTCAGCAGCAGCAGCACCAGCGACAGCACGACCGACGCGATGAACGCGATGAGCCAGGGCCCGGCGAGTGGTGCCGCCGGGCGTTCGGATGCCGAAGGTGCAGCCATCGGCACCGGGCCCACCGTCGGTGCACTCACCGTCGCTGCACTTCAGCCAGCACGGGCAGGCCGAGCTGCCGGTCCACCTGCCACGGCTCGATCACGCGTCCGCTGCCGAAGTCGAGCATCACCACGGTGAACAGCGTCGCCAGCACTGAGAGGATGATCCCGCCGATCACCAGCAGGGGGACACGCGGCTTCTCGGCTTCCTTCGGGATGCGGGCCGGCGTGATGATGCTGTAGCGGTACTTGAACGCGGCGCGCGCCGTCTCGAGCTCGATCTTCGCCCCCACGAGGCGGTCCATCATCACCTCGTAGTCGTTGGTCGCGATCTTCAGGCGCGACCTCGCGAGGGAGACCTCCGGGGCCTCCTGCGAATCCGCGACCGGGCGCGTGTAGCGTTCGAGTGCCACGCGCGAGTACGACGGATCCGCCGCGGCACCAGCGACACGGGAGGCGTTGCTGCCGAGCTTCTGCAGCAGCGAGGCTTCCTTCGCCTTCAGCTCGGCGAGCTGCGTCGACGGTTGCTCCAGGGCACGGATGTTCTCCTCCGCGGCGGCCACGTCGGGGTGCGCGGAGCCGTAGCTCCCCCGCAGTTCCGCCAGCCGCGCCTGTGCCGCCGCGAGCCGCTGCGACCGCGAGGTGGCGATGTCGGTGATGGTCTGCTGCGTCGTGCGGAGCTCGGACTGCAGGGTGACGACGGCCGCCGACAGCGGCGCCGGTCCCGACGCCACCGGCGCGGGTGCCGCGACCGTGGCCGCCGCGCGACTCGACAGCGCGGCATTGATCTGCCCCAGCGCCTCCTGGATCGACTTCTGCGACGACGCCACGTGTCCCTCGATGATCCCGATCGATTCCCCGATCAGCGAGATCTCGGAGGCGTGACGCTGCTCGAAGAAGTTCTGCTGGGCCGTCTGGACGATGCGGAAGCCCAGCGCCGGGTCCGCCCAGTCGATGCCGATCAGGACCGTGCCATCCTCGGCCTCCACCCAGAGGCGCTTCTCCACCAGGCCGAGCATCGCCTCGAGGCGGTCGGATTCCGTGAGCGGGCCGCGCACCACCTCCATCACGGCATCCTTGACCTTGCCGAGCGGCGACCGGAGCTGGTCCCAGTTGTCCATCAGCTTCGTCTGCCGGATGATCTCCAGCAGGTTGGAACGCTTCATCACCGCCTCGGCGGCGAGGCGCGTCGGCGAGTCGGCCTCGGTCGGCAGTGCGCGCTCCGGGTTGCTCAGCCCCGGCATCACGAAGTTCTTTTCGGCGAAGAACCGTGTCTTGATGATGTAGTGGCGCGGCGTCACCGCGATCGCGAGCGCCACCATCGCGAGCAGCCCGCCCAGCAGCAGCGTGCCGAGCTTCCGGTGCCGCATGAAGGCGCGGAACGGGAAGCCGGCGGCCACGCGAAGGTTCGCGAGCACGAACACCGGCCCGTCATCCTGGTAGATCGGCGGCCGGTAGTCACCAAGCCCACCGGAGCCCGGACGCTGGATCGCGTACGAGTTCCCGGTGCGCGGCGCCGGTGTCGGGTCGCCGTCAGGGGTGTTGGAACGGGCGGGCAGGTTCATCGGGTCACTCTTCGGTACGACAGTCAGGAGGGAAGGCGCGGCAGCACGTAGATGATCGAGAACAGGTAGACCGCGTTGAAGGCCGCCATCCAGAGCAGTGTGCGGCGCAGGCCGCGTCGTGCCGAGCGATCCGAGGCGGTCCGCATCGGGATGATGACGGTGGCCAGCAGGATCGAGAGGAGGAGGAACTTCTGCATCGGCCCGGCGGGCGGCGGCTACTCGACCACGACGATGTCACCCTGCTGCAGCCGGAATCGGCTCGCCGGGCCCATCTCGGTCAGGGACGCGAACGTGAAACGGATCCGGACCGCCGTCGGCACCTTGCGGAGCACGAAGATCCGGTCCTTGTGTGCGAACTCGGTCAGGCCGCCGGCACCGGCCAGCGCCTCGGCGACGCCACTCCCGGGTTCCACGGCGTAGTTCCCCGCGCGCGAGACGGCACCGAGCACGGTGACCTTCACCGGCAGCACGTCCTCCACCACCACGTTCACGCGGGGGTTGAGCACGAAGTTGCCGTCCTTCAGGGCCTTCTGGACGTCGGCCGCCACCTGCGCCGGCGTCTTCCCGGCCACGAGGACGTCACTGACCAGCGGCAGCGAGAGCTTGCCGTCGCTGCGCACACGCCCCCGCCCGGAGATCTTGTCGTTGTCGAACACCTGCACGGCCAGCAGGTCGCCGACACCAACGACGTACTGGGCATCGGCGGCGCTGGGATCGCGGGCGACGTAGTCGTTCGCCCACACGAACGGGGCGCCGGACGGCGGTGCACAGGCGGCGAGCAGCGCGGCGGCCGCGCCGAGCGTGGCGCGGCGGCAGCGCCGGAGGACGGAAGCGGGCAGGGTCAGCATGGGAGAAAGTGTCGGGTGGAGGGCCGTGGCATCGCAGCGATCGTCAGCGGGACCCGAGCGTGTAGCCGAGCGCGAGATTCGCGGCCAGCCCCGAGGCAACGGCGATGTCCTTCCGCTGGCGATACGATGCGCTGGCGCCTGCGGTCACGCCGGACCGCAGCACGCGACGCAGGCCAGCCGTCACGGAACTGGACCGGAAGGTGGTGCCGGCGCCGGCCGACGGCGCGCTGCTCGCGAGCGCCGCCGCCACGGTCACGAAGTTCCCGCGACGGGCCTGGAAGTCGTAGGTGAGCGTCGCCACGTCGTTGGTGAGGAGCTGGCCGATCCCGAAGGCCTGCGAGACGCCGCGCGACACCCCGGCAGCGAGGATGCCGCGGCCTACCGAGTCGCTGAGCTGCGCGGCGCCCGTCGCAATCACGCGCGCGGCCGCGCCGGTCGAGATCCGGGTCGCGCCGGCCACGAACTTCGCCTGTGCCTGGCCGAGGGACGGCTCCCACCCGGCGGACAGCCCCTGCGCGGCGAGCGGGATTCCCTGCGACGCCCCGTCCTGCACCTCGGTCAGCAGACTGATCGCGCTGCGACGGCCGTACAGGTGCCGGAGCTGTCCCTTGCCGGTGAGCGCGTTCCCTGGTCGCAGGGCTGGCGTGTCGAACGTGGTGCTGCTGTAGCCGAATTCCACCGAGCCGGTGGTGGTCGACGAGATCCGGCGCTCGATGCCGGTGGCCGCCGAGAAGGTCGTCTGGTTGGAGAGCGCGAGCAGCGGAAGCCCGGCCAGGCCGACCACGTCGGTCGAGAGTCGCTTCTGGTACCCGACACCGGCGAATCCCGTGACCACGGCGGAGAAACGGCGGTTCCCGTCCAGCCCGAGGTCGTACGTGAAGGCGTTGAAGTCCTTCAGGTCGCGGTACCGCACAAGGGCCCCGGCCGCGCGGACGGCCACGCGGCCGCGCGGCCGGATGTGCAGCACGCTCAGGGCGCTCCGCCCCTGGCTGATGTAGTCCGCGTCGGCGGTGCTCAGATACCGCACGTTGCTGTCCCACCCCTGCTCCACCGTGTTCACCAGCAGCCACTCGCTGCGCTTCGCGCTCGTCGACATCGCCGACGGCGTGGTGCTGCGCTGCGCGGCGCCGATCGAGGGCACCGCCGTGGCCACGGCCAGCAGCGCGAGTGCACCCCGCGCCGTCCGCACAGGAGTGACCCGCGTCATCGTGCCGCCGAGCCGCTGAGGCTGTCCGCGGGGGACCGGAAACGCGTCGGCTCCGGCACCGGATACCGGCGCCCGCGCACCGGCTTCCGCTTTCCGAGCATGAGCCGCAGCGGCACCGGCTTGCGGCCTCCGAGGGTGAGCAGCGTCGCGCCGAGGATCATCATGTCCAGGCGGAACGACACGTTGCGCACGTAGAGCAGGTCGTAGTGGATCCACTGGTGGAAGTCGCCAGTCGCGCGGTCCTTCCGGCACACCTGCCAGAGGCCGGTGATGCCCGGACGCACCGACAGCCGGCCGTTGCGCCACGGCACGCAGATCTGGTTCTCCCGGAACGGCGACGGCCGCGGCCCGACGAGGCTCATCTCGCCCCGCACCACGTTCCAGAGCTGGGGCAGCTCGTCGACATTCAGGCGCCGCAGCCAGTAGCCGGCCCGCGTCACGCGGGGGTCGTGGTCCATCTTGAACTGCGGGCCGTCCATCTGCTGCTGCTCGGCCAGCGCGCGCTGCATCATGTCGGCGTTGGTGAGCATGCTGCGGAACTTCCAGCAGGTGAACGGTCGCGCGTCCTTGCCCTCGCGCGAGTCGCCGTAGAACACCGGACCGCGCGACGTGAGCTTCACCATCAGCGCCATCAGCAGCAGCAACGGCGACAGCGCGACGAGGGCGAGCAGTGCCAGGACCGGTTCCACCGCGGCCTTGGCGGCCACGTACGTCGGCACGGTGCGTCGCGACCCCTCCGGCACCGCGACGAGGTGCGGGGCGTGGTTGCGCCGCTGGCCGCTGCGCGCGGCCGCGTGACGCGAGTCACCGCTCACCACGCGGTGGCGCACCGTCGTGCCGGCCGTCACGCTCGCGCCGGGCAGCACGAGGCACTGCGCCACGACGGCGTTCGCCGCGATCCGCGCCCCGGTGCCGATGCACGACGGCCCGACGATGAGCGCCCCCGCCTCGATCTCCACGTCCTCACCCAGCACCACCGGCCCCACGAGGCGGGCCTCGGGATGGACCAGCGCACTGGCGGCGCGCCGCGATCCTGCGCTGGTCGCCGGGCGGCCGCGGGCCGCATCGCGCTGCGGCGCGAGTGCACCCACGCGCCGCTCGCTCAGGGCCAATGCACCCGCTTCGTCGGCCAGGTCGAAGCAGTCGCCGTGGAACGGCACGTCCTGGTTCGGGATGCCGCTCGACGAGAGTTGCATCCGGAGGTCCTCGAGCGACGACAGCGTCAGCGGCAGCGCCACCTGCGCGCACGCCACCGGGACCATCGAGGCCAGCACGCCCGACGGGAACGGCCAGGTCACCGGCTCGAAGTAGCGCTGGATGCGCCGCACGCGGCCGTCGTCGTCGGCCTGCACCAGCTCCTTCGTGTGCAGCGTCGGCGCCTCGAACGCCACCAGGTGGCGCACCATGCGCGCGTCGTTCACCACCGCGCCCGAGAGCGGCCGGAGGTCGATGCCGTCGGCCGGGTAGCAGAGCGGCGACACGAAGAGGAACGAGTCCGAGGGCGCGAACCGGTCGATGGTCGCCGCGAAGCGCGACACACTCGTGATCGCGTCGACGTCGGGACACGCCTCGCGGATGCGCCGCGCGTACTCGTCGTCGGGCTCGAAGGCCGCGAGCACGATCGGCCGGTGCGCCGTCACCCGCTGCACGCTCGCCAGCATCTCGCGCAGGAGCACGTCCTCGGCCACCGGGAGCAGCAGCAGCGAACTGCCGTTCGCATCGGGACCGACGTATGGCGGGTGCAGGTCGAGGAGGACCGGGACGATGCTCATGGCGCGGACGCCCGGTCGCGGTCGGCCGCGACCGTGCCGCCGAAGCCGCGACGCAGGCGCTCCGTGCTCGTGTCGACATCGGGCAGCAACTCAGTCGCCGGCGCGCGCATCGCGCCGCCGGGCTCGACGTGCCCGAACTGCTCGGGAAGCTGCGTCGCACTCTTCACGCGTTCTCCCGAGAGCACGTGGCAGCGGTCGGCGAGCACCGACGAATCGACGATCGACTCCTCACCCACCACGCAATCGTCCCAGATGAACGAGCGCGAGACCAGCGCACCGGCGCCGATGATGGAGCGCTGCCCGATCGAGGCCGGGCCGACGATCACCGCGTGCTGCTCCACGCGCGCCCCGGCGGCCAGCAGCACCGGGCCCACCAGCCGCGCCGTCGGGTGCACCACCGCCGTCGGGTGGTGCAGCCCGTCGCCGACGCGGTCGTAGTGCGCCAGGAAGGACGGCCGCTCGATCGCACGCGAGACCAGCCAGCGGCTCACGGCCGCATAACTCGAGTAGTCCAGCACCTTCGCCGAGAGGCCGCGCACCTCGTGCATCGCGGCGTTGGCCCCCGAGGCACTGAGACGGCCGAGGAGGCCCTCCTTGATGTCCTGGTAGCCGTGCTCCGCCACCGACAGCAGGGCGCTGCGCTCGAAGACGTAGATGCCGGCCGGCTGCCGACGGATCCCGCTCGCCATGCCACGCCGCCGCCGGTCGAACTCCACCACGACGGTGGCCGCGGCGCCCGAGGCGCGGTGTGCCGCCAGCATCGCGTCGAAGTCGAGGGTCGGCACGATCGTGCCCTCGATCACCACGAACCGCTCCGCCTCGGTCATCAGCGCCGCGTCGCGGGCGCAGCCGGCGGGGCCGCGGGGCTCCGAGTCCTCGAAATACCCCAGGCGCAGCGTCTCGCCACTGGTCTCACCCAGCACCGATTTCAGCGACCGGGTAGCGCTGTTGGCGCAGAGGATCGCCGACCGGATGCCCGCATCCCGCAGCCACTGGAGCGGGTATTCGATGAGGGGGGTATGGGCGACCGGCAGGAGCGGACCGCGGAGCACCCGCTCGAAGACGCCGTCGCCCCAGTGATGGGAGCCGGCGAGCACGATTCCGGCGATGCCTGCCGCACTCGCGTCCGCGCGCGCGGGAAGGGTCGCAGGCGCGTCGGTGCGCGCGGGCCCCCCTTCCTGCGTGGCAACGAACGGATCGAGCGGCATGAACGGCAACGTCGGCACCTGTGGAGCGAGAGAGCGAGCAAGGCGCGTTGTGTTGTCGCAGCCGCGAACCTGCATCGGTTCCGCGCGCATGCGGAATGCTGCGACAGCACGGCACGTACCCGTGTGTCGAACAGGGACTGCTTCGCCGTATGGTTCGTAACGGCACCCTGCTCTGCCAACCGGCGTCTGCGCCGGTGGCGGACAACAGTTGTGGCAGATTTCTAACCACCGCATGATACTCGATTCCGTCCCGGAATGGACTCACTGTCGAGTTCGCTTCCGGCCCCGTTCGCCACGGCACCGCCCCCGTTCCTGCCCCGCCTGTCAGCCCCTGGCGAGCCCTCGGACGGTCGCGTGCGCCGGTGGCCTCCCGGGCCGCCGCCGCCCGGAATTCTTGGCCACATCCGTTTCCGGGGCTAAGATTCGCGGCGCTGGGGGCAGACGCCCCGCGCGGTGTCACTGGTCGGCCACCTTCGGGCGAGCCTCCGCAGAGCGCACCGGCGAGCTGGTGACGGAAGGTGCCTTTTCCGCGGCAATACCCTAGGTTCAGCGAATGCTCGTGACCGCTTCACCTGCCCCGACCAGACGGACTCTGCCGCAACACCCTGTTGCGAGCGCGCCACCGTGCCGCGTGGCCCGCGGGACGGTGCGCCTGTGACGCCGTCCCGGCCCGTCGGCCCCCTCGGTCGAGTGCGCGCCGCCTGGCACCTTCGCCACTGCACTGCCGTCGGTCGGGGGGTGCAGGTTTTCGGACGCTTGTGGATCCACGGCGACGGCCACGTGATTCTGGGCAACCGCGTGATCCTCGATGCCAGCGCGGCTCCGATCGAGCTCTTTCCGTGGGCTGGCGCCGAGATCGTGATCGGCGACGACTGCGTCCTGGAAGGCGGGACGTCGATCGAGGCGACCCGTTCCATCCGCATCGGCTCCGGGGCGCGGATCGGGAGCTTTGCGCGCATCATGGACAGCCATTTCCACGCGCTGGTGGGTGACCGGCACGTCCGCCCCGAACCGCAACCGGTGGTGCTCGAGGACGACGTCCAGCTCGGCCCCCGCTGCGTCGTGCTCGCCGGCTCGCGGATCGCCTGCGGTGCCCGGATCACCGCCGCGACGGTGGTCCGGCGGCCGTCCCGCCGGCAGGCACCGGCCACCACGCGCACGCCATGACCAGCGCCGATCCCGAGGTGCCGGCGCTCACCGGTGGGCTCGTGGCCCACGAAGCCCTCGGCATCCTCCGCATGCTGGTCGTCAACCCGCGCGCCGCCGTGGGCCGTTTCAAGCGCTACCTCGGCGTGCTCCGGGCCCGCCACGTGCTGCGTGGCTGCCGGTGCGGTGCGCTCGTGGTCGCGCTCGGCGACATCGACGTGCGCGCCGAGGGTGAGATCCGCGTCGGCGACCGGGTGCAGCTCGCGGCCGGCATGTTCGCGACCTCGCTGCACTGCGGGCCGGGCGCCACCCTCGACATCGGTGCGCTCACGTTCCTCAGCTACGGTGTCTCGATCCGTGCGAAGCATCACGTGCAGGTCGGCCGCCGCTGCCAGATTGCCTCGATGGTGCTCATTCGTGACGAGAACGAGTTGAGCGCGGGGCCGGTCCGCATCGGCGACGATGTCTGGCTCGCATACGGCGTGATCGTCGAACCCGGTGTCACCATCGGTGAGGGGAGCGTGGTCTCGGCGGGCAGCGTGGTGCGCGATGACGTGCCGCCATTCTCGCTCGCGCAGGGAAACCCCGCCACCTGGGTGCCGCTGCGCGACCGGCGCACCGGCGACGCCTCGTGACGTCGCCGGTGTGACGGCAGGCGGCACGGCGGGTCTCCCACCCGCCCCCTCGCACGGCGGGCGCCGGCTGGCGTTCCCGGACGCGCTGCGAGGCCTCGCGGCCCTGTGGGTGGTGCTCTTTCACTTCGGCGCGGGTCGGCAGCTGTCGCAACTCCAGGCCGCGCTGCCCGACGCCCTCGACCGTGCGATCTTCGGCGCCGGACATTTCGGCGTGCCGATCTTCTTCGTGCTCAGCGGGTTCGTCATCGCACTCTCCATCGGTGACGATGCGGTGGATGCAGGATACGTGGGCCGGTTTGCCCTCCGGCGGGCGATCCGGCTCGACCTGCCCTACTGGGGGGCGATCGCGATCGGGGTGGCCGCGCTGGAGTTCAAGCGCGCCGTCACCGGTGCCGCCAACGTGCCGACGGTCACCGTCGGGCAGGTCGTCGCCCACATGTTCTACCTGCAGGAGTTCCTCGGCCTGCCGGGGATCAACCCCGTCTTCTGGACGCTCACGAACGAGGTCCAGTTCTACCTCCTCTTCTGCATCCTGCTCGGCCTTGCGCATACCCTGCGGCGCGCGCCGGAGGACCGTCGGTCGCAGCATGCGCTGTTCGCCCTCGCCGCGGTGGCGGCGGTCGCCTGGCCGCTCGTGCGATGGCTGCACGTCCGCGGCCTGGCGATGGCCAACTGGCACGGCTTCCTGCTCGGGGCCTTCGTGGCCTGGTCGCTCAGTGGCACGATGCGCACGCGCTGGTTCGCGGCGTTCGCGGCAGCCATGACCGGTGTCTGGGTCCTGACCGGTGACAGCTTCACGCTCGTGTGCGTCCTCACGGCGACGGGCATGCTGCTCGTCGGCCGTGCCGGCCACCTTGGCGACTGGTGCGACACCGCGCCGCTGCAGTTTCTCGGCAGGGTGTCGTACAGCCTGTACCTGCTCCACGTGCCCGTGAGTGGCGCAGCGTTTCACGTCCTGCGGCCGTTGCTCGCCGGCACGGCGGCGCGTGAGCTCCTCGCCATGGTGCTGGTGCTGGCCGTCAACCTAGCCGTGGCGCAGCTCTTCTGGTGGGGCGTCGAACGACCCAGCACCGCCCTCGCCCGGCGCCTGCGCAAGCGCTGAGCGGCCATCCCGAGTCCACGCCCGATGTCCCTTCCCGCCCCACGCCTGCAGCCGTCCCCCGAGTGGCGCTCCCCCATCCGCGCGCTCGCCATGCTCCCCATCCTTGGCGCGACCCTGGCGGGCTGTCGCGGCAGCGAGCGGCCGGGGAGCGGCTTTGCCGACGCATATATCCGCTGCGTGGCCGATCGCACGCGGCAGTCGGTGAGCTGCTCCAGCGGGACGGCGGCGGCAAAGCCGGTGGAGGATGCCACCGGCACCGCGATCGTGCTGACCGCGCAGCATGGCGACGTGGAGCTGCGCACCGATGACGTGCGCTTCGTGGCGGATGACGTGTCGTTCGCGGCGGCGATACGGAACCTCGCCGGACAGCCGATCGGCACCCGGGACGGACGCACCCCAGACCCGCGCGGCATCGTCCTGCGGGTGGTGGAGGCCATCGCCGACCTGGACTCGCTGGCCGGCACGGCCGCGCCAGCCACGGAGCCGGTGCGCCCGTCGCAGCCGGCATGGGCGGTGGCCACGATGCTCGACAGCGGGGAGACCACGGCCCCCGCGCGCCTCTCCGTGCGGATCCCGGCCGGTGCCGGCACGGCAGTCTTCGGCATCACGGTGACCGCGCCGGTGAGGTACCCGCGCGGCTGGATGCGCGTGCAGCCGGTGCGCGTCGCTGAGCGTGGCACCGTGGAACTCGAAGCCGTGCAGTTCGACGCGATCGGCCGCCGCACCCTGCTGCAGCCAGACGTGCAGTGGACCCTGGCCGGGGGGGCCGAACGCGCCCGCCTCACGCCCTCCGGACAGCTCGAGGCGCGCCTGGCGGGGCTCGTGACGGTCGTGGCGACCTGCGAGGACCCCTGCGACGCGACGCCCGACACCGCGAACGTCGCGATTGCCGACGAGGACGGGGTCACGCTGAGCATCGACCCTCGCGCCGGCCACGCGATCTCGCGCTACATCTACGGCGCGAACTTCCTCACCGACGACGGCGCGGCGACCGCCGGCCTGCCGCCGTGGTACGGCGCCTCGGTGCCGCGCACGCTCACGCTCAACCGGCTCGGGGGGAATCGCTTCTCCGCCTACAACTGGCGCGCGAACGTGTCGAACGCGGGTGCCGACTACCGTCACCAGAACGACCGCTACCTCGATGCGTCGACACAGCCCGGCGAGGCCATCCGGCGGCGCGTCATGGAGGCGCAGGCGCGCGGTGCGGGCACGATCGTGACGATCCCGATGCTGCCGTTCGTCGCGAACGACGACGAGGGCGTGCCGCTCGACACCGCGGGGGCGACGCGCGCACAGCGGCTGGCCGCGCACTTCGTGCCGAACCGTCCGGCACCGCAGCCGGGCGATCCCGCCGGCACCATCCACCAGTCGGAGTTCGTGCGCTGGCTCGACTCCGCCGTCACCGTCCGCCACGACACGCTGCCGCTCTTCTGGTCACTGGATAACGAACCGGACATCTGGCACGCCACCCACCGCGAGATCATGAGCGACACGGCAGGCCGCCGCCGACTGCAGACGTACGATGGCTTCTCGGCCACCAGCATCGCGTTCGCCAGCGCGGTGAAGGCGGTGCTGCCGCGCGCGGTGATCTTCGGCCCGGCCACCGCGACCTACGCGGGCATCGCCACGCTTGGCCAGACCCCCGATCCGGATCCCGTCCACGGCAGCGCCTCGTTCCTCGAGGTCTACCTCGACCACTTCCGAAAGGCGGAGCAGCAGGGCGGCCGCCGGCTCCTGGACGTGCTCGACGTGCACTGGTACCCGGAGATGGCGACGGCGCGTGGCGGTGGTGTCTCGAACGAGTGGGTGACGCAGGACAGCGACCTCGTCGCGCTCCGTGTCCAGGCGACGCGGTCACTCTGGGATTCCACGTGGGACGAACGGAGCTGGGTGTCGGGCGTGACCAACGGTCCGGTGGCGCTCATCCCGCGGTTGCGGCGGATGATCGCCGGGCACTATCCGGGCACGGCGCTGTCGATCAGCGAGTACTTCTACGGCCGTGCGGGTGACATCGCGGGCGGCCTGGCGCAGGCGGACGCACTCGGGATCTTCGGCCGCGAGGGGGTGTTCGCCGCGACGTTCTGGCCGCAGGCGGCCCCCGGGGCATACGGCAACGACGGCGCCAGGGCGTATGCCTACGCGTTCGGTGCGTTCCGGCTGTTCACCGACTACGACGGGGCGGGCCATGGTTTCGGTCGCACGGGAGTCGGCGCGTGGTCGTCGGACGACGAACGGGCTTCCGTCTACGCCAGCCGGCGCGACGACGGACGGCTGGTGCTGGTGCTGATCAACCGCACGCTCTCCACGCTGCCGGCCACGATTCCCGTGGTGCACGGTGGACAGCCCGCCACGGCGCAGGTCTGGACCATGCGACACGGCGCCCCCGTGCCGGAGCGTGCTCCCGACCTCACCGTCCCACCGGGCACCGCCCTCGGATTCCGCATGCCGGCGATGTCGGCATCGACGCTGGTGCTCGACCCGTAGCGCGCCAGCGCGTCAGCCGGCGCCGGGCTCGATGCGCGCGCGGGTCCGGATCGTCGCCGACGCGATCTCCACGACACTGTTCGCCGGCACCGAGTTCATCACCACCGCGTTCGCCATGATCTTGGTGCCGCGCCCGATGGTGATCGGCCCGAGGAGTGCCGCCCCCGGTCCCACGTGCACGTCGTCCTCGAGCGTCGGGCCACCGACCTCACGCGTCACGGGATCGATGCTCACGCCGAGCGTCACGGACTGGAAGAGGATGCAGCCGCTGCCGACGCGGGCCTCGCGGCTCAGCACGAGCGCGGTACCATGCACGATCGCCACGCCGGGTGCGAGGTCCGCGCCCCAGTGGATCTCGGCCGCGTACAGGTGCCGGATGAGCCGCGAGATCACCATCGCGACCGGCACCAGCCCGATCGCCCTGAAGAACCGCATCCAGCGGTACGCGATCATCATCTGGAAGCCGATTCGGCGGACGGCATCCAGCACCAGGGACGAGCCGCCGCCCGCGCGATGGCCATACCGCTCATCGCCCCGCAGCAGCGCCGCGTGATCCGCGCGCACGCCGCGGACCAGGTCACCGAGTGCGCTCACCGCAGGCCTGCACGGGCCGCACGACGCGCGCGGCGGCGCTCACGCATTGCGTGCGTAGACCTCGAGGTACGGCGCGGACGTGGTCGAGATCAGGTCGCACATCGCCCGCACGTCCAGCCACGCGGCGCTCTTCAGGTCCTGCGCCGAGGAGAAGGCGTCCGCGGCGGCCTCGGAGCAGTAGTTGAAGCGCACGCCCGGCATGATCGACGCCAGCCGTTCCGCGATCTCGACCCCCTCGCCCCGGAAGTCGGGCAGGTTCAGCTCGAACGAGATGAACGGCACCGGGCGCGACAAGCCGCGCATCACCTCGAGCTCGAACCCTTCCACGTCGATCTTGATGTAGTGAGGCGTGCCGTACTTCGCGATCAGGCTGTCGAGCGTCACGACGGTGACCGGGTACTGGTCGGAGAGCGTCAGCACCGGCCGCGAGCTCCCGTCCGCCTGGCCCAGCGATTCCACCCACTTCGTGCTCAGCGTGTTGTAGGCCGAGCCGGCCTCGATCACGTTGAACATCAGCTCGCCCTCGGCCGCGCCGACGGCGCAGTCCACCACCGTGACGGCCGGTGTGCCGCGGAACTTCTTCCGGAGGATCTCGACGTTGGAGCGGTCAGGTTCCACGCAGATCACCTTCGGCACCAGCTGCACGAAGACTTCGCTCTTGAACCCGCGGTTCCCGCCGACGTCGAAGATCGTCGCGCCGGTCGGGATCGTCCCGAGGATGCGCCGGTAGAAGGCCACCTCGCTGGCACGGCCACGCACCTGTTCGGGCCGGAACACCGTGAGGAAGATCTCGTAAGCCGGCCCGTAGCGCAGCGCGTCGAAGATGCCGACGGAGGTCAGCAGTTTCTTGACGGTGGTCTTGACCATGTGCGCGAACTCGGGGACGCGGGAAACGGGTGTGTCGGCTGCGGGCGGCGCTGCCATCGGCCGGCTGCGCCGGCAGCCTGTCGAGCCCCAAGGATAAGGCCCACATGCGCCCGGGAGGAAGACGAGCGAGGTGGTCCGCAGGCCACAGCACCGCGCACCCGCCCGTCACGCCGCCGGGATATCCGGGGCCGCCGCCTTCTTTCACACTCCCGGTCGCCGTATCCTTCCAGCCGCCGTCTGCCGGCCCGTGACGGGCGAGCGCGGCGTGACCGACTGTGCCGCGCGGCAGTCGTCGACCGATGGATGCGCCAGCCGCATCCCGCGCCCGCAAGAGGAGACCGTGCCGTCGTGAAGCTGTTGTTCGTCTCGGTGGACTTCCCGATCCCGGCGGATCGGGGGCTGCGCATGCGCACCCTCACCCAGCTCCGCCTCCTGGCCGGGCTCGAGGGACTCGAGAGCATCACGCTCCTCTCGCTCCGCAACCTGGACGTCCCGCAGGCGGCGATCGACACGCTGCATGCCGAGCTGCCGTGCGTCCGCACCGAAGCCCCGGTGTTCCAGCCGATCCACATGCGCCGCCACCCGGAGACCCTGCCCCGGCTGCTGGCGCTGCGGTTCCTGCGCCGCGTGCCGTACATCGTCGGCAAGTGTGACAACGCCGCGATGCGCGCGTTGCTCGTGCGCCACCTGCGCACCGGCGACTACGACGTGGTCTACCTGGGCTCGCTCGGCATGGCCACCTACCTCGCGGATGTGCGCCGTCACGCCCCGCGCGCGCGCGTGGTGCTCGAGCAGCACAACGTGGAGTGGGAGATCTTCGATCGCCTGGCGGAGAGCTTCGGTGCGCGCATGCGCAGCGTGGTGCGCTGGGAGGCGCGCAGCGTGCGGGCATACGAGGCCCGCATCCTCCGGCGCATGGATGCCGTCATCGCCATTTCGCAGCTCGATGCGCAGGCCTTCCGCTCGCTGGCCGGCGTGGAGGCGATCGTCATCCCGCCGTTCATCGAGCCACGTGCCCCGCGCACGGAACGGGTCGACACACCGTCGCTCGTGTACGTGGGCGTGCTCGGATGGCAGCCGAACGTGCAGGGCCTCGACTGGTTCTGCCGCGAGGTGTGGCCGCTGGTGCGCGCGCAGGTGCCCGATGCCACGCTCGACATCGCCGGCGGGGGGCTGCCACGCGACGAGCACGGCGCGCCGGTGATGCCGCCGCACTGGCGGCTGCCGGGGATCCGCGCCCTCGGCTTCGTGGAGGACCTCGACACGGTGTACCGGACGACGATCGGCCTCGTGGCGCCGGTGATCGGCGGCAGCGGCGTCAGGATGAAGCTGCTCGAGGCGTTCAGTGCGGGCATGCCGACGGTCACGACGACCGATGGTGCGGCCGGGCTGCATGTCACCGACGGCACCGAGTTGCTGGTCGCGGACGCGCCGGCCGCCTTCGCCGAGCGCGTCGTGCGGCTGCTGCGCGACCGCGACCTGCGCGACCGGCTGCGGCGCAGCGGGCATGCGTACCTCACCGCCAACCACTCGGCGGTGGTCGGGCGCACCCGCCTCGCGGCCGCGCTCGGCCTCCCGGCACCATCGGCGGAGCACGTGGACCCGGCCGTGCCGGCCGGTCACTGACGCCGGTGGACGTTCCGGCGCCCGGCGCGCCCCACACACCGGCATCACAGGCCCGGATCGCCGCCGAGCATGCGGAGTCGGCCGCACGCGACCTCCGCGTGGCGGGACGCAATGCGGTCACGCTGGGCGGCTCGCTGATCCTGACGTGGGGCGTGGCGTTCTTCGTCCGCTTCCAGCTCCCGCGGTACCTGGGGCCGGCGCAGTTCGGGGCATTCAACTTCGCCGACGCGTTCTCCGCGGCATTCTTCACGCTGGCGGAGCTCGGCGTGGACACCTACATCATCCGCGAAGTCACCGTGCGACAGAAGCACGCCTCCGACTTCGCGGGCGGGGTGCTCGTCGCGCGGCTGCTCGCTGCGCTCGTCCTGCTGTGCGGCATGTGGATCGCGCTCAGTGCGTCCGGCCGGCCGGCGGTGGTGCAGCACGCCGTGCTGGTGTTCGGCCTCGCGCAGCTCGCGACGATCAACAACAACTCGATGGCCGCGCTGCTCCAGGCCTCCACCCACGTGAAGCGACTGGCGGTGGCGAACGTCCTCTCGAAGGTGATCTGGGGGGCCGGCCTCGCGGTGGTGATCCTGCTCGAAGGGTCACTGCCACTGCTCGTGCTGCCGCTGCTCGTCGCCGAGCTGGTGAAGACCGCCATGCTGCTCCCGCAGGTGCGCACGCTGGCGCACGTGGAGTTCCGCTTCGACCGGGTGGCCACGAAGCTGGTGCTGCTCGCGAGCCTGCCCTACTTCCTGAACTCCGGTGCCGTGAACATCGGTGCACGCCTCACTGCGGCGGCGCTGGAGTTCGCCACCAGCGACAAGAACGAGGTCGGCTGGTACGGCGCGTCGGCGAACCTGGCCGGCCTCGCGATGCTGCTGTCGCCGCTGATCAGCTGGGTGATGATGCCGCTGCTGGCGCGCGCGCGCGACCGCAGCGAGCGGGAAGCCTACGCCATCCTGCGTCGCGCCATCGAGGCGCTGATGGTGATGATCATCCCGTTCACCCTCTTCATCATCCTCGCGGCCGACGAGCTGGTGCTGCTCGCCTTCGGCGCGAAGTTCGCCAACTCGGCCCCCGCGCTGCGCGTGCTCGCCTTCGACTTCATGCCGATGTACATCGCGATCATCGCCTCGGCGATGCTGGTGCTGAACGGCCGGCACTGGGCTGTGACCGCAACATCGGTGGTGGCCATCCCCCTGCGCGCCCTCGCGATCGGCCCGCTCGCCGCGCTCTTTGGGCGCTGGTACGGCGTCGGCGGCGTCGCGATGGGCGCGGCGCTCACCGAGGTCATCGGCATCAGCCTCACGGCGGTGGTCTCGCTCTGGCTGTGCGGGCGGCAGGCGCTCGACCGGCGTGCGGCGGTCGCGATCGCGAAGTCGCTGGCCGTGGCCCTCGTGGTGCTCGTCCTCGACCGGCTCATGCTGCCGCTGGGCTTCATCCGGCTCCCGATCGACATGCTGGCCTACGTCGCGGTGGCGCTGGCCATCCGGGTGGTGACGATCGCCGACCTGCGCGCCTTGCTGGCAATCGTGAAGGCGGGCCGGGCCGGTGAGACACCATCGCCCGCCGTCATCCCGGACACGCCGGCCTAGCCCGGCACAGCCTCCGCCCCTTCGACCAGCGGAAGCAGCTCGCCCACGACCGTCACGCGCGACAGCGCCTCGGCGGACACCGACACGCCGAACACCTGCTCGAGCGAGAGCAGCAGGTTCAGCATCCCCAGCGAATCCCAGGCGGCCACGCCGTCGCGCGGGGTGTCAGCACCCGGCCGCGCCGCCAGCCCGAAGGTGTGCGTCACCACGTCGAGCACGGCCTCCATCCCGATCTCGCGCCGTGGGCCCACCGCGGCACCGTGCGCCGCCACGGGTCGTGCCGGATTGCCCGCGACCCGCGCACCGGCCGGCACCTCGCCCTTGACGACGCTGCCCGGCTCGATGATCGCGCCGTCACCAATGGTGGAACCGCGGAGCACGGTCACGCGGGCTCCCAGCCGCGCACCGGCGCCGATCAGGATTGCTCCCGTGGAGCCGGCCGAGTCGTGCCGTCCGGCCTCGTGGAAGTCGGTGTCGAGGATCATCGCGAATGGGCCGATGCGCGCCGCGTCCCCGATCACGATCGACTCGTGGCATGCGATGGCCGCGCCATGGCCGACCTGCACGCCGCGCCCGATGCGCAGGTCACCGTGCGGGCCGGTGACGAGGTGTGACATCGCCGGCGTGGACCGCAGCACCACGTTGTCGCCCACGGCGATCCGCCCGAGGTTCTCGACGTGCAGCCGCCCCTCGATGCGGATCCCCGTGCCCACGCTGGTGCAGCGTGCGAGCTGCGCCTGCGCATCCGCGCCGCCGGTCGCGGCCGTCACCGGGCGCCGGCCGGTGACGCCGGTGCGTCGATCCACTCCACCGCGATGCCCGCCGGCGCCGCGAACGGTGTGGCGCAGTCCCAGGTGAACTGCAGCCCGCTGTCGTCGCGGCCAAGGTCGGAGGCGAGCAGCAGGTCGTGACAGGGCTTGTTCTTCGCGGTCGGGCGCAGGGTCACGTGCAGTGTGGACAGCCCGCGTGCGCGCGCCCACTCCACCGCGAGATGCAGCATCAGGTGCTCGATCCGGCGGCCCATCACGCGACAGCTCAGCACGAGGTCCACCACCCGGCACACCGCACTGTCCGCCTCGACACTCACGATGCCCGTGAGCCCGGCCGAACCGAACTTGTCCGACACGGTCACGGCCCAGAGCCCACGCGCCTCGCCGCGTGCCCAGTCCACCAGTTCCGCCTCGGACAGCCGGCGCGTCGAGAGGTTCATCTGGTTCGTCTTGTTGAGCAGCTGCGCCGTGCGGGCGAGGTTGGCCGCCGTCAGCGGCTCGACGTGCACCGCGATGCCGAGGCTCCCCAGCCACTCGTCGATCGAGCCGACCGACGCCTTCGCGGCGCCCCGTTCCCGCTCCGCCGCGTAGAGGGCGGTGCGCTCCGCATCCTCGCGGCTGATGGCCGGCGAGTCGAAGCATCGCAATGCGGCCAGGCGCTCCGTGTAGAGCAGCTTGTCTTCCGGCCACTCCGGCACGAAGACCTCGGGAAGTGCCTCACGCACCCGCGCGCGTTCCACGGGATTGTCGTCGATGAACACCACCGACTGCAGGCCGAGGTTCAGCTCCGCGGCGAGGTCGGCGATGTTCTGCGCCTTGTCCGTCCAGTTGATGCGCCAGCCCACGAAGTCGGATCGCCGCAGCACCATCTGCGGATGCCGGTCGATCGCCTCCAGCGCCACGCTCTCGGTGTTCTTGCTGACGATGCCGAGCACGATCCCGCGCCGGGTGAGCGCCTTCACCGCCTGCTGGAAGTCCACGAACGACTCACCCACACCGTCGTGCCCGCCGAGCTGGAGGTTCTCCCAGCCCGCATCACCGACGATGCCGCCCCACAGCGTGTCGTCGAGGTCCAGCACCAGCAGCTTGCGCGCCTGGCCCGCGATCGCGCGGGCGGCCGCCTTCAGGTCCAGCGCCACCTCGGCGAACAGGTCGGTGGAGTACGGCACCTTGCCGAGGTACCACCCCTTCGCCATCGACCGGCCACGCGTCGCGCTCGCCTCGTGCCAGCGCTGCGCATGCAGCACGAACACGTTCGGCACATCGGCGAGCTGCGACATGAGGCGCGCGTTCGCCTGCGCCAGCGCCCAGGCCACGCCACCGGGCCGGGCGTCGATGAGCCCCAGGCCACGCTGGTGTGCCGGCTGGACCCATGTCGGCACGAACGCCATGCGGTACGAGGTGGCGCCGCGCCGCACGAGCGTGGCGAAGGCATCGACGTCGTCATGCAGGTCCGCCTCGCTGGCGCCGTCGCCGCGCACGATGCGGTCGAACGCCGGCAGCGCGAGTTCCGGGCGCGTCCACACCAGCACGAAGTCCGCCGCGCCCGCGGGGGCGCCGGAGAGGAGTCCCTGCGTCGTCTGGCAGAAGGGTGCGTCGACCACCTCCATCACCGGGCCGTCCGCGGCATCGGCAAGGCGGATGGCGAGGTCGCCCACGGTGAAGTCCGCGAGCACCATCCCCCGCAGCGGCGCGAGCCCCGGTGTGGCGTAGGTGTCGCGAAGCGGCGCGACGGCGGTGCGGCTGGACGGTGCCGGTGCCACGGGCGCCGCCGTCTCGGCCAGCGAGCGCAGCACGCGTGCCGGCACGCCACCGGCGACGACGTTCGCCGGGATCTCGCCCGAGACGATGCTGCCGGCCGTGATGACCGAGTTCTCGCCGATCGTCGTGCCCGGCAGGAGCGTCACGCGACCGGCAAGCCAGGTGCACGCGCCAATGCGTATCGGCGACGCGAGCATCGCATCCGCGAGCAGGTCGGTGTCGTCGATGATGCAGTACGGCCCGATGCTCGCGCGATCACCGATGGTGATCGTGGACGCCGCACGGATCGACGTGCCGTAGTTCACGTGCACGCCGCTGCCGATGGTGATGGTCGCCCCGGGTTGCGTCACGATCTCGACCGGGCTGAACGTGCTCGTGAGTGCAAGGTCGTCGCCGATCGTGATCGTCCCGGCGTTCACGATGCGCGGACGGCCGACGGTGCGCGCCCGGGCGCCGCGCCGCGTCACGTCCGCGAGGTACGAGGGCGCGAGGACCGTGCCGAACAGGTAGCGGACGCCCTTGCGGGCCCGTTCGGACAGCGGCAGGTCGCTGTCGCGCTCGAGGCTGCGCCTGATCTTGTCGACGAGGGTGCTCATGTGGGTGCAGACTGGCCCGGCCGGGTGCCCGTCACGCGGCCGGCGTCCTCGCCGGCACGTGCATCAGAGCGCGCCGTCCATCCGGATCACGGCGGGCAGCGTGCGGAGAAGGATGCCCGCATCCCGGGCAAACGACCAGTCCGCGATGTACGCCGTCTCGAGCGCGACCACGTCCTCGAAGTGGATGATCCGGTTGCGCCCCGACACCTGCCAGGGCCCGGTCAGCCCGGGACGCACGTCGAGCCGCACGAAGTGCCGCTCGGCATACCGCGCGACCTCGTCCGGCAGCGGCGGGCGGGGACCCACCAGCGACATGTCGCCGCGCAGCACGTTCCAGAACTGCGGCAGCTCGTCGAGGCTGGTGCGCCGCAGGAAGGTGCCCAGGCGCGTGATCCGCGGGTCGTGCGCGATCTTGAAGAGCGGCTCCTCGCCGTAGACGTTGCGGTCCTGCAGGCCAGCCTGTTGCTCCGCGGCGCTGGCGACCATGCTGCGGAACTTCCACATGTGGAAGTGTCGCCCGCCCTGCCCCACACGCACCTGGCGGAAGAGGGCCGGTCCTCGTGAGGTCACGCGCACGGCGACCGCGATCAGCAGGAACAGCGGCGCGAGCGCGACCAGGAGCAGCAGGGCGATCACGAGGTCCATCGCCCGCTTCACCACGAGCTGGCGACCGCGCTCGCCGGGCCGCACCAGGCGCATCAACGGATCGCCATGATGGAAGACGAGCTGCGGCTCGAAGCCGTGCAGCACCACCGTGCGCGGCAGGCACACGACGTTGCATCCCGCCGCATCCGCCACCCGCGCAAGCCGCTCGGCGAGTGGCTCGCTGAGGTGCCCGAAGAGGACGACGGTATCGGCGCGGTTCTCGTCGATCAGGCGCATCATGGCGCTGGTCGGACCAAGCGGGCCCGCCGCCTGTTCGATCTCGGTGGTGGCCACCTCGCCGACGAAGCGGAACTCGGTCGGGTCGGCGAACGCCGGATTCGTGCGGCCGGCCCGCAGGTCGCGGCTCGGCGCCACGAGGATGGCGCGCAGCGCACGGCTCCGTCGCGGTCGCAGACGCGCCACGACGAGGTCGAGGGCGAAGCGCACGGCCACCAGCGTGACCGCGATGGCGAGGCCCACGAACGTCACGCTGGCCAGCCGGGCGAGCGCCGGCGGCGTGAACAGGTCCGTCCATGCCGCCATGAGCACGCCGAGCATGGCCCCCATCGCGACGCTCCGCACGTGGCGCTTGCGGGCGCCACCCACGTAACCGCCACAGAGCGCCAGGCCGAGGAGGACCGCCACCTGGAGCGGGAGCGCGGGGACGGTGCCCGCCGGGACGACGGCCGCCACCTCGGACGCGACGCGGGCGCCGAACCAGGCGTGATCGCGCGCGGCGGAGAGCAGGATCCGCATCACCTCGAGCGTGACGAGGTCCACCGCGACCAGCACCAGCACGCGGAGCACACTCCGCCAGACGTGGCGCCAGACTGCATGCGGTGCGCGCGCGTGCAGCACCTCGGGCAGCGGAACGCCGTCGTACTCCGGGCCCCGGACGGCGTGTGTGCTGCCGGACTCGGGTGACACGCGGCGGCGCTGCCGCCGCGACGGTGGATTGGACGCGCTCACAAAGCGGACTCAGCCGCAGATTCGTACAGGCAGGACGACACGCGTGGGGTTCAGCGGCTCGCGGGGGGACTCCAGCGGCGGATGCCGACCAGAGGCGCTGGACTGCAAAGCTCCGGGAATCTAACAGCGCACGTCCATCGGAGTATCGGGCGCCCGCCGCGCCGCAGGCGACGCGGCCCCGGCCCATCCGTCACATCCGGCAACCCGGAGGCGCTCGAGGCGGCGGCGCGACCACATCACACAAAAGGACCTGACCGTCCGAGACTTGGACGGACGTAGGGAAGAGTTGCCCTCACGTGTGGATTCTCGTCTGCTCGCTGCAAGCCCAGCACCCACCCGTGCCTTAACGCTGGCGAACGCCCCGCGTCCGCCAGGGACCTTATGCAAATCCACCGCACACTCCCCGGCCGCGCCGTGTGGCCGTTCCTGCTGCTCGTCATCGCCGGTTGCGATGCCGGGCCGGTCGAGGCGCCCTCCGACAACGATGCGCTGGCCGCACAGGTCGAGGCGCTCTCACCGGCATCGCAGGTGGCGGACGCGTACGCCGAGGCCGCACTGCCACCGAGCATCGTCGTCCGGGATGCGGCGGGGCTGCCGCTCACCAGCGTGAGCGTCCGCTTCACCAGCGTCGGCGCTGCCGGTGACTCGCTCACGCAGGTGCGACGCACCGATGGCGACGGACGCGCCACCATGCCGTCGTGGCGCCTCAGCATCCCGTCCATGTATCGGACGGTCGTGCGCGCCGGCAACACGGCTGGCCTCACGTTCACCGCGCTGGCCGTGCCGCAGTTCCTGCGCGATTCCTCGATGCGGCAACGCTGCCCGCTCAGCGACTCACTGCGCGTCCCCTTCGCGCACCTCGACTCCACGCTCGCGCGGCTGCGCAGCGGACGACCGCTGACGATCGTCGCGTACGGGTCGAGCTCGACCGCCGGCGAGGGGGCGTCGCGACCGGGCCTGGGCTACGTCGAACAGACGGCGGCGCAACTGCGCCGTGCCTTCCCCGACGCGTCGATCACGATGGTCAACGCCGGGCTGACGGGAGCGAAGGCGCCCGACATGGATGCGCGCCTCGAGTCGGCCGTGCTGTCGCACGCACCACAGCTGGTGCTCCTGCAGTCGGCCACCATCGAGGCCATCCGCGGCATGCCGATCGATTCACTCCGCCTGCCGCTCCGGCGCATGCTCACACGGCTTCGCGGACGCGGCATCGACGTCATCCTGCTCGACAGCCAGCGCTACCGCGGCTTCGGCGGCGGCAGTGTCTACCGGGAATTCCAGTCGGTGCTGCGCGCCGAGGGCGCCGACGTCGGCGTCTCGACCGCACGTCGCTTCCTCTGGTACGACGAGATGCTCGACCGCCAGGTGTACACCTACGACCAGCTCCTGTCGTCGGACTACCTGCACCCGACCGACCTCGGTCACGAGTGCACGGCCACCCTCGTGAGCACCGGCATCGTCGGCGCGATGCTCGGCACGGCCGCACCATGACGCCGGCCACGCAGACGCCGCCGTCGACCAACCAGGCGTCCACCGCGCCGCGCCCCGACGGACGCGCCCTGTCCATCACCGGGTCGCAGCGCCGCATCACCGGCAGCCAGCCGTCGGTGCGCCGTTCCCTCACGCCGCCCACGGTCCGCGCCGTGGGCATCACGCACCAGCCGCCCGAAGCGGCGGCGGCGCCCCGGCTCGCGGCCGGACCCGACCGGAAGGGCGCGATGGCCCCGATCACCGGGCTGCGCTGGGTGGTGAGCCTCTGGGTTGTGCTGCTGCACACCAGCTTCGGCGCGATCGCCGCCGACATCGCCCCCCGCTATGTCGCGCAGGGCGGGATCCTGGCCCTCGCTGGCTACATCCTTGCAGCCCTCGGGCGGTTCGCCGCGTTCGCCTTCGCCGGCACGAGCCTCTTCCTCGTGCTCGGCGGCTACGCACTGGCCGTCGGCACGCTGTCCCCCGAGCATGGCGGCATGACGCGCAGCGCGAAGAGCCTCTGGCGCAGCCGGCTCCTCCGCTTTGCGCCGCTGCTCGTGCTCACGCAGGCGCTGCGCATCCCGCAGTTCATCCTCGCACACGGTGACCGGCCGTGGGGTGACGTCGCGGCCTCCATCGGCGTGAACCTGCTCGGCCAGCAGGCGTGGTTCCCCACCTACGTGTGGGACCTCAACGATCCGTCGTGGACCATGACCGTGCTGCTCACGAGCTGGGCGCTGTTCCCGTGGATCGGTCCGCGCATCGCCAGGCTGACGCCGCGCGCGGCGCTCGCCGGGCTCGTCGCAGGCATCACGTTCAGCCTGTCGGTCGCCACCGTGGTGCTGCTCGTGCACGGGGAGTCGAACGCGGACCACACCGCCACCGACTACTGGCTCTCGTGGCTGCACACCAATCCGCTCGTCCGGATCCCGGAATTCCTCGTCGGGGTGCTGCTCGCGCGCGTGCATCGCGGGTATGCCGGCTGGATCGCCGCGCGTGCACAGGTGATCCTCTCCATCGGCGTCGTCGCGCTGCTGGTCGCCTGCATCCTCAACACCGTCGTCGTGCCGTACGTGCTGATGCACAACGGCATCGTCATCCCGATTGCCTGCCTGCTGTTCCTCGGCCTGACGGAGATCGGTGCGGCGCAGCGCGCAGGCACCGATGCGCCGCAGACGCCACTGGCACGCCTTGGCTCGGCGCTCACCCGCTGGCTCGGCCGCCCGGTCTTCCAGCGGCTCGGCGGGGCCGGCTTCTCGCTCTACCTGCTGCACGGTGTCCCGCTCGCCGGCCTGATCATCGCCCGCAACCTGGTCGTCGGCCGTCCGCTGCTCTTCGGTGGACGACCGGAGAGCTCCAGCCTGTGGGAGCTGGTGCTGGCGCTGCTCTATGTCGCGATCTCGGGTGTGGTCGCACTGCATGCCCACGAGAAGGTCGTGGAACCGCTCACCCGGTGGCTCGGCAAGCGCCTCCGGTTCTGGGCTGCCCCGGCCCCGCAGCTCTCCCCTGCCGAGGCCGTCCTGGCCGTGGCGGGGGCGGAGGCCACCCCGGAGCGCGCGCGACACGTGGCCTGACCCCTTGTGCCCGGAACGACCCGCCGCCAGCTTATTGCTGAGCTCGGCGGCGACGAAGCCCTCGACTGCGCATGTCCGTATCATGCACGCGCAGCGATCGCCTCGTTCCCGGAGCACGGCACGTGTCCTTCCGCACCGAGCCAGCCAGCCGTTCGCCAGGCAGACGGCGCCCCTGCACCCGCGCCATCGGCACCCTGCCCGTCCTGACCGCCCTGCTGGGCCTCGCAGGCTGCCGGAACGGCCACCCCGCCGGCCCTGAGACCGACATTCCAGCCGTCCTCGCGGCGGAATCCCCGACCCTGCAGTACGTGTCGTCCGTGGCCGACGCTCCGGCTCCCGCGGTGGTGCGTGTCCGCGATTCCGTCGGTCGTGCCCTCGTCCGCACCCGCGTCCGCTACAGCGCCACCGCCGGCGCCCTCGAGATCACGAGCGGAATCCTGCGCACCGACACCACAGGTCGCGTGCGCCTGCCACGGTGGCTGGCGCGCGATGCCCGTCCGTACCAGGTGGACGTGCGCGTCGGCAACGGGGCACCCGTGACCTTCCGCGTCGTGACCCTGCCCGGCGCGATCATGGGTGGTGACGATGCGAGGAGTTGCCCGCTGATCGACCAGCGGCTGCCGCACTTCCAGAACCTCGTGCGAAGTGCCGCGCGGCTCCAGGCGGGCCAGCCGCTCACCATCGTCGCACTGGGCTCGAGCTCGACCTTCGGCACCGGCCTGACCACGCAGGACGAGGCGTACCCCGCACAGCTGCAGGGCATGCTGCAACGGGGCTTTCCCGGCAGCACGATCACGGTGCTCAATGCCGGCATTCCCGGCAACTCGTCGGACCAGCTCGACGCGCGCCTCGACAGCGATGTCCTTGCCCACGCGCCGGACCTCGTGGTGCTGCAGACGGGGACCAACGACGCACTCAAGCGCCTGCCGTTCGACGTCGTGCGTGAGTACACCCGTCGCACGATCACGCGCCTCCAGGAACGCGGCATCGACGTCGTCCTCCTCGACCCGCAGCGTTTCCGCGGAGCGGGCGAGTCGGAGGAATACCGCCAGTACATCGCGCTCGTCACCGGTGTCGCGGATTCCCTCGGCGTGAGCACGGCGCGGCGCTACGGCTGGATGTCGGCAGCAATCGATGCGCAGCGCTACGGCTATGCCGACCTGCTGACGGCGGATGGCCTCCACCAGTCGGCCCTCGCCCACCGCTGCACCGCCCACCTGCTCGCCACCGGCATCGCCGTCGCCGCGCTCGAGGCCACGCGGCCCTGAGGCGGTGGCACGGCACGATCAGCGGAGCAACGGCGATTCCGGCGTCACGGGTGCATCGGGCGCCCCGGTGAACTCGGCCATCGTGGCCTCGCCGGCGGCACTGATGCCATCGCGACGCACGACGGCCATGACGGTGCGCCAGAGGATGCGGATGTCCAGCAGCAACGACTGCCGTTCCACGTACTGCACGTCCAGCTCGAGGCGCTCCGGCCAGCCAAGCGCGTTGCGGCCCGACACCTGCGCCAGCCCGGTGATGCCCGGCTTCATCTCGTGCCGCCGCCGCTGCCGCGGGGTGTAGCGGTCCAGGTAGCGCATCAGCAGCGGGCGGGGACCGACGAGGCTCATCTCGCCGCTCAGCACGTTCAGCAGTTCCGGCAACTCGTCCAGCGAGGTGGCGCGCAGCCGGCGTCCGAAGTGCGGCAGGCGGTCGGCGTCCGGGAGCAGTGCGCCGCTGGCGTCACGCGCGTCGGTCATGCTCCGGAACTTCACCATCATGAACGGCCGGCCATGCAGGCCGGGGCGCTCCTGCCGGAAGAACACGGGCGTCCCGAGGCGCGTGCGCACGAGCACGGCCACGACAGCAAGCGCGGGAACCCAGACCACCGCGCCGATCAGCACCAGCAGCAGGTCGAACAGCCGCTTCAGCATGCGCAGCACGCGCCGTTGCGCGCGGCGCGCGGCGAACGCTCAGGATGCATCTGGGGCCGGTGCCGCAGGCGCGAACATCACGCGTGATCGCGCCGGATCGCCCTGCGCGAGGGCGTAGGCCTCGACCTCGCGATAGACGACGGCGCCGGCCGACACCTGCGCTCCCGTGCCGACACGCACGCCGGCCAGCACGGTGGCGTGCGTGCCGAGGAACACCTCGTCGCCGAGCTGCGCCGCGCCGTTGATCACCGCGTACGGTGAGAACACCGTGGCCCGGCCGATGCAGGCGTCATGCCCGACACTCGCCAGCACGTTGAGCACCGCATGGTCGCCGAGCACGGCGTACGGCCCGACATGTGCCCCGGGCGCGACCACGCAGCCGCGGCCCAGCGTGGCCGTCGGCGGCACGTAGGCCGTGGGATGCACCACGGAGCCGAACACCGCCCCCGCAGCCTCGAGCCGGCTGGCGATGGCCGCCCGCACCGATGGCTTCCCGATCCCGATCACGTACTGCGCAGCGGCATCCAGCACATGCGTCTCCAGGGACCCGAGCCAGGGCGGCAGGCCCGGCGCCGCGAGCACCGACTCGGCGCGGTCATCGACGAACCCGACCACCTCGTCCACGCCGCGGTCACGCACGTACTGCAGCACCTCGCGGCCGAAGCCGCCGGCACCGACGATGATCAGGCGCATGGCACACCGCTCACGACTGCGAGGATCCGATCGTCACCTGGCGCGTGAACTGCGCCAGCAGGTCATAGCCATCCCAGTACCGGTCGAACCGCAGCGCCTCGCCGATCGGCACGATGCGATCGAACGACCGGGACCCGAGTGTCGCGGCGAACGCGCGCATCGAGTCCGGTGTGAATCCGAAGTATGCCAGCGTCTGGTCGCGGGAGGACAGCAACCCGCCGATCTCCGACAGGTCCGGCACCACGCGCTGGAAGAGGAAGCCGCCGCCGGGATGTCCGCGATCCATCGGTGCCATCGCCGCAAGGTCCGCGACGGCGAGCTCGTTCGACACCCATGACACCCGCGACACCGGCTGGTCGAGCACCGCGCGGTATGCGAAGGTCCGCTTCGCCAGCGAGGCGCCCACGTCCACGCGGTATCCACGTGCCCGGATCCGGGCGGCGACGGCGTCACCGAACTGCGCCGCCGCCTGCGCCCCGCGCCCCGCCTCGCCCACCCAGACCACCGTCCGCGGCGACGAGCAGCCGAGCTGGTCGAACCAGAACGTGTCGTTGTAGAACTGGTCCGCCAGCGTGTCGCGCGCCTCCTCGTCGAGCGCCAGGAAGGCGTCCACCTGGAGCGCAGCCCAGGAGTAGCGGTCGGGGAACGTCATCTCGACGGCATGGGCCGGCAGCGGCACCTTCCGCATCGCGTTCACCGTGCCATCACCACCCCACACCACGCGCACGTCGCAGATCGCCGACAGCGCCGCCGAGATGTCGGCGTCGTGCCCGTAACTCAGCATGATCGTGTTGCGCGCCAGCAGGCCATCACGATGCTGGTGGAACTCCTCGTTCAGCATCCGGCAGAGGAGGCTGCCCTGCCGTGACATGCGCGAGGAGAGCCGGACGACGTTCCGGTTGCCCGCCAGCACCGCGAGCAACCAGGAGTAGACGAAGAGCGTGTCCACGTTTGCCGGCGGGATGTGGAACACCGTGCCACGCGGCACCAGGATCCTCGAGGCGTCCTCCAGCCGGCGGAACGCGTCGCGCAGCCGGAGCAGCTCCGCCTTGCGCATCCAGAATGCCAGCGCCTGCAGCGCCGGGAACGTGCGGGCCTCGGCGTCGGTCGCGAGACGGCGGCTCAGCGACGCGGCGATGGCGAGCACCCCCTCGTCGAAGGGCATCAGCGAGGTGTCTGCGTCGGCCTGGAACCGCGCGATGGTCGCGGCCACGTCCACCGGCCCGCTGGCCGGCACGATCGACTGGGCGATCATGTGCTGGCCGCGAACGCGTGCACGTCGCTGCAGCCGCGGAGCTCGGCGCGCGGCGCACGCCCGATCACGGTGAAGGCCTTGCCGCCGCGCCCGGTGGTGTTCGCATCCACCGAATGCACGATGCCCATGTCCTCCGTCAGGATCGAGTGCCCCGGGTAGCTGTGCGGCAGGGCGCTGAGCACCTGGATCACCCCCGGGGTGCCGACCGGCGCCTCGTCCCACGTCTCGGGGTCGCGGATGATCACGTCGGCGAAGGCCGGCGGGTACAGGAACCCGTCGTCGCCCTCCAGGAAGACGCTCCCCACCTGCTCCACCATGCCATAGAAGTTGTAGATGCGGTGCAGCCCCGTCATGGCCTGGAGCCGGGCACGAAACGTGGCGTTGTCCACCGCCTCGTCCTGCAGCTTCTTCCAGCCGCCGCTGTGGACCAGGATGCCCTGCGACAGGTCGAGCCCGCGGTCCGCCAGGCGCTGGATGAAGTACTTCCACGCCATGAACGTGAAGCCAAACATCAGGAACGGCGCGTTCCCGTGCTTCGCGAGGAAGGCCTCGACGGCCGGGATGTCCAGGTCCATCTCGTCGTCCAGCGCCCAGACGGCATTCCGCCCGAAGGTCATCATGCCCAGCACGCCGGCCCCGCGCGCCGCGAACTGCGTCCGGTTGCGGATGATCGACTTCGTGTCGAGCACCAGCATCGGCAGCCGGTCAGGCCCGAGCACATGCGTCATGATGCGCACCAGCGCGCGCGTCTGCAGGTCCGCCGTGCGCTGGTCGAGGATGATCCGGCTCACGGCCTGGCCGGTGGTGCCACTCGACGTCATCACCTTGAACACGTCGGGCGCCCCCACGGACACCAGCTCGTGACTCTTGAACAGGCCCACGGGCAGCCAGGGCACATCCGCCAGCCGCGACGCGACGCGCGTCGCCCCGGTGCCGGCCAGCAGGCGGTCGTAGGGCGCGCAGTGCGCGGCATGGTGCGCCGTCAGCGCGTTCAGCAGCGGCAGGAGCGTGGCCTCCTTCTCCGCCTGCGACGACCCGAACACCGGGGCCGCCAGCAGTTCCTCGATCGTGCGGCTCACAGCAGCTCTCCCAGGGCACGGTAGTCGACCTTCCCACTCGCGAGCGTCGGCAACCGGTCGATGTCGCGGAACACGAACGAGGAGCGGTGGAGCCGGAACTGCTTCGCCGTGGACACGAGCACGTCCTCGCGCCGCGCCGCGTCCCAGCCCTCACAGAAGACGACGATCCGGTCATCCCCGCCGAGCACGGCCACGGCACCGTGCGGCGCAATCTGCGCCTCCACCTCGTCGAGGTTCAGGCGGTAGCCGTTCACCTTGCTGATCCGCTTCAACCGGCCGGTGATGAAGAGGCAGCCGTCCGCATCGAGGTAGCCCAGGTCACCGGTCACGAGTCGACCCCCATGCTCGTCGCCGAGCGCGAGGTCGGCGGCATCACTCGCATAGCCGAGCATCACGTTGGGTCCGCGATACACGATGCTGCCGATGTGTCCGGGCTCGTCGAGCACCACGCCGTCCTCGTTTTCGATGCACAACGTGCCGCCGGGCACGGCCGGACCCACGCTGCCAAGCTTCGAGGGCAGCGCGGCGGCGGGCAGGATCGTGATGCGCGCGGTCGCCTCGGTCTGCCCGTACATCACGAACAGGCGTCCGCCGCGCCGCACCGCGAGGTCATGGAAATGCGAGATGAGTTTCGGGTCGAGCCGGCCGCCCGCCTGCGTCAGCGTCCGGAGGTGCGGCACGTTCAGCGCATCCAGGTCCAGCCGGCGGAGCAACTGGTACGAGTACGGCACGCCGGCCATCGACGTGCACGCCTGGTCACGCACCAGCGTCCAGAAGGCGTCGGAGAGCAGGTTCTCACCCGTGAGCACGAGCTCCCCGCCAGCAATCAGGTGGCTGTTCACCACCGACAGGCCGTAGGAGTAGTGCATCGAGAGGCTGGTGATCGCGCGCTGCCCCTCGCCGATGCCGAGCGCCGCGGCAATGCTGCGCGCGTTGGCCTCGACGGCCGTGCGCGAGAGCCGCACGAACTTCGGCGACCCCGTGGAGCCGGAGGTCGGCAGGAGGAGCGCGAGGCCAGCCGCAACCGGGGGCGTTTGCCGCCCGGCGAAGTACAGCGCCGGCGTGGCCGTGCTCCCGTCGTGCGTCACGCCAGCGGGATCGAGTTCCGCGGAACTCCCGATCACCACCGCCGGCTCGTAGCGCGTGAGGATGCGGTCGCGCTGGTCCGCCGGCATCCCGGCGTCGACCATCGCCACCGGCCACTCGAGCGTGAAGGCGGCCAGGTAGCCGACCAGCGCCTCGATCGAATTGTCGCAGAGCAGCACGATCAGCGCAGGCGCATCCACGCGGTGACGGATGCGCGCCGCGCACTCGGCCGCACGGGCCAGCAGCTCGTCCGCACCCAGCCAGCGGCCGCCTGCGCCATCGAACACGGCCTGCGCGGCGCCGCGCTGCCGCAGGTCGGCAATCACACCAGCATCCCCCCGTCCACGCCGAGCACCTGCCCCGTCACGTAGGTCGACTGGTCGCTGGCGAGGAACAACACGGCCGCCGCGACATCCTCCGGCGTCCCGATGCGACCCATCTTCACGCCACGCAACCGCTCGGCATGTTTCTCTGGCGGCAGCTGGGCGACCATGTCGGTGGCGATGAAGCCAGGCGCGATGGCGTTCACGCGGATGCCGCGCGGTGCCAGCTCCTTCGCGCTTGCCAGTGTCAGGCCGATCACGCCCGCCTTCGAGGCGGCGTAGACCGACTGCCCTTCGTTCCCCACGCGGCCGATGATCGAGCTGATGTTGATGATCGAGCCCGACTTCTGCCGCCCCATCAGGCGCGACGCTTCCTGCGTGGCCAGGATCGGTGCCAGCAGGTTGATCGCCAGCGTGTGACGGACCGTCTCCTCGGGGATCATGCCGAGCAGGCCGTCCTCGAGCACACCCGCGTTGTTCACGAGGACATCGAGCCGGCGGTACGTGCGGAAGACCTGCTGGAAGACGGCACGCAACTGCGCCGTGTCAGTCAGGTCCGCTGCAACCGCGAGGGCCGGCACGCCGAAGCGCACGGTGAGGTCGGCCGCCCGCGCATCGAGCGCCTCACCCGCCGTGCGGCCGTGGAGCACGACGGTGGCCCCGGCGGCCGCGAAGGCCTCGGCGATCGCCCAGCCGATGCCGCGCGTGGAGCCGGTGACCAGCGCGACCCGGTGCTCAAGCACCCGTGGCGCCGTGCTTCGCGACGATCTCCTGCGCCTTCGCGAAGCTGCTGAGGCCGATCACGTCGTCCGTGGGCAGCATGATGTCGAAGGCCGTCTCGATCTCCATCACCAGCGCCATGTGCGCGACCGAATCCCACTCCGGAATCTTGCGGTACTCGAGCGATTCGAACTCGGTGGTCGGGGGCAGGCCAAGCGCCGTCGCGAAAGCCGTCTTGAGCGTGTCGAGCTGGGACATGAGCAGGAAGTCGGTGAGAATCGCCTCGCCGCACGAGGCTGGTAGCAACGGTGCAAGATAACGGATTCGACCGCACGGGGAGAGCAGCACTGTCCATGCGCCCCCGACAGCCGGCTACGACACGACGCCCACACACCCTGCAGATGAGACCGCCAGTCCCGATCAGGGCACCGGCAGGCGCGGCGTGATGCTGAACTGCAGCGTCAGGTTCCGGCGATCCACGTTCTCCTCGGCGAAGAAGCAGAGCCCCGTCGACGCCCAGTACGCGTTCAGCCGGTTCTGCATCGTGACCGACGATGCGAGCAGCGTCGTCCGGGTGCGCAGCACGCCGCGCACGCCTCCGTACAGCGACACGTCGTGCTTGCAGAGCCCATTCCCCATCGGCTTGTTGATCGAGTAGAACGAGTCGTCGTCCCACCGCAGCCGCCCCGCGAACGCGCCGACCGACCAGCGATCGGAGTGCCCGTCCACGGCGAGGAACTGGCTGTTCGCCCCGGGCCCGACTGCCGCGCCCAGCACCTGCCCTCGCTGCGTGAAGCCCTGGATCACGGACCGGCTCGTGTACCAGCTGCCGGTGGGCCGCGCGCGATAGGAGCTGCTCTGCTCCGTCTGCGTGTGTTCGAGCTGGACGCCGAGGCTCCACGTCGGGGACAGGCGGCGGATCCCCTGCAGTCCGGCCGTGAACGCCTGTGAATGCCCCACATCCCCCAGCAGGTCGCCCAGCGTGCGCGGTTGCTCCGCACGGCCCCAGTCGTACCAGACTTCGAGACCGGAGCCCGGCGGCGAGTAGTGCCCGAAGAGTTCGAAGAGCTGGTCACGCCCGCGCGTCTGTGTCGGGTCCCAGAAGGGACGCGCGTTGGGCCGTCCGACGTTCCGGAAGACGTCGAAGAGCCGTCCCAGCACGTCAGGGCGCTCCTCGATGGCGCCGATGACCATCCGTGCCGTGCCGATCGTGAGCCCCGGCGCGCGGCGCGGCTGGAGCGTGACGATCGCCGCACCGATGGCGCGCGCCGGCGACGTCGGCTTGCCGTCCTCGAAGAACCGTGAGGTCGTGAGCGTCCCGACGAGATAGCGGGCGTCCACCGCGCCGATGCGTGTCTGCAGCGGCTGGCGCGTGCGCACGAACGCATGCCCGAACCCCGCAGCGTTGTTGCTCAGCAACAGGGCATTCTGCAATCCCGGGCCCCACCACTCCTGCTCATTGGCCAGGCCCGCCTCCACCTTGTCCCACGACAGCCAGGCAGCGGATGTGCCCAGGTCGGTGGCCGCGACGCTGCCGGGCCCGAAACGGCGCGGCATGTCCATTGATCGCGAGTACCAGTGGTACGGCGATCCGTACGGATTGCGTGGCGCCGGGATGGGCGGGACGATTTCCGGGTCCGTGGGTCGCGCATAGTCGGTGTTCGTTGCCCGCCAGAACGTCGGCGCCACGATCACGCGCAGTCGCTGCCAGGTCAGCGCCACGCCACCGCTCACCTGGACGGTGGTGCCGCGGCCGGCCCACATCGCACCGTCGTTCAGGGTCCAGGGGAAATCGGAGTTGTAGGTCAGCTGCGCATCCGGCAGCACCGCCGCGATGCGCAGGCGCCCGGCACTGTCCAGCACCAGTCGCGTGCGCGTGGTGGCCGACTGCATCAGGCGGCGCACCGGCGCCTGTGAATCGCGCTGGATGGACAGCCGGCGGTCGCGCTGGTCTTCCGGCGACCCGAGCCTGTACAACGAGACGGCCGCCTGGCCGGTGAGCACCGGCGCACACACCAGCTGCGAGGCCACGCACAGCAATCGGGCGTGCGGCACCATCAGGCCGCGAATGGCTGTGCGAATGCGTCGCAAGGGCTCGGTGTGGAGATGAAGTGGCACCGGGTGGTGCCGGCGCGATGGACACGCGGCCGCCCGCACGTCGAACTTCGTGGCTTGCGAAAGCCGACGCAAGCAGCGCATGCGTGCGCACCGCGGGTCGAACGGCCGCGTGCCACCGCCCGGCACGACGGGCTAGATTGCCCGCGATGACGGTCACCCGATTGACGACTGCCGCCATGCGGCTGGCGCTGCTGGCCTGCCCCTGGACCACCGCCGCGGCCCAGTGGCAGGCCGACGCGGGACCGCGGTCGGCAGCGCTCGGTGCACCGGTGGGCGGGTCCATCGAACGCTACCTGCGCGCGGCGGCCGTGGCCGGCCGCATGCACCCACTGCCAACAGCGGCGCGCGGCCTCCTCCCTGCCGAGTTGCGGGCCGCGATGCTCGCGGACTCCACGCCGCATCCCTGGCGGGCGGCACTGCTGCAGGCCACACGAGACCGGCGGGCCGCCGGCGCACAACTCTTCGTCAGCGCGAACTCCTCCATGCCCTGGGGCGCGAACGACGGCGCCATGTGGCAGGGCCGCGGCCTGAATGCCGCGCTCGGCGCCGGCGCCGTGTTCGAGACGCGACACCTGACTGCGCTCGCGGCGCCCGCGCTGGCCTTCAGCCAGAACGCCGGCTTCCCGCTCATGCCGCAGTTCTTTCCCGAGCGGCTGTCCGACCTCGTCGACCCGCAATACACCGAGGTGGTGGACCTGCCGCAGCGCCGCGGTATCCGCCCGGAGACGCGCCTCCTCCCGGGCGAGAGCTCGCTCCGCGTCTCGGCCTTCGGCCTCACGGCCGGCATCAGCTCTGCCAGCGAGGGGTGGGGACCGGGCGAGACCTTTCCCGCGATCCTCGGCGCGAATGCCGGCGGATTCTCGCGGATCTTCGCCGGCACCAACGCGGCCGGCGTGCGGCTGGGACCATTCGGCACCCTGTCCGCACGGTACGTCCTCGGTGTGCTCGAGCAGAGCAACTGGTCGATCGTCACCGCGACGGACACCTTCGCCTCGATCACCGCCTCGGGGCGGCGGCGCATGGCCACGGGGCTGAGTGCCAGCTTCACACCGGCGGCACTCCAGGCGCTCGAGATCGGCGCGACGCGCTTCTATCACCTGCCCTGGCGCGGCAGCGGACGCCAGTGGACGGGATGGGCCAAGCCGTTCTCCGGGCTGTTCAGCGGAGACGAGGTGCTCGGCCCCGCCGCCGCCGACAGCATCTCGAACCAACTCGGCTCGCTCTTCATCCGCGTGCGGGTGCCGAAGGCGCGGCTCGAGACGACCGTCGAGCTGCTGCGTGACGACTACAACTACAGCGGACGCGACCTCGTGCAGGAGCCGGAGAACAATGGCGCCCTGCTGAGCAGCGTGCGCATCGCCACCAGCAGCAGCGCGAGCGCGATCAGCCTCCTGACCATCGAGCTGTTCGATGGCGACATCCGCCCGATCGCACAGCAGCGTCCGCAGGGTGCGCTGTACACGAACGGGTCGCTGCTGCAGGGCCACACGAGTGATGGCCAGCTCCTCGGTGCGCCGATCGGTGCCGGCGTGGTGAGCGGGCAGCGCGTGGCCTGGGAGCGTTTCACGGCAACCGGTTCCCGTCGCATCGCGCTCCAGCGCTGGCGCCCGCGCTCCGTCGTCATCACCGATGTCGAGGGCCTGTACCGCCCACCCCCGGTCATCATCCCGAAGGCGTACGACTGGCTCTACGACCTCTCGGCGGCCACCCTCGACCAGCGCGGCGCCGCCAGCCGGAGCCTCGAGGTCGGGGCGCTGTACGCCGGCGTCTGGCAACTCCGTCGCACGGCGTGGAACGTCTACGCACGCGCCTCGACGACCATCTTCTGATCGCCTCGCCGTCCAACACCGGTCACGGTCCACGCAGTCCCTCCCGGACACCTCACATGGCACACGAACGCATCTATCTCTCCGTTCCGCACATGGGCCCCGAAGAACTCACGTTCGTGCAGGAGGCCTTCGCCTCGAACTGGCTGTCGTCGGTCGGGCCGAACCTCGATGCGTTCGAGCAGGAGATGGCGGCGTACCTCGGCGGCACGCGGCACGCGCTCGCCGTCACCTCCGGCACCGCGGCGCTGCACCTGATCCTGCGCGCGATCGGTGTCGGTGCGGGTGATCGCGTCGCCGTGTCGACGCTCACCTTCGCCGGCTCCGTCTTCCCGATCACCTACCTTGGCGCGCAGCCGGTCTTCATCGACAGTGAGCGCATCTCCGGCAACATCGACGCCAGCCTGGTGGAGGAGTACCTGCGCGCCGCCGCGGTGTCGGGCACCCTCCCGAAGGCGCTCGTCGCGGTGCACCTCTACGGCCAGCACTGTGACATCGACCGGATCGCCGCCGCCTGCACGGCATTCGGCGTGGTGCTGGTGGAGGACGCCGCCGAGTCGCTCGGCGCACGCTATCGGGGGCGCCCGACCGGCACCACGGCGTCGTACGCACTCCTCAGCTTCAACGGCAACAAGATCATCACCACCACCGGTGGTGGCATGATCCTCTGCGACGACCCGGCGCAGGTCGCCCGCATGAAGAAGTGGGCCAACCAGTCCCGCGAACCGGCGATCGAGTACGTGCACGCAGAGCTCGGGTACAACTACCGGATGAGCAACGTCCTCGCCGGCATCGGCCGCGGCCAGCTGCGCGTGCTCGACGATCGCGTCGCGAGCCGGCGCGCGGTGTTCGACCGCTACGTGGCCTCGCTCGGCGATGCGCCGGGCGTGACGTTCCAGCCCGAGGCGGGATGGGGCACACACACGCGCTGGCTCTCGGTCTGCTACCTGGACGCGGCCGCCGGGGCGCGCACCACGCCGGCCGCGCTCGTGACCAGCCTGGCGGCGGAGAACATCGAGGCGCGTCCGGTCTGGCGACCGATGCACACGCAGCCACTGTATGCGGGCGCGGAATGCGTCGGCGGTGCGGTCGCGGAGGACCTGTACCGCACGGGAATCTGCCTGCCGTCGTCCTCGAGTCTCCTGACGGCGCAGCAGGATCGCGTGATCGAGCGGTGCCGGAGCCTGCTCGTCGGCTGAAACCGGCGGAGTGCTGGCAGGCCCGGCCGTCGGCGCGGTATGTTGTCGCAGTCCCGGGTGCGCGGCCACTCCCCCGCCCCCGGCACCCACCACTGTCCTGCCTCGCGTCATGACCTCGATTCCGTTCAACAAGCCATACCTGCACGGGCGCGAGCTCGTCTACATCGCGGAAGCGGTGGCGTCCGGCAAGATCTCCGGCGACGGGGTGTTCACGAAGCGGTGCCATGCCTTCTTCGAGCAGCGCTACGGCCTGCCCAAGGCGCTGCTCACCACCTCGTGCACGGACGCGCTCGAGATGTGTGCGCTGCTGCTCGACATCGCCCCGGGCGACGAGGTGATCGTCCCCTCGTACACCTTCGTGTCCAGCGCCAATGCCTTCGTCCTGCGCGGCGCGACGATCCGCTTCGCGGACAGCCTTCCCGATTCACCCAACGTGGATCCGGAGGCGATCCGGGCGCTGATCACCGACCGCACGCGGGCGATCGTCGTGGTGCACTACGCCGGCATCGCAGTGGACATGGATCCCGTCATGGCGATGGCGTCGGCCCGCGGGATCGCGGTGGTGGAGGATGCGGCGCAGGCCATCGAGTCCACGTACCGCGGACGGCAGCTCGGCACCATCGGTCAGCTCGGTGCCTTTTCCTTCCATGAGACGAAGAACATCATCGCCGGCGAGGGCGGCCTGCTGGCGGTGAACGATCCGGTGCATGGGGCACGCGCCGAGATCATCCGGGAGAAGGGCACCAACCGGTCGGCGTTCTTCCGCGGCGAGATCGACAAGTACGGCTGGGTGGACGTGGGGAGCTCGTTCCTGCCCTCGGACATCATCGCAGCGTACCTCTACGCGCAGCTCGAGAGCATCGAGGCGATCCAGGCGCGCCGCATCGCCATCTGGGAACAGTACGCCGCCGCGTTCCGGCCGCTGTCCGCGCATGGCTTCGTGAGTCCGGTGCTGCCAGCGTGGGCCACCAACAACGGGCACATGTTCTACCTCGTGGCGCCGGACCTCGGGCAGCGGTCCGAGCTCATCCGGCGCCTCAAGGCGGACGGCATCCTGGCCGTGTTCCACTACGTGTCGCTGCACAGCAGTCCGTACTTCCATCGCCTGCATGACGGGCGTCCGCTCCCGAATTGCGACCGGTTCGCGGATGGACTGCTCCGGCTCCCGCTGTATTACGAGCTGACCGACGCCCAGCTGGCCCGGATCATCGACCGGACCGGCACCCACGTGCACGCGATCGCGGCCGCCGGCACGTGACAGCCGGCGGTGACGGGTCGGGAATGATCTTCGTCGCCAACGTGCTCACGATGAACGGGGGCACGACGTTCCTGATGCGCACCAGCCGGGAACTCGCGCGCCGGGGCCTGCGGGCGACGATCCTCCTCCTCTCACCCCGCGTGGACGAGGCGCTGCACCGCGAGCTGGGCTCGGTGGCCACGATCATCGACGTGTCCGCGTTCTCCACGCTGCCGGTGCGCGGACTGCTCAGCGTGTTCGCGCCGATCGACTGGGCGCGACTGCGCCGCGCACTGCCGCCGGCGGGCGTCCCCGTGCATGCCATGGGGATCTTCGGCCTCTGGTTCGCGCACCGGCTCTGCGCCGCCGATCCGGGACGGCGGCTGTCGGTGGGCGTGTACCACCAGAACGAGTTCATGTACCGCGTCGCGCCAGGTCGCTTCACCGATGGCGCCCAGGCGCTCTTCCGCGCGGTGCCGGATGCGAACCTGCTGTTCTTCAACGATGCGACGCGCGATCACTACGCCGCGTTCTTCGGCCGCAGCTATGCGTCCGCCCCCGTCCTCCCGATCGGCATCGACATCCCGCCCGCGCCGGCCAGCTACGACGGACCCGCGGCACCCGTGATCGTGTCGGTGGGCAACCTCGTCGACTTCAAGACCTACAATCGGCACGTCATCGCCGCGCTGCCGGCGCTGCGCGCGGCGTGTCCCGGTATCCGCTACCGCATCGTCGGCCGCGGCCCTGAAGAGCCGGTCCTGCGCCGCCTCGCCACCGACCTCGGTGTCGCTGATGTGGTGGAGTTCGTCGGCCAGCTCCCCTACGGCGCGATCGCCGCGGAAGTGACGGCAGCCACGGTGTTCGTCGGCAGCGGCACCGCGCTCCTCGAGGCCGCGGCCGTCGGCGTGCCGGCACTCATCGGCATCGAGTCACTTGACGTCGCGGAGAGCTACGGCTTCCTCTCCGACATCCCCGACCTGTCGTACAACGAGCACGTCGAGGGAAGAGCGCGCATCGACATGACGGCGGCGCTGCTCGCGGTGCTCCGTGACCGCGAGGTGCGCGCGCGGATCGGCGAGGCCTGCCGGCGGAAGGCCGAGGAGTTCGGCGTCGCGGCCACGGTGACCGGCCTGCTGGCGCAGGTGCCCCGTCTCGAGCCCGTTGCTGCTCCGCGCGACCTGCCGTCACCACTCACGGCGGCAGTCTCCTGCCTGATGCTCGGCGTCCGCGACCGTGTCTCGCCGGCGACGGCGTTCGCCGCGCGACGGAACCAGTCGTTCACGGCCCCCCGGTCGACGTGATGAGCACGCGGGTGCGGGCCCTGCTGCTGATGGCATGCGCCTTCCTGCCCTACCTGCCGGGCGGCCTCCGCACCGAGCACCTGCTGTTCACGGCACTCGCACTCTGGGGGGCCATCGCCTTCGGGCTGGGGCGCTGCAGGCTCCCCGCGATCGTGCTCGCCGCCGCGCTGGCGCTCTTCGTGAGCCTCGTGGCCCTCGCCATGAGCAGCACGGTGTCGCCGGATGCCGGTGCCGATGCAAGCGTCGTGAGCAGCTTCATCAGGCTGATGCTCCCGCCGGTGATCTGCCTCGCGGCGGCGACGGTGTTCGCCCACGAACCCGCGGCCACCGTCGTGGTCTCGCGCGCGATCCTCGGCGTCGCCATCCCTGTCGGCGCCGTCGCCGCACTCAGTGCCGTCACGGACATCGGCGGGCTGCTCGGGCCGTGGGTGCGCTCCGGCGAGACGAGCGTGTGGGCCCAGGCACTCGCCATCGGGCGCTTCACCGGGATCTTCAACCAGCCGCTGGAAGCCGGCACGTTCTACAGCGTCGCGCTCTTCGCCGCGATCTACCTCCGCGCACGGCGCCAGGCCGGCCCCCTGTTCCTCGGGCTCGGCATGCTCTGCGTCCTCGCGGGCGGGATGCTCTCGCTCTCGAAGAACTTCGTGGTGCTCGGCCTCGGGCTCGGAGTGCTGCTCGCGATCGCCCTGCGCGTCATCCGGCTCACCACCGCCATCCTCGTGTCGGTGGCCGGGCTGGCCGCCATCGGCATCGGCGTGTGGCGCTTCAACGAGACCTACGCCACCTCGCTCCTCGACCTGCTCGACAGCGGCGGCGTGGTGCTCGCCCTCACGGCCGGTCGCTTCGGTGGATCGGAGACCGACGTCGGGCAGCTCTTCACCGCGCTGTACACGCAATCCAACTGGGTCGCGGGCTTCGGGCTCGGCGCGCACCTGCCGCTCGACAACGGCTACCTGGAGTACTTCTACCAGGGCGGCGTGCTGGCGATCACCGGCTACGCCTGCTGGCTGCTGTTGCTGCTGCTCGCCGCGGTGCAGGCACCGCGCAGCGCCGAGGGGCGCCTGCTCGCGACACTCACGCTCTTCGTCGCGGTGGCCTCGCTCGGCGGACCGGTGATCACCGCCAACCGCGCCAACGTGGCCCTGCTCTGCCTCATGACGGTTGCCGCCCACAGTGCGGTGCGGCAGGCCGCGCAGGAATCCCCCTCGCGCGGGCGCACCGTCCCGGTCACGACGAGCGCCGCAGCCGGCTGACCTCCTCGGTGAACGCCACGCTGTCGACGGACGACGAGCGCGCGCTGCTGCGGACCGACTCGCGCACGATGGCATACGCGAGCGCGAGGAGTGAGCCCAGCATCAGCCCGACCAGCCCGAAGATCACCGTGAAGCGGGAATCCGGCAACGCGGGGAGCCTGGCGCTCTCCACCACGGTGATCACCGGCGTGTCACGCACCTCACGCAGACGCGACTCCTCATGCGCCTGTGCGAGGGACACGACGAGCTGCTGGCGCGTGGCGACCTCTCGCTCGAGGCGTGACTGCTGGAAGACGAGGTCGGGTGCGCCCTGGTACGACCGGTTCGTCTGCATGAAGCGTTGCAGCTGGTCCTCGCCCTCCCGCAGCGAGATGCGCGCCTCGGCCAGTCGCGCCTCGGCGAACTTCCGCTCCGCACCGGCCTGGCTCTGCCGGGTGCGGAGATTGTAGCGGTTGAGCTCCTCGAGCAGCCGCTGCGCCAGGGAGAGGGACAGCTCCGGCGAGGTGGTCGTGACCTTCACCGACACGATGCCGGTCTTGGCCGACACCCCGACCTCGAGCACCTTCTCGCGCATCCGCTGGCTCGCCCGTTCCTCGCGCAGCGCCGCCGTCTCGCCGCCGACGTCGAGCAGTTCCGGGATGGCCCGGCGACCGGCCGCGCCTGCGCGGCCGGGGAACGAGTCGCGCACGATGGGCACCAGCACGTCGCGCGTCTTCAGCAGCTCGGCGTAGAACTGCGGCGAGAGTGCCGCGCCGGAGAGCCCACCGAGCGACACGCCGAGCGACCCGGCCATGCCGGCCAGTCCGGCCAGGCCGCCGCGCCCCTGGTCAGTGGAGGTCTGCGGGGTGAACGAGGCGCTCACGGAGTAGCGCGGACTCCGCAGCCGGGCGGCGGCGACACCGAGCACGAGGCCGGTGAGGGCGCAGACGAGCAGAACGCGCCGGCTGCGGAGCAGGAAGACCATCAGGCCGGCGAAGGTCAGCTCGCCCGGCGCCGCCGACGCCTCAGCGCTCACGACGCCTTCCCCGCCAGCGCGGCCGCCGGACTCGATGCGGAACTGTCATGGGTGGACGCGGTGGTCAGGAGGGAGAACACACGCTCGAACGCCGTCACGCCGGCATCGAGGCTCAGGTGCGCAGCGTAATACTCGCGACCGGCGCGGCCAAGCGCATCACGACCGGCCGGACCCAGCGCCGCCAGCGCGGCCACCGCATCCACCAGGGCCGCGGCGTCGTCGGGCGGCACCACCATCCCGGCACCGGCGGCGGCGACCATGGCAGCCGCGTCACCGCGCACCGCCATCAGGATCGGACGGCCCGCGGCCAGGTACGCCTGCGTCTTCGATGGGATCGTGATGCGGAAGAGCGGCTCGTCGCGCAGGTGCACCAGCAGCACGTCGGCCGCCGCGAGCAGCGGCGGCATCTCCGCCATGCTGCGCCGCGGCAGGAACCGCACGTTCGGCAACCCGGCGGCTGCGGCCTCGAGTGTCGCCCGGTCCGTCCCGCCGCCGATGAACACGAACAGGGCGGCGGGCACGCGCGTGTGCGCCTCGCGGGCTGCATCGAGCACCACCTGCAGGTGCTGTGACACCCCCATCGTGCCCGCGAAGAGCACCACCAGCCGGTCGCCGAACCCCAGCGCCGCGCGCTCCGCCGCCGCATCCGGCTCGCCGGACGACGTCGCCTCGGGGCTCCAGTTCGGGATCACCGTCACGCGCTCCGACGGCAGGCCGCGCGCGACCAGTTCCGTCCTGAAGCCCGGCGACAGCACCACCACGTGGGCAGCGCTGCGGTACACATAGGCGCAGAACCGCTGCAGGATGCCGAGGAGTGCCGGACGCGACATCATCCCCGATGCCGCCACGGTGTCCGGCCAGAGATCCTGCACGTCGAGCACGAACGGCACCCGCCAGCGACGGCCCAGCACGACGGCCGGAATGCCGATCGTGATCGGTGGGTGGTAGGCGTAGATCACGTCCGGCCGCGGAAGTCCCCGGAATCCGGAGACGGCCGCCGAGAGCGCGAAGCTGACGTAGTTCGCCACCCGCTTGAGCGCGCCGCGATCGTGGCTCGGGTACAGCCACACCCGCCGCACGCGGATCCCGTCGACCATTTGGTCATCCACCGCCCGCAGCCTGAACCCCGGGTAGACCACGCCGTCGGGATAGTTCGGGAAGCCCGTGAGCACCGTCACCTCGTGCCCGCGGGCACGCAGGGCCTGTGCGAACGCCATGCCCTTGATCGCGGGCTCCGGGTCGAACCACTGCGACAGCAGCAGGATGCGCATCAGCGCGACACCGCGGTCAGCCGGCGCCCGGGGTCGCGGCCGGCGGTGCGTCGACCGGGGCCTCGCGCCAGACCACGCGACGCACGTAGTCGGTGTACGACAGGATGATGCGCAGCACCTTGTCGGAGACGTTCGGCATCTGGTAGTCGGCCACCGGGCGCAGCAGGCGCGTGTCGCCGCGCGGCTGGGCTGCGAGCACGCTCAGGGCACGCTCGACATTCTCGAGGTTCAGCCCCGTGAGCATGACACTGCCCTCCTCGATCGCCTCCGGGCGCTCGAAGGCATCGCGCAGGTTCACGGCCGGGAAGTTCAGGATCGACGATTCCTCATTGATCGTGCCGCTGTCGGACAGCACCGCCGCCGCATGCAGCTGCAGGTGCACGTAGTCGTGGAAGCCCAGCGGCTTGAGGAGCTCGACCCGCTCGTGGAGCACGATGCCCGCGGCCTCGATCCGCTTGCGCGTCCGCGGGTGCGTGGAGACGATCACGCGCCGGCCGTGGGTGGCGGCGATCCCGTTGAGGAGGCGCGCGAACTCGGTGAACTGCGCCGGCGCATCCACGTTCTCCTCACGGTGCACGCTGACCACGAAGTACTCTCCCGTGGTGAGCCCGAGCCGGCTGCGGACGTCGGAGGCCTCGATGCGCGGACGGAAGTGCGTGAGCACCTCGAACATCGGGCTGCCGGTCTTGATGATCCGGTCCGGCGGCAGCCCCTCGCGCAGCAGGTACTCGCGCGAGATGTCGCTGTACGGGAGGTTGATGTCGCTGATGTGGTCGACGATCCGCCGGTTGATCTCCTCCGGCACCCGCTGGTCGAAGCACCGGTTGCCCGCCTCCATGTGGAACACGGGCACGCGGCGCCGCTTGGCCGCCAGTGCCGCCAGGCAGCTGTTCGTGTCCCCCAGCACCAGCAGCGCCTCGGGACGGTGCTCCACCAGCGCGCGGTCCGTCCGCGCGATCACCTGCCCGATCGTCTCGGCGGGCGTGTCGCCGGCCGCACCGAGGAACACGTCGGGCGCGCGCAGGTCGAGGTCGCGGAAGAAGATCTCGTTCAGCTCGTAGTCGTAGTTCTGGCCGGTGTGCACCAGCACGTGCTCGGTGTGGCGATCGAGCAGCGGCAGCACCCTCGAGAGCCGGATGATCTCCGGCCGCGTTCCCACCACCGTCATCACTCGCAGCTTACGCACGGAGCACGTCCTCGAATCGGGTATCCGGCCGCGCGGGATCGAAGATCTCGCTGGCCCAGAACAGGCAGACCATGTCCGTCGTGCCGGTGTTCTCGATGGAATGGGTGTATCCCGGCGGAATGTCCACCACGCGGAACCGGTCACCGCGCACCGCGTACGAGAGCACCTCGGCCGAGTCCACCTTGCGGAAGCGGATCACCGCCTCGCCCTCGACCACGAGGAACTTCTCCACCTTGGTGTGGTGCCAGTGGTTCCCGCGCGTGATGCCGGGTTTGGTGCGCGACACGAAGATCTGCCCGAAGCCGTCACCCTTGAGCACCTCGGCCAGCGTGCCGCGCGGATCGGTGAACAGCTTCAGGTCGTAGGCGAAGCCGTCCCCGGGCAGGTACGAGAGGTAGGTCGCATAGAGGGCCTGCACGAAACGCGTCGAGAAGTCGGGCAGCCGCAGCGTCTCCCGGCTGGCCCGGAACGACTCGATCAGCGCCGTCAGGGCCCCGAGTGACACCGGCGTGACCGGTCCCGCCTCGCGACGCTCGACGGTGCCCACCGGCAGCCGCTCGTCGAGTGACGCCAGGACGGCCTGGACGACGTCGTCGACATGGACCAGCGGCACGATCGCCGCCGGGTCGCGCACCGTGTACGGCGCCCCCGTGGCGACGGCATGACAGAACGTCGCCACGGCCGAGTTGTAGTTGGGGCGGCACCACTTGCCGAACACGTTCGACAACCGCAGCACCACGGCGCTCCCCGCACCGCCCGCCGCCCACGCCGCGACCGCCTCCTCGGCGGCCAGCTTGCTCCGCCCGTACGGATTGTCGGCGGCGGCCTGGATCGACGACGACAGCACGATCAGCGGCGCGCGCCCGCCGCGCTGCGCCACCGCGCAGATGCGCTGCGTCAGGCCGGCGTTACCGGTCATGAAATCCGCCGGGTCCTCCGGCCGGTTCACGCCCGCAAGGTGCACGACCACGTCGGCGGCGCACACCGCGGCGTCCAGTGCGTCAGCCGGTGTGCCGCGGTCCACACCGGTCACCGTCACCCCCTCACGTGCCTGCAGCGCCAGCATCACGTGCCGGCCGATGAACCCCTGCGCGCCGGTGACGAGGACCTGCGTCACGAGGGCGTGGCGCTGCGCTGCGCCCGGTATGCCGCCAGCTCGTCCCGCACCAGCCCGAGCGTCAGGAGCAGCGACGCCATCTCGTCCACGTCGAGCCGGCGCGTGTTGTGCGAGTGATAGTCCTCGACCTCGGCCCACGCCGGCTCACCCTCGGTGAAGTACTTCGCATAGTTCAGGTCGCGCGTGTCGGGCGGCACGCGGTAGTACTCGCCATGGTCCACCGCCCGCGCCATCTCCTCGCGCGTCAGCAGCGTCTCGTAGAGCTTCTCGCCGTGCCGAGTGCCGATGCTCCGCAGCGGGCCGTCGGAGCCGAAGATCGAGAGCACCGCCTTCGCCAGCGTCTCGGTGGTCGCCGCCGGCGCCTTCTGCACGAAGAGGTCCCCCGGCTGGGCGTGCGTGAAGGCGTAGAGCACGAGGTCCACCGCATCGTCGATCGACATCATGAACCGCGTCATCCGCGGGTCCGTGATCGTCAGCGGCTCGCCGGCTCGCACCTGCTCGATGAAGAGCGGGATCACCGAACCGCGCGACGCCATCACGTTGCCGTACCGCGTGCCGCAGAGGATCGTCCCGCGGGCCGCCGCCACCTGCGCCTTCGCCATCATCAGCTTCTCCATCAGCCCCTTGGAGAGGCCCATGGCGTTGATGGGATACGCCGCCTTGTCCGTGCTCAGCACCACCACCCGGCTCACGCCGCTGGCCACCGCCGCGTTGAGCAGGTTCTCGGTGCCGATGGCGTTGGTCTGGATCGCCTCCATCGGGTAGAACTCACACGACGGCACCTGCTTCAGCGCCGCCGCGTGGAAGACGATGTCGACCTGCGCCGTCGCATCCCGCAGGCTCTCCGGCGACCGGACATCCCCGATGTAGTACTTGATCCGCGGGTCGCGATACTCGCGCCGCATGTCGTCCTGCTTCTTCTCGTCCCGGCTGAAGATCCGGATCTCGCGCAGGTCGAGGCCCAGGAAGCGGCGCAGGACGGCATTGCCGAACGTCCCGGTTCCACCGGTGATCAGTAGCGTCTTGTCGCGAAAGACGGACGTGTCGAGTGCCAATCGTTCTCCGTGAGCTCCGGTCGCATCCCGTCACCCGGGACAGGAACATCCATGTAAGATACTCCCGCCCCGCCTCCCGCGTCAGCATCACCGCGGCGCAGCGCCCCGCGCGCGCCAGGGCTGCACCACGCCGGCCGTATTATGCTCCAGCGCTTCTTCGTCCCTTCGATCCACCATGGCCGCTGCCCTCACCCTCCGAACCTCCGACAGCACCGCCCTCGAGTTCCGTGAGGCGCCGTGGGACCAGCGCACCCTCGGCTTCCCCTGTCTCGAGATCACCGCGCTCCGCGGCGAGGACCCTGCCGAGCTGGCGGCGCTGCTCGCGGCGTTCGACGCCGAGGCGGCACGCCGGGACGCCGGCTTCGCCTACACCCGCGTGGCGGCCGACGCCCGGGCCCTCCGGCGCGCACTGACGGAAGCGGGCTTCTACCACGCCGAGTGCAGCTTCCGGGTGGCGCATACCCAGGTCCAGAAATCCGGCGAGATGGACCGCTGGATCCGGCGCGGCGCCGTGCTTCGCCCGGCCGGACCGGAGGACCACGAGGCCATGGAGTCGATCCTCGAATCGGCCTTCGAGCACGGGCGGTTTCACGAGGACCTGTACATCTCGCGGGAACTCGCCGGGTTGCGGTACCGCCGCTGGCTCGCCGACCTCGTCGCACAGGGCAGCGAGGTCTACGCCTACTGCGCCGGCGATGACGTGATCGGCCTCCATGTCCAGCAACGGCACGGCGACGTGGCGGACCTGATCCTCACCGGCGTGAAGACCTCGCACGCACTCATGGGCGTGCCTCTCTGGGCCGAGGTGATGCGCCTGGTCCGCACGCAGGAGGTGCGCGAGGCCCGCACGCTCATCTCCGCCGCCAACGTGCCGATCGTGAACCTCTACAGCCGCTTCAATTTCACGTTCCAGGCGCTGCTCAGCGGCTACCACAAGCGCTATTCCCGATGACCCGCCCGCCGCGGCGTTCCGGCGATGTCGTCACGGCGTCACTGGCAGCTGCCATCGCGCACGGCCTCCGCATGGTGGCCAACCTCGTGGTCGTGAAGATGATCGCGCTCTACGTCGGTCCGGGTGGCTTCGGCCTCCTCGGCAACTTCATGAGCCTGATCACCATGACCACGGTCTTCGCCGGCGGCGGCATCGCGACCGGGATCACCAAGTACGTCGCCGAGTTCAGCCACCGGCCCCGTCGCCTCCTGCGCTTCCTCGGCGCGACGGTCGTGTACGGTGGCGTGTTCTCGCTGCTCGTGGCCGCCGCAACACTCCTGTTCGCCGCCGCGATCTCCACGGCACTCTTCTCCACGGCCGAGTACGCCTGGCTGATCCGGTGGCTCGGGCCCGCCCATCTCCTCGCGTTCATCGGCAGCGCCGTGATCGCGGCGGGCAACGGACTCCGGCAGCCGAAGGAATACGCCCGGATCACCATCCTCGGGCACCTGATCGCCCTTCCCGTCGCATGGCTCCTGATCCGCACGCTTGGCATTGCCGGATCGGGGCTGGCGCTGCTCTTCGTGATGAGTTGCACCGGAGTGCCGGCGATCTGGGTGGCGCTCCGCTCGCCGCTCACGCGCCGGATCGTGCCCGGCATCGACCGGACGGACTTCCTCGGCCTGCTCCGCTTCTCCACGATGGCCGTCACCTCAGCCGTGGCTTTTCCAACGGCAGAGATCGCCATTCGCAAACTCCTCACGGCACAGCTCGGCAATGAAGCCACCGGACTCTGGCAGGCAACGAGCCGCCTCTCCGGCGCATACCTCGGCTTCTTCACCGTCTTCCTCGCGACGTACTACATGCCGCGCCTCGCCTCGCTCGCCAGCGGGCGCGACCAGGTCCGCGTCGTGTGGCGCTACGTCGCGGTCATCGCGCCCTCGTTCGCGCTGTTCGCCGTCGGCATCCATCTCGCCCGCCACCTCGTCATCCGCCTGCTCTTCTCGGAGGCGTTCGCCGGCATGGCGCCGCTCATGGGATGGCAGTTGCTCGGCGACACCCTGCGCGTCTCCGCGTATACCATCGGTTTTCTCGGTATCGCACGTGGCTCGGTGTGGCTCTACGTGGGCGCAGAAGTGTTGCAGGCCGGCATGCTCACGCTCTTCGTCACGCGGGCCGTGCACGCCGCGCCGTCGCTGCTCAGCGTGCAGCATGCGTACGTCCTCAGCTATGGCCTCTACCTTGCCGTTGCCGTGGCCGCACTCGTGTGGTTTCACCAGCGCCAGCCGGTCACGGAGACGTCGCGAACCCTGACCGGATGAGCGAACAGCCGAGCTTGCTCGGCAATGTCGCGGCATCCGCCGACACTTCCCGTCGGGCGGGGTCGCATTTCCCGGGACGCGTTGGATCGTCGTAAGATTCGACGGCACAGTGATTTGACTGCCGGAGCGCCCCTGACGTTCACGGGCTTCCTGCGCGATATTTGCCCATTGCTCCTGACGCTGCTTTCCACGATGGACACCAGTGTGACCCGATGCAGCTCTCCCCGGTACCTCGCCGCTAGTGACGCATGCGCCGTCACCGGATGGTGACGGTGTCTTCTTTCCACGGATTTCCATGACGGGTGTAGTCACCCCCCAATCGCTGTCCCGCGTGTCCACGACGCGGACACGGGTGCTTGGGTCCGCCGACCTGATCGTGAGCCTCGCGGCGACCCTGCTGGCGGCGCTCGCACGTTTCGAACGCTGGCCGCTGCCGGCGCCCTACGATGAGCTGCTGCCGAAGTACGCGTTCGCGGTGTGTGTCATCCGCTTCGTGATCTTCTACGCCACCGGGGCCTACTCCCAGGCGTGGCGCTACGCCAGCGTTCGCGAGGCCGTCCTGCTCTTCTACACAGGCGTCTTCACCACCGCGCTCACCGTCATCGGTGGCCGCGCGGTTGCCGCGTTCACCGGCACGCCGGTGCCATGGTCGGTGCTGCTCCTCGATTCCCTGATCTTCATGGGAGGCGCGGTCTGCATCCGGCTCGTGGCGCGGGCACGGCGGCAGCGCGCGTTCGGCCGTGCACGACCGGCGCGCGAGGGCCGGATGACCCTCATCGTGGGTGCCGGCTCTGCGGGCCAGCTGGTGGCGCGCGAGATGATCAAGAGCGACCGGACCGGCATGGTGGCCTTCGGCTTCCTCGACGACGACTACTCGCTGCACGGCAAGCGGATCCTCGGCCTGCCCGTGCTCGGGCACACCAGCGACATGGTGGAGATCGCCAAGGCCGCGAAGCTCGACCTGGTGGTGATCGCCACGCCGTCGGCGCCGGGGTCGTTCATCCGCCGCATCGTCCACCTCGCCCGTGAAGCCGGGGTCGAGGCGCGCACGGTGCCGGGACTCGACGACCTGCTCAGCGGCCGCGTCTCCATCGCCGCCCTGCGACAGGTGCAGATCGGTGACCTGCTCCGCCGGGAGTCGGTCGAGGTGGACCTGCAGGGCCTGCAGTCGATGGCCGCGGGCCGCACCATCCTGATCACGGGTGCCGGTGGCTCGATCGGCAGCGAACTCTGCCGGCAGATCGCCACGCTCGACCCGGGCCACATCATCCTGCTGGGCCACGGCGAGAACTCGATCTTCGAGATCCACGCCGAGCTCCGTGAGCGCTTCCCCGATGTGCGCACGGTGCCGATCATCGCGGACGTGAAGGACGCCGAGCGGATCCACCGCGTCTTCCAGGACTGGCGGCCGTTTGCCGTCTTCCATGCGGCGGCGCACAAGCACGTGCCGCTGATGGAGGACAACGTCATCGAGGCGGTGCTGAACAACGTCGTCGGCACCCGCAACGTGGTGACCAGCGCGCTCGACTCCGGGGTGCAGCACTTCGTGCTGATCTCGACCGACAAGGCGGTGCGCCCGGCCAACATCATGGGTGCCACCAAGCGGGTCGCCGAGATGATCGTCTCCCATGCCGCGCACACGCACCAGGTGCACTTCATGGCGGTGCGCTTCGGCAACGTGCTCGGGAGCCGCGGCAGCGTGGTGCCCACCTTCATGCGCCAGATCCGCAACGGCGGGCCGATCACGCTCACGCACCCGGAGATGCGCCGGTTCTTCATGACGATACCCGAGGCCACGCGGCTGGTGCTGCAAGCCGGCGCGATCGGCACCGGTGGCGAGGTCTTCTGCCTCGACATGGGTGAGCCCGTGCGCATCTACGACCTCGCACTCGACCTGATCCGGCTCTCCGGCCTGACCGAGGGCGAGGACATCGAGATCGTCTTCAACGGGGTGCGCCCGGGCGAGAAGCTCTACGAGGAGCTGTTCTTCTCCGGCGACGAGGTGCTCAAGACCACGCACCCGAAGATCATGAAGGCGCGCTACCAGGCACCCGACCTGCGCGTCTACATGCAGATCGTCCAGCTCATCGAGTCCGCCATGCGCAACGCCAGCGACTCGTACCTGCGCCGCAGCCTCGAGGAGATCGTGCCGGACTTCGACTCCCCGGGTCGTGCGGTCCGCGCAGCGCCGGCGGGAGAGGCGATGGAACGCCCCACGCTGGCCATGGGCGCCGCGCGGGGCTGAGTGCCCGCGCCGGCGTGGCACGATCCCGCGGCCGGTGCGGCCGCGGGATCGACGGCCGCGTCAGACCTTGTAGTAGTCGCGATACCAGCGCACGAAGCGCTCCACGCCGGTCTCGATCGGCGTGGCCGGCGTGAACCCCGTGTCCCGCGTCAGGTCCTGCACGTCGGCGTAGGTCGCGGGCACGTCGCCCATCTGCATCGGCATCATGTTCCGGATGGCCGGCCTCCCCAGCGCCTTCTCGAGCGTCTCGATCAGGTACAGCAGCTCGCAGGGATTGTGGTTGCCGATGTTGTACAGCCGGTAGGGGGCCGCGCTGGTGCCCGGGTCGGGCGCCGCGCCATCCCAGGCCTCGTTCACCGGGGCGGTCCGGTCGTTCGTCCGCACCACGCCCTCGGCAATGTCGTCGATGTACGTGAAGTCACGGCGCATCTGGCCGTGGTTGTACACGTCGATCGGCCGGCCCGACAGGATCGCCTTCGCGAACAGGAACATCGCCATGTCGGGGCGGCCCCACGGGCCGTACACGGTGAAGAAGCGCAGCCCGGTGGTCGGCAGGCGGTACAGGTGGCTGTAGGTGTGCGCCATCAGCTCGTTCGCCTTCTTCGTGGCCGCGTACAGTGACAGCGGATGGTCCACGTTCTGGTGCACGCTGAACGGCATCGCGGTGTTCGCGCCATACACGCTCGACGACGACGCGTACGTCAGGTGCTGCACGCCGTTGTGCCGGCACCCCTCGAGGACGTTCGTGAAGCCGACGATGTTGCTGTCGATGTACGCATGCGGGTTCTCGAGCGAGTACCGCACGCCGGCCTGCGCCGCGAGGTGGATCACCTTGTCGAACCGCCCCTCGCGGAACAGCGCCTCCATCCCGGGCCGGTCCGCCACGTCGAGCCGGCGGAACGTGAAGCCCGGGCGCCCCGTCAGGCGGGCCAGCCGGGCCTCCTTCAACGTCGGGTCGTAGTAGTCGTTCAGGTTGTCGATGCCGGTCACCTCGTCGCCACGCTCGAGCAGCGTGATGGCGACGTGGGAGCCGATGAAGCCGGCAGCGCCGGTGAGCAGGATGCGGGTCATGTCCGTCGTGTGAAGGCAGGGATGGTCGTGCGGCGACGCCGGCCGGCTAGCGCGCTTCGCGCTGGGCCAGGGCCAGGTCGGCGTCGCACATCAGCTGGACGAGGCCACGGAAGGTGACCTTCGGCTCCCAGCCGAGGACGCGCCGCGCCTTCGAGGCGTCACCCAGCAGCAGGTCCACCTCGGCGGGCCGCAGGTGCCGCGGGTTCTGCGTCACCACCGCCCGCCAGTCGAGGTCGAGGTACGCGGCCGCCTCGTCGAGGAACTCCTGCACGCTGTGCGTCTCGCCGGTGGCGATCACGAAGTCATCCGCCACGTCCTGCTGCAACATGAGCCACATCGCCTCCACGTAGTCGCCCGCGAAGCCCCAGTCGCGCTGCGCATCGAGGTTGCCGAGCGCCAGCGTCTGCTGGATGCCGACCTTGATGCGGGTCAGGCCGCGCGTGATCTTGCGCGTCACGAAGTTCTCGCCCCGCCGCGGGCTCTCGTGGTTGAACAGGATGCCGCAGCTCGCCGGGAAGCCGTAGCTCTCGCGATAGTTCACCGTCAGCATGTGCGCGTACACCTTGGCGCAGCCGTATGGCGACCGCGGGTAGAACGGCGTGGCCTCGGTCTGCGGCACCTGCTGCACCAGCCCGTACTGCTCGCTCGAACTCGCCTGGTAGAACTTCGGCTTGATCCCCAGGCTGCGCATCGCCTCCAGCAGCCGAAGCGTCCCGGTCCCGGTGACGTCGGTGGTGTACTCCGGCACGTCGAAGCTCACGCGCACGTGGCTCTGGGCCCCGAGGTTGTACACCTCATCCGGCATCACCGCCGCCAGCACCCGCTGCAGCGACGACGAGTCGCCGAGGTCACCGTAGTGCAGCTGCAGGTGCGAGCCCGACGAGATGTTCGGCAGCTCATACAGCGGGTCGATCCGCTCGGTGTTGAACGTGCTCGCGCGCCGGACGATGCCGTGGACCTCGTATCCCTTGCCGAGCAGGAATTCCGCGAGGTACGAGCCGTCCTGCCCGGTGATGCCTGTGATCAGCGCCTTGCGAGGAGACATGGAGGTCGGGAAGTGTGGGTCATCGGGACGGCACCGCAGCGGGTGCCGCACGCCCGGCCGCAATCTAGCGGACGAGACCGGGGCGAGCCACCGAAGTGCAGGCAGAGCACCACGTTACGCGCCTCTGCGCCGCCCTGCTCACGACCGCACCAGCACCCCGTCGCGCTCCAGCCGGCCGCGCAGCACGGCATCCACCCGCACCCGCACGAGCAGGTCCTCGCCATCTGCGGCCTGCTCCAGCACCTCGCCCTGGCGGTAGAGCGTGGAGAGCAGCCGGCCGTCGGCCACCGGCACCCGCACCCGCACGATCGGGCGCACCGCGCGCACGCCGGCACGCAACCGCTCACGCAGCGGCTCGAGGGCGCCCGGTGCCTCGGCCGACACGAAGATCGAGCCGGGGATCAGGTTCCCCACCCGCGTCCGCACCGCCTCGTCCACCTCGGGAGTGAGCAGGTCCATCTTGTTGAAGACGTGCACCAGCGGCGTGTCGATCGCACCGAGCTCCGTGAGCACCTCGTCCACCACCAGGCGGTGTTCCTCCCAGCTCGGGTGGCTGGCATCGATCACGTGCAGCAGCAGGTCGGCCTCCCGCACCTCGTCGAGCGTCGCCCGGAAGCTCGCCACCAGGTGGTGGGGCAGCTTCCGGATGAACCCGACGGTGTCTGTGAGCAGGCAATGGTACCCCTCACCGAGGTCCACGTCGCGCGTGAGCGGGTCGAGCGTCGCGAACAGGCGATCCTCGACATACACATCCGCCGAGCCGCTCAGCGAGCGCAGGATCGAGCTCTTGCCCGCGTTCGTGTATCCCACCAGCGACACGCGGAACGCCCCCTCGCGGTGCGCACGCACCGTGGCCCGGTGCCGCGTCACGTCCTGCAGCCGCTCGCGCAGCACGCGGATGCGGTGGCCGATCAGGCGACGGTCCGTCTCGAGCTGCGTCTCACCCGGGCCCCGCATGCCGATGCCGCCACGGAACTTCTCCAGGTGCGTCCACATCCGCGTCAGCCGCGGCAGCATGTAGTTGAGCTGCGCCAGCTCCACCTGCATCCGCGCCTCGCTGCTGCGCGCCCGCGTCGCGAAGATGTCGAGGATCAGCTCCGCGCGATCCATGACCCGCGTGCCCACGATACTCTCGATGTTCTTGCCCTGCGTGGGACTGAGCTCGTCGTCGAAGACCACCAGCGTCGCCCCCAGCTCGTTCACGCGCTCGCGCAACTCGTCGAGCTTGCCCGAGCCGAGGTAGGTGCCCACGTGCGGCCGGTCGATCTGCTGCGTGAGCGTGCCGCAGATCTCGGCTCCGGCGGTGTCCGCCAGCCGCGCCAGCTCGGCGAGGTGTTCATCCACCTGGTGCCGAGCCGCCGTGCGCTTGCGCGGGGCACCCACCAGCAACGCGCGCTCGGTCGGCGGCGTCAGGGTGATCGAATCACGCGCGATGGCACACCTCGGTCATGGTCGGAAGGTCCTGGCGGCATCGAATCGTCCCGCCTCGTTGAACTGGCGGCTGAACGTGCCGGCGAATGACTTCAAGCTAACGGCACCCATCAGCCGGTACGGGATCTCACCGCCGCGCAGCAGCCTCGGGCCCACCGTCTGCAGCGCCCGGAACCCCACGCGCACCGGCAGCCGCACCACCATCGAGTCCCGCTCCTTCACCGAGAATCCGCTGTCGATCGCCCCCGAACCGATCTCGACACTGTCCACCAGCAGGCGGTACTGCAGCTGCGACGCGCCAAGCGAGTAGCCGTTCGGGTTGTAGATGTTCAGCAGGACCTCGAGGTCGGCGCCATCCAACCCGATCGATCGCACACCCACCCCGCGGAAGCCCACGTCGGGCTGCGTGAAGATCGCGCGCGCCGCGGTCGCGCAACCGCTCACGGCGGCGGCCAGCACCACGGCCAGGCACACGGCACGACGACGGATCTCGGGCACCTGCATCAGCACTCCTCCGGAATGAATGGACGTTCCCTCACCCTGCCACCGGCCCACCGGCCGCGTCGGCAGGCCCGCCGCCGGTGCCGGTCCGCTCCGCGATGCGCGCCGCCCACCAGTCGAGCCGCTTCGCGATCTCCTTCTCGTAGCCAAGCGGCGATGGCTCGTAGAACGTGGCCCCCGCCACCTCGTCAGGGAGGTGCGAGTGCGCTGGTACACCGCCCGGCTGCGCATGGGCGTACTCGTACGCGGCACCGTAGCCCAGCGACGCGTGCAGCCGGGTCGGCGCGTTGCGCAGCTGCATCGGCACCGGCGCGTTCGGCGTCTCCCGCGCACTCGCCAGCGCCGCATCCAGCGCCACCTTCACGCGGTTCGACTTCGGCGCCGTGGCGAGGTAGATCGTCATCTCGGCGAGCGGGATGAGCCCCTCGGGTGCCCCCAGCATGTGGAAGGCATCGCGCGCCGCCACGGCCATCTGCAACGCCCGCGGGTCGGCCACCCCGATGTCCTCCGCCGCCATCGCCATCGCACGGCGGAAGAGCGTCATCGGGTCCTCGCCGGCGTTGATCATGCGCGCCATCCAGTACAGCGCCCCCTGCACGTCGCTGCCGCGCAGCGACTTGTGGTACGCCGACAGCAGGTCGAAGTGCTGCTCGCCACTCTTGTCGTGCCGTGGCAACCGCTGCTGCAGCGCACGTTCCAGCAGCTCGACGGTGAGCACCCCGCCGTCGTCCAGCGCCGCGGCCGCCGCCTCCAGCGTGCCAAGGGCGCGCCGCGCGTCGCCATCGGCCCAGCGGGCCAGCGCGTCGAGCGTCTCCCCGTCGGCCGCCAGCCTGCGCGCGCCCAGCCCGCGATCGGTGTCACGCAACGCGCGATCGAGCAGCGCGCGCAAGTCCGCGTCCGCCAGCGGCTGCAACACCACCACCCGCGCACGACTCAGCAGCGCGGCATTGATCTCGAAGCTCGGCGCCTCGGTCGTCGCGCCGATGAGCGTGACGGTGCCGTCCTCCACGATCGGCAGCAGCGCGTCCTGCTGTGCGGCGTTCATGCGATGGATCTCGTCCACGAACAGCAGCGTGCGCCCGCCACCAGCCAGCAGCCGCTGCCGCGCCTGCTCCGCAATCACGCGCAGCCGTGGCACGCCGTCACTCACCGCACTGAACGGCTCGAAATTCCAGCCCACCCGCTGGGCCACCAGCCGCGCCAGCGTCGTCTTCCCGGTGCCGGGCGGCCCCCAGAGGATCATCGAGCCGAGCACGCCCTTCTCGATCGCGTCGAACACCGGCGTGCCCGGCGTGAAGAGCTGGCGCTGCCCCACGTACTCGTCGAGCGTGCGCGGGCGCAGCCGATGCGCCAGCGGCGCCGTCGCCACGGTCTCGCTGAAGAGTCCCGGTGGCGGTGCGCTGCTGCTGCCGCGACGCGCCATCACGCGGGCGTCATGGCCAGCTGCTCCACCAGCGTCGCGATGCCCGCGTCGAGCATCGCTGCCGGCGGGAAGGCGCCACGCGCCGGTCGCCAGAGGCGGCCGCGCACCCGGGGCCGCTCGCGCAGTCCCGCACGATCCAGCAGGTAGATCCACCGGTCGGTGCGTGCCCACGCCACCACCTCGAGGTGGGCAGACAGCGACAGCTGCTCACCTCCCGCCTCGAGCGTGATCTCGATGCCGCCGGCCCCGATCATCGGCACCCGCAGCGGATAGAACGCATCGAGGAAGCCGGCTTGCGTCACCGCGTCGGCACGCCAGCTGCGCCCGCCGCGCCAGTCATCGACGGACAGTGCGACCGGGTCGGGGCACTCCGGAACCAGTGCGATGAAGAGTTCGACCATCGCCTCGGCATTGCCGACCGCCCGCACGCCCACCAGGCCGTCGCGGCGGAGCACGGCGTACGCATCCGTCGTGTCGCGGAAGCGTCGCCACACCGAGACCTCCGGTACCGGTTCACGGAAAAACGCCACTCATCCCTCCCCTGCCATGCGGCGTGCGTGCGCCAGCAGGTGTCCGTGCGTGTTCAGTGCAGGATCATCCAGCACCAGGTCCAGCAGCCCGTGCAAGATAGTTCCCATCCGTGGACCGGCCCCGATGCCGGCCTCCTGCAGGTCGGTGCCCGTGACGGCCAGGTCGCTGATCGCGACCGGATCCCGGAATGCGACCCTGAGCATCTGGCGCGCCAGTCGCCGCACGGCCATCGGCGCCGGCGCCGGATCGCCCGCCGCCCTGCCGGCCGCCCAGACCGCCGCCAGCGCGCGCAGCGTGCCCGCCACGCGCATCCGGCCGATCTTCGACACTGTCCGCCGCAGCGCGGCGTCCACACCGTTGCCGCTCGAGGCGTGCGCCGCCAGCGCCGGCCCGAACGACTCCCAGGCCGCAGCGACGGCACCGGCGAACGCGACCGCCTGGTTGGACGCACGCAGCGCCACCAGCGCCCGTTGCGCACCCGTGCCGCCGAGCGCCATGAACGGCACCGCGAGGCGCACCAGGCGGCGCAGCGAGGCGCGTTCCTCACGCGCCGATGTCGCCGGCAGCGGGACCGCATCCACGGCGCGGAAGTACCGCACGTCCACGTCGTGCAGTGCCGGCACCAACGCCCGCAGGGCGCCCGCGGCACGCCAGCGTTCGAAGGCGACCGAGGGACAGCGCACCTGCTCCAGCGTCTTGGTCCACTCCTGCAGCACCCGTTCCACCGACAGGCGACCGAGCGCCGGGGCGCTGGCCACGATCGCCGCCCACGTATCGGCATCGATCGCGAACCCGAAGCGCGAGGCGAAGCGGATGGCGCGCAGCGCGCGCAGGCGATCCTCCGCCATGCGGTCTCCGGGCATGCCCACGGCACGCACGAGCCCCGCCTGCAGGTCGGCGCGCCCGCCGAAGGGATCGCGCAACTCCCCGCGAGCCGGTGACCAGGCGATCGCGTTGATCGTGAAGTCGCGGCGCGCCAGGTCCTCCTCCAGCGAGACGCCGAAGCGCACCACCGCGTGCCGACCATCGGTCTCGACGTCGGCGCGGAACGTCGTCACCTCGTGCAACCGGCCGTCGCTGCCGAACACGCCGATCGTGCCGTGCTCGATGCCCACCGGCACCGTGCGCGGGAAGAGCCGCTTCACGTCGCCGGGCAGCGCGGCCGTGGCCAGGTCCCAGTCGAGGTCCGCTCGCCCCAGCAGGGCATCCCGGACGGCGCCACCCACGCACCACGTCTCGAACCCGGCCCCTTCGAGCCTGGCGGCGATGTCACGCACGGCGGACGGCGGACGGATGAGCGCCTCACCCACGTCGCGACTCCGCTGCGCCGTGGCGCCACACACAGTGGGAGGATGCACGCTCTGCCATGCCGGGAAGATAGCGGCACTGACCTGTTACCTTTCACCCATGACTTTCGCCGAACTCGAGCCGCTGCTGGCCGCCTCCCGCGCGACGCCGGCGTTCCGCACCGATCTGGCGGCCTTCACCGACCGGCGCACCGCCCCCCGCATCACGGCGGGCGGGGGCAGTCCGCGCGTGAAGGTGTTGCGCACCATCGCCCAGCTCCTGCACGCCGAACCGGCGATCGAGGTGGACAGCGTCCACGTCGATGCCATCAGCGGCTGCGCGGACTTCGTCGGGCAGGTGCTCGTTACCGACGTGGCCGGCGGGCAGCATCGTTTCGCCTTCGAGTGGAACTGCGAGTGGAAGGCCCGCGAGCGGGGCTACACCGACTGGTTCGGCCTGCCGGACCAGATCCGGGCCGCGCAGGAGTTCGGCTGGCAGTGCTTCTCGAAATGGACCCGCGCCGGCGAGACCACCACCACCCGCGTCGCGTAGCCGCGCGAGCAGGGTCAGGAGCCGGCGAACACCGCCGCCAGCGCGTCGCCGGACAACCCCGCGCCCAGCGCGAGCATCAGGTCGATCCGGGCCTGCGTCGCACGCTGCGCACCGGCGAAGATCGTCCCGAGTTCGCCCAGTCGCTTCCCGCCGCCGGGGTACCCGTACGTGCGGCCCACGCGCCCGCGCCCGGTGCGGCTGGTGATCACGACAGGCTTGCCGGCATCCCGCCAGCGCCCCACGGCGTCAGCCATCAGGATCGGCAGGTTGCCGCGGCCGAGCGCTGCGATCACGACACCGCGCGCCGTCGGCAGGACGGCGTCCAGCAGGCGACCATCCGCGCCGGCCCACGCCCCCACGATGTCCACCGGCGTTGCCGGCGCGTCCGGCGTGAGCACGGGACGCTGCACCGGCAGCGCGCGCCGGAAGATCACCGCCTCGTCGTCCACCTCGGCCACGGGCCCGAGGCCCGGACTCTCGAAGGCATCGAGCACGTGCGTGTGCGCCTTGGTCACGTCCACCGCGGAATACGCGCGCCCGTTCATCACGAGCAGCACCCCGTACCCCCGCGCCTCGGCGTGCGTGGCCACGCGGACGGCATCGACCAGGTTGGCCGGTCCGTCCCAGCCCAGCTCACTCAGGTTGCGCATCGCCCCGGTGAAGACGATGGGCTTCTCCGTGAGGACCGATCGCGCGACCAGGTAGGCTGTCTCCTCGATCGTGTCCGTCCCGTGCGTCACGACCACGCCATCCACCGCCGGGTCGTCCACGAGCTCGAGCAGCCGCGCACGCAGCGCCCACATCCGCTCCGCATCCATGTGGGGCCCGGGAAAGCGGCCCCACTCCTCGATGCGCAGGTCGGCGAGGTCCTCGATGCCGTGCGCCGCCGCGAGGATGTCACGCGCATCGAGCGCCGGCACCGCGCCGCCGGCGAGGGGATCCACGCGCATCGAGATCGTCCCGCCGGTGAACACCATCGCGATCATGGTGCGACGCCCCGGACGCGCGTCACCCGCACAGCACGCTGCCGCCGTTCACGTTCAGGATCTCCCCCGTGACGTGCCGCGCCAGCGGACTGGCGAGGAAGACGATCGGGCCGGCGATGTCCGCCGGCGAGGCCATCCGACCGATCGGGATCGCCGCCGCCACGCGCTTCGCCTCGGAGCCGAACACCACCGGCGCGATCGCCTCGGTGTCCACCCAACCCGGCGCGACGGCGTTCACCGTCACCTGGCGCGGCGCCAGCTCGATCGCGATCGACTTCACCAGCGAGATCATCGCCCCCTTCGCCGCCGCGTAGTCGGCGTGGAACGCCTCGCCGCGCTGTCCCGCAGTGCTGCTCACGAAGACGATGCGCCCGCCATCCGTCACGCTCCGCGCCGCCGCCCGCGCCACCTGGAACATCGCCTCGTAGTTCTGCGCGGCGGTGTCGTGCCACCGCGCATCCGTCATCGTCGCGATCGGCTCCGGCGCCGTGGGCCAGAAGCCGGCGTTCGCCACCACGATGTCGATCGCGCCGAGCGTGGCGGTGGCCGCAATGCAGAGGGCATCCGCCCCGCCACGCTGCGAGAGGTCGGCCGCCACCGCCGCCGCGCGCACGCCGTACGAGATGCACTCCAGCGCCACCGACTCCGCCTCGGTGCGGCGGGAGCGGTAGCCCACCACCACGTCGGCGCCGGCGCGCGCGAACAGCACGCAGGCCGCGGCGCCGATTCCCCGCCCGCCACCGGTCACCACCACGCGTCGTCCCCGCAGGTCGATCATAGCGTCGCCTCGATCAGGTCGCAGATGGCATGCTCGATGTTCAGGTGCAGCTCCTGCGCCCGGTCCGTGCGCTGGGTCGGGATCACCACCGAGTGATCCGCCGCCGCGAGCAGCGCCCCGCCGTCGCGCGCGCTGAACGCCAGCACGGCCACCCCCTTCGCCCGCGCCGCGGCCGCGGCCAGCAGCACGTTCGGCGAGTTCCCGCTCGTGGAGTGGATCACCAGCAGGTCACCCGCGCGGCAGAGCGCCTCCACCTGCCGCTCGAAGATGTGGTCGAAGCCGAAGTCGTTCCCGGCCGCGGTGATCAGTGAGGTGTCGGTGGTGAGCGCCACGGCCGGATACGCCGCGCGGTTGCGCGTGTACCGCACGACGTACTCCGTCGCGAGGTGCTGCGCGTCGGCGGCACTGCCGCCGTTGCCGCAGAAGAAGAGCGTGCCCCCGCGGGCGACCGTCTCCTGCACCATCTCGGCCGCCCGGTCCAGCTGCGGCCCGATCTCCGCCGCGGTCCGCAGGGCGGTGTCCGACAGCTCGTGCAGCGCACGAGTGATGTGATCGACCCTCGACATCAGCCTCTCAGGCAATGGGTGTGTTGCGCAGCGGTGTCTCGCGACGACGGCCGAGCAGTTCGCGCAACCGCGAGAACATCCCCTTCTCCGGCCGCACCGGCGGCACGGGCACCAAACGCTTGTCGCTCAGCAGCGCCGCCGGGTTCACCTGCGTGAGAAGTCCCATCGCCTCGGTGGCACCGATCTCCGCCAGCCACTGCTGCGCCGCCCACAACGATCGCGCGTCGCCATGGTTGTCACTGGCCAGCACGTCGATCAGCCCCTCGGAGAGCAGGCCACGGGCCAGCACGGAGCGCTCCCCCTCCCCCAGCAGGTAGGCAGTATCGGTCTGGATCACCGCGCCGGATGCCCGCCATTTCCGGACGAGGTCGAGCGTCGCGCCGCCATACCGCTCGGGATGCGCCACCACCGGCAACACGCCGCTCTGCCGCAGGCGCTGCAACTCGAGCTCCGTACCCGAGGGCAGCAGCCCGCGCGGGAACTCCACCAGGATCGCGTTCGAGGCTCCCAGCCGGAGATGCAGGGCCGTCAGGTCCACACCGGGGCGGTCCAGCATGATCTCCCAGCCGCGCTGGATCGTGAGCGTCGGCGGCGCGGCCTCGCACAGCTCGCGGTGGAGGCGACGGTACCGCTCCGTCGGCATCCGCGCGGCCTCGGTCGCGGCCAGGTGCGGAGTCACCACGACACAGGTCACCCCCACGGCCGCGAACCGGTGCAGCACCTCCAGCGACTGCGCCTGCGTGCGCGCGCCATCGTCCACACCTGGCAGCAGGTGCGTGTGGATGTCGATCATCCCCGCACCGCGCCGGCGTCAGCGCGCCCGGGCATCCACCACGGCCGACATGGCTCGCATCGCCGCCCCGGCCCGCTCGTCGAGGCGCGCCGGATCCTCCGCCGCGGCCTCGAACGCGTACGTCACGAGAGCATCGGCCGTGAGCAGGTCCAGTGCGGCGTCCCGCTGGGTGGAGCCGGCACCGAGGATCTCCGCCAGCAGCCGCTGTCCCGCCGCCAGCAGGTCCGGCGCGACCTCGCCGCTGCCGGCCCCCGCACGCTCACGATCCAGGATCGCATCCAGCCGTGCGCGCAGCGCCGCCGGCGGCTGCTCGACGTGCGCCGCGATCCATGCCCCTGCTGGTGTCGGCATCCCCCGTCCCTCCGGTCGTGTCTGGCTCAGCCCTGCACGAGACCCGCAACCACCCCTTCCGTCGCCCCGAGCACGGTCGCGATCGCGGCGGCATCGGGAAGGCCGGCCTGCGCCAGGTGCGGCTTCCCGCCACCCCGCCCGCCACCGAGCGCCGCCAGCGCCTTCACGATCGCGTCGGCGCCCGTGCCACGCGCGCGCACGTCGTCGCTGACCACTGCCACCATCGCTGCCTTGCCATCCTCGAACTGCGTCGCCAGCACGCCGATGCCGCTGCCCAGCTTCTCCCGCAGCGCCTCACCCATGGCCTGCAACGACTTCATGTCCGGCACGCCGACGATCTCGCCGGCCACCAGCGCCACGCCGTGCACGGTGACTGCCTTCGACAGCAGGTCCGCCAGGCCGCCGCCGCCCCCCTTCATGGCCTCCGCGACACGCTTCTCGAGCGTCCGCCGCTCGTCGAGCAGCGCCTGCAGCTTCCGCGGCACGGTCTCGATCTGGTTGGCCTTCAGCAGCTCCGCCGACTCCACCAGCAACGCCTCGCGCGCCCGCAGGTGCGCGAACGCCGCACGCGCGGTCAGCGCCTCGACACGACGCACGCCCGCTGCCACCCCGGTCTCGTGCACCAGCACGAAGAGCCCGATCTCGGCCGTGTTGCGCACATGGGTGCCTCCGCACAGCTCCTTCGAGAACCCGCCGACACCCACCACGCGCACCATGTCCCCGTACTTCTCGTTGAACAGCGCCATGGCGCCATCCGCGATCGCGTCCGCGTGGGCCATCACGCGCGTCACCACCGGCGTGCCCGCCCAGATCTCACGGTTCACGATCGCCTCGATCTCGGCACGCTGCGCCGGCGTCACCGGACCATGGTGCGCGAAGTCGAACCGCAGGCGGTCGGGACTCACCAGCGACCCGGCCTGGTGCACATGGTCACCCAGCACCTGGCGCAGCGCGGCATGCAGCAGGTGGGTAGCGGTGTGGTTCCGTTCCGTGTCACGCCGCGCGCTCGACGGCACGCTGGCGCGCACCTGGCCGAACGCCACCGTCCCGGACGCCGTGCCGATCACCGCCGTCCGGCCATCCACCTTCTTCACATCCTCCACCGCCAGCGTCCAGCCGGTGCCGGTCACGAGTCCGGTGTCCGACACCTGTCCACCCGACTCCGTGTAGAACGGTGCATCCCGGAGGATCACCGCCGCGCGGCCGTCCTCGAGCGCGCGGATCGCCGCGACCCGCGTCGTCGTCTCCAGCACGTCGTAGCCCACGAACTGCGCCGACGCCAGCGACGCCGGCTCCACCTGCCACGCCGCCATGTCCGCCAGCACATCCGCACCGACGCCGATCTTCCGGCTCTTGCGATCCTCCTGGCTCGCGGACCGCTGCACCTGCAGCGCCGCCTCGAAGCCGGCGATGTCCACCAGGTAGCCGCGCTCGCGCGCCATCAGCTCCGTCAGGTCGATCGGGAACCCGTACGTGTCGTACAGCGTGAACACGTCCTGCCCGCTCACCGTGCCGCGGATCGCGGTCGACCCCTGCGTGCTGCCCAGCGGCGCGAGCTCCTCGAAGCGCGACATCCCGGCATCGATCGTGGCCAGGAAACGCACCTCCTCGGCCCGCGTGGTGTCGAGGATGTGCTTCGCCCGCGATCGCAACTCGGGGAAGACATCACCCATGCTGTCGATCACGGCCTGCACGACGTGCACGAGCGTCGGTTCGCGACGCCCGAGCAGCCACGCATGGCGCACACCGCGCCGGAGGATGCGGCGCAGCACGTACCCTCGCCCGTCGTTCGCGGGGAACACCCCGTCGGCCAGCAGGAATGCCGTCGCGCGCGCATGGTCCGCGAGCACGCGGAAACTCGCCGGATCGATGACCTTCCCCTCAGCATCACGGGCCGTGCCCAGCCCGGCGCCCGGACGGTACGGATAGGTGATCCCGACCGCCGCCTCGACCGCCGCGATCAGCGGCGTGAAGACGTCGGTGTGGAAGTTGTTACTCACCCCCTGCATCACCGCCGCGATCCGCTCGAGCCCAGCACCCGTGTCCACGCTCGGTGCCGGCAACGGCAGGTTGGTGCCGTCGGGCTGCTTGTCGAACTGCATGAACACGAGATTCCAGATCTCGACGAAACGCCCCGCTTCTGCCCCCTCCACGAACGCGTCCAACGAGAACTCGGCGAGGTCGGTGCGCGTCCATTCGCCGGTCGCACCGTCAGGGAACGCCCAGTCGGTCGCGGTCGCGGCAAGGTCGACGAAGATTTCCGTGCACGGGCCACACGGGCCGGTGTCGGCCATCTGCCAGAAGTTGTCCTTCGCGCCCAAGCCGTAGATCCGGCTCTCGGGCACGCCCGCCACATCCTTCCAGAGCTGCCGCGCCTCGGCATCCTCGTGGAACACCGTCACGCGAAGGTGCTCCCGCGGGATCCGGAGTTCCTCGGTCACGAACTCCCACGCGAAACGGATGGCATCGCGCTTGAAGTAGTCGCCGAAGGAGAAGTTGCCGAGCATCTCGAAGAACGTGTGGTGCCGGGCGGTATGCCCCACCTGCTCGAGATCGTTGTGCTTGCCCCCCGCCCGCACACACTTCTGCGAGGTGGTGGCACGCCGGCCGAACGTCGTCTCCTCCTGCCCCAGGAAGACGCGCTTGAACTGGACCATGCCGGCGTTGGTGAACATCAGCGTCGGGTCGTCCGCGGGGACGAGCGACGACGAGGGCCGGATGACGTGGTGCTGGCGCTCGAAGTAGGCCAGGAATCGGGAGCGGATCTCAGACGCGAGCATAGACCGCCAAATATATGCGCGACCGAGAGTTACGTCGACGCTCCTGCGGGACTACGTGTGCTCGTCGGCGCCGTCCGCCTCGCCGTCGGCTTCCGTGTCAGCGGCCCCGGCACCGCCCCAGCCAGCCAGCGCCCGCCGGCAGGCCGCGAACACCAGGTCGGGGGAGAAACCCCGGCGCAGCAGGAATCCGCCCAGCCGCCGCTGCGCCGCCTGACGATCCAGGCCACGCAACTGCCGCACCCGCTTCGTCGCCGCCTCGTCACATCGCGCCGCATCGTCGATCCCCTCGCTCTCCACCACCGAGGCCACGGCCGCCTCCACGACATCGGCCGACACCCCGCGCTGGCGAAGGCGGCGCTTCACCGCCCCGCTGCTCCGCGATGCGTTGCGCAACTGCGCCGCCGCCTCGGCAAGGGCGAACTCATCCTCGTTCAGGAGCCCCAGTGCGTCGAGCCTCCCGAGCGCGTCGCCGATCACCGTCGGATCCTGCTCCCGACGCCGCAAGCGCAGCTCCAGGTCACGGCGGCTGCGCCGGGTGGTCGACAGCATTCGGAGCGCCGCATCCTGCGCATGCACCACCCGCGCCTCTCGCGAGAGCGCCGCCCAGCCAACCGAATCCAGGACCATGCCCGTCCGCACGTTGAACGCGCGAACCCCGCTGGCGCCGATAACCAGTGTGACCGTTCCTCCGGCCCCCTGGCAGCGCACACGGACCCGCCCCTTCACCCGGGGATCCTCGGCCACACCCATCACCCGCACCGGCGGTTGCAACACCACCTCGGCCGCCCCCTGACGACGCTGCGCACGGGCCGCCGCGCCGCGCTCGCCGGCCCGCGCACGAGACGAGGGGACGGCGTCGTCCGTCGCAGGGTACCGGGCCCCGCGCCGCTCCGACTCCATCCCCCCGCGTGCTCCCGCGTCAGCGATGCGCATCACACCGCCACGGCACCTGCGGCCCTGCGGCGACGCGCATCACCATCCTGCTACTCCTCGCCGTCAGCGTCCGGCGGAATCACCGGCTGCTCGGTCATCTTCATGCCCAGGACGCCCTTCACCAGCTCCTCGAGCTCGCCCAGCAGCTCCGTGTTGTCCTTCAGGAACATCTTCGCGTTCTCGCGACCCTGGCCGATCCGCTGCCCCTTGTAGCTGTACCACGACCCGCTCTTCTCGATGATGTTGCTCTCGGCCGCGATGTCGAGCACCAGCGATGCGTGGCTGATCCCCTCCGCATACATGATGTCGAACTCCGCCTGCCGGAACGGCGGCGCCACCTTGTTCTTCACCACCTTCACCCGCACGTGCGACCCCACCACGTCCTCCTTGTCCTTCACCGGCCCGATGCGACGGATGTCCAGCCGCAGCGAGGCGTAGAACTTCAGCGCCTTGCCGCCCGTGGTCGTCTCCGGGCTGCCGAACATCACGCCGATCTTCTCGCGCAGCTGGTTGATGAAGATCACCGACGTGTTCGACCGCGCGATCGCGCCCGTCAGCTTCCGCAGCGCCTGGCTCATCAGGCGCGCCTGCAGGCCGACGAAGCTGTCGCCCATGTCACCCTCGATCTCCGCCTTCGGCACCAGCGCCGCCACCGAGTCGATCACGATCACGTCCACCGCCCCGCTTCGCACCAGGATCTCGCAGATCTCCAGCGCCTGCTCGCCCGTGTCCGGCTGGCTGATCAGCAGGTTCTCGACGTCCACCCCGAGCTTCCGCGCATACTCGGTGTCCAGCGCATGCTCGGCATCGATGAACGCGGCCACGCCCCCGAGCTTCTGCGCATTCGCCACCACGTGCAGGCAGAGCGTCGTCTTGCCGCTCGATTCCGGCCCGTAGATCTCCGTCACGCGCCCGCGAGGCACCCCGCCGATCCCGATCGCCGCATCCAGGTTGATCGCCCCCGTCGGGATCGCATCCACCTTCACCCGCGTGTCCATCCCGAGACGCATGATGGAGCCCTTGCCGCAGTTCTTCTCGATCTGCGCCACGGCCAGCGCCAGCGCCTTCTTCTTGTTGTCGTCAGCAATCGCCATCGATGCCATCTCGGTTCTCCTGCATGGAAGGTCGCGGCGCCACCGGGCCCGGAACCGCTAATCTAGTGAATCCGGGCAAACGCCCCGGCGCCCGAAGAGAATACGAAACCGAACAAACGCCGTCAAGCCCCCGGATCCGATCCGGCCGACCGACGCCTCGCGCGCCACGCCGCTGGTGCCCCGCCGGCCGGCCTCACTGCGCCGCCTGGAACGCCGGGAAGGCGGCCGTCACGTGACACACCCCGACCCGTTCCCGGCTCGCCACCACCCCCACCACGTCGAACCGGAACACCGCCGGCGCCGGCGCCACCAGCGTCCCGCGCTGGTCGATCCACGCCTGCGCCGATCGGGTCAGCTCGCGCTGCTTCCGCCAGTTGACCGCCTCCACCGGCCCCCCCGACCACGTGCTGCGACGCGTCTTCACCTCCACGAACGCCACCACGTTCCCGCGGATCGCCACCAGGTCCAGGTCCCGCCGACCCGACCGCCACCGCCGGTCCACCACCTGCCAGCCATCGCGGACCAGCCACCGCTCCGCGATGCGCTCTCCGAGGGCGCCAAGCGCCTGTGCCTTGGTCTGTGTCATGGCGCGAAGATGCGGGTGCACGCGACCCTCGCGCACACCCGCATCACGCACCAATCATCGTTCTGCTGCGTCAGCTCACCCGCAGATCTCGTCCAGGTCCTGGAAGCCCTTCAGCACGTCGCGCGGCTTGCTCCCGTCCGGCGGTCCGAGGATGCCCGCGAAGTGCAGCTGGTCGATGATGCGTGCGGCACGGCCGTAGCCGATCTTGAGCCGGCGCTGCAGCAGCGACGTGCTCCCGCCCTGGTGCTGGATGCAGAGCTCCGCGGCCTCCCGGAACAGCTTGTCGCGGTCCACGGTGTCCGGATCCTCGTCCGCCCCGCCGGCATCCGCCGCCTCCCGTGCGCGGATCTGCTCCAGGATGTCCGGCTCCGCCACCGCAGCCACCACCACCTCGCCCGCCGCCTCGCGCTCGGCATCGGCGCGTGCCCGCTGCGCGTCGTACCAGTGCATCAGGCGCTCCGTCTCCTCACTGGAGAGGTATGCCCCCTGCAGGCGCCCCGGCTCCGACTTGCCGGGCGGCAGGAACAGCATGTCGCCGTTGCCCAGCAGCGACTCCGCCCCCGAGCCGTCGAGGATCGTGCGGCTGTCGATCTGGCTCGCCACGCGGAACGCGATCCGGCTCGGGAAGTTCGCCTTGATCAGGCCCGTGATCACGTTCACGCTCGGCCGCTGCGTCGCCAGGATCAGGTGGATCCCGATCGCTCGCGCCTTCTGCGCCAGCATCGCGATCGGCGTCTCCACCTCCCCCTGCACCGTCATCATCAGGTCGGCCATCTCGTCGATGATCACCACGATGTACGGCAGGATCCCGCCGTCATAGGTGTTCACCTCGAACGCCACCTCCGGGTTGCGCGGCTTCTGCAGGCGCGCGCCCTCGGTGACGCGCCGGTTGAAGTCCTGCACGTTGCGACAGCCGTTGGCGGCCAGCAGCGCGTACCGGTCCTGCATCTCCAGCACCGCCCACTTCAGCACCGCCGCCGCGTCGCGGTTGTCGGTGATCACCTTGTGCCGCAGGTGCGGCAGCGTGTTGTACACCGAGAGCTCGACCATCTTCGGGTCCACCATCAGGAACCGCAGCGTGGCGGGGGTGTGGCGGTAGATCAGCGAGGTGATGATCGTGTTCACGCACACCGACTTGCCCGAGCCCGTCGCCCCCGCGATCAGCAGGTGTGGCATCTTCGCCAGGTCCGCGATCACCGGCCGGCCCTCGAGGTCCTTGCCCAGCGCCACCGGCAGCGCCGCGCGCGCCGAGCTGTACTCCGGGTGCTCGACGATCTCGCGGAACGCCACCATCTCCGGGTTCGGGTTCGGCACCTCGATGCCCACGGCGCCCTTCCCCGGGATCGGTGCGACGATGCGGATGCTGTTGGCGCGCATCGCCAGCGCCAGGTCGTTCGACAGCGACGCGAACTGCCGTACCTTCACCCCCGCCGCCGGCTCCACCTCGAATTGCGTCACCGTCGGGCCCGTGGTGCGACCCACCAGCTGCCCCTCCACGCGGAACGTCTTCAGCGCCGCCATCAGGCGCACGCCGCTCGCATCCAGCTCGCGCCGGTTGGCGTCCACGTTCCGCGGCGGCGGTTCGGTGAGCAGGGACGTCGGCGGCAGCAACGTGCTCGCATCGTCGTCATCCGGCACGGCGGTCGCCTCGATCGCCGCGGTCACGCGCTGCTCGCGCGATGCCGGCGCCGCGCGAGCCTTCGCGGCGGGCGCGGCGGGCATGACGACAGCCTCCGGCTCCTCGGCCGCCTCGTCATCCCGCTCCCAGACCTCCGAGCCATCCGCCTCGTCGAGCGCATCGTCGTCGCCCGACGCGACAGGCGCCCGTGTGCGCGACCGCGACGCGGGTGCCCCCGGATCACGCGCCAGCGATGGGCCGGCAAAGCTCTCGATGGCCGGCATCTCCTCCGGCGGCGGGGCCATGGCGAGCGCCGCCAGCGACGGGTCGCCACGGGTCGGCGTGAGCGCGGCCGCAACCTTCGGGGCGCGATCGAAGAGCGCGAGGATCGGGTTCCACGCCAGCGTCCCGATCGTCAGCCCCGAGAGTGCCGCCAGCACCGCGAGCCACGCGCCCACATACCCCACGAACTTCGTGAGGTAGAACGCGACCATCCCGCCCCAGACACCGGCGACGAGGCTCGTCTCGCGGCCCACGCGGAGGCCGAGCGCGAAGCCGATCGGAGCCAGCAGCAGCACGCCACCCATGAACCAGAGCCAGCTGCGGTCCTCGCCCCGGTCGAGCCGGCCGAGCAGCCGGAGCCCGTGCACCGCTGGCAGCACCGGCAGGACGACCACGCCGCTCCAGCCGAGGATCGTCACCAGCGGGGCCACGATGGCCGCGCCGATGGCGCCGAACGCGCCACGCACCTCGAGCAGGCCGCCGTCGGTGCTGATCGCGTACGTCATCAGCAGGCCGGCCAGGAACACACCGAGCAGCAGCAGCCCGACGCCGCTCATCTCGCGCTTCACCACCACCTCACGCCCCCCGGGCCGTCGCCGCGCCCGGTGCCGCCCGACGCACGGCGCGCTCACGGTACTCCGCCAGCACGGGGTAGAGGTCGACCGACGCGCAGACGTGCAGGTCGTCGTCGAAGCCGGCCGCCAGCAGTGCCGCTCCATGCGACGCCGCGCCGAACAGGCCCACGATGTCGTCGCCGTAGTGCGCCGCCAGCAGCTCGGCGAGCACGGCCCCGTCGTTCCCGGCGGTCGCCGGGTGCAGTTCGCGCAGGCGGCGCACGTACCGCCCCGCGCAGCCGGCGTCCTCGAGTGCCATCTCGCCCTCACTCGCCGCACACACGATCGCGACCGGCTGCCCCGCCGCCAGCGCCGCCGCAAGGCGCTCGACCGTCACCGAGAAGTTCACGAAGCTCGCCGCGTAGACCGCCTTCGCGTCCTCGACCGCCAGCAGCGCACGCGTGCCATTCGTCGTGGTCAGGAGCACGGTCCGGTCCTTCACCGCCGCGCTCGTGAACTCGAGCGGACTGTTGCCAAGGTGGAAGCCGGGGATCACGACCATGTTGCGCTCGCCCGCCAGCGTCACCTCGCCGCGCTCGAACTGCCTCGCCGCACGCACCGCGTCCTCCGTCTCCACGAACGGCGCCACGGTGCGCGCCCCGGCATGCAGGGCGGCGGCGATGGTGGTGGTGGCACGCAGCACGTCGATCACCGCCACCACGCGCCCGTCCAGCGCCGCCGGGGTCAGTTCCGACGGGGCCAGGTAGACATCAACACGCACCACTCACTCCTTCGCGAAGAGGTCGGTCTCGCGCTCGAGGAACTTCGTGTCGAAGTCGCCGGACTGGAACGTGGCGTTCTGCATGACCTTGGCGAGGAACGGGATCGTCGTCGTCGGTCCCTCGATGATGAAGCTCTCCAGCGCCACCTGCATCCGCTTCACCGCCTCGGCACGCGTCGGCGCCTGCACGATCAGCTTGGCCAGCAGCGAGTCGTAGTACGGCGGCACGGTGTAGCCGGCGTAGACATGGCTGTCGATGCGCACGCCCGGGCCACCGGGCGGGTGGAAGGTGTTGATCCGCCCCGGCGACGGCTGGAAGTTGCGCATCGGGTCCTCCGCGTTCACGCGGCACTCGATCACGTGCCCGCGCAGGGCCGGCAGTTCCGTCACGCGCAGCGGCAACCCGGCGGCCACGCGGATCTGCTCCTGCACCAGGTCCACGCCCGTCAGCATCTCCGTCACCGGGTGCTCGACCTGGATGCGCGTGTTCATCTCCATGAAGTAGTACGACCCGTCCGTGTCGAGCAGCATCTCGATCGTGCCCGCACCGACGTAGTCGATCGCCTTCGCCCCGCGCACCGCGTCCGCGCCCATGCGCAGGCGCAGGTCCGGCGACATCGCCGGCGACGGTGCCTCCTCGATCAGCTTCTGGTGGCGCCGCTGCACGGAGCAGTCGCGCTCCCCGAGGTGCACGCAGTTGCCGTGCGTGTCGCCGAGGATCTGGAACTCGATGTGCCGCGGCTTCAGGAGGTACTTCTCGACGTAGACGTCGCCGTTGCCGAACGCCGACAGCGCCTCGCTGCGCGCGAGGTTGAAGCTGCGCGCGAAGTCGTCGGCATCCTTGGCCACGCGCATGCCCTTGCCGCCGCCGCCGGCCGACGCCTTGATGATGACCGGGAAGCCGATCGACTCCGCGAAGGCGAGCGCCTCGTCGACGTCCTCCACCGGGCCGGGCGTGCCCGGCACGATCGGGACCCCGCACTCCGACATCGCCTTGCGCGCCGATGCCTTGTCACCCATCACCCGGATCTGGTGTGCCGTCGGGCCGATGAACGTGATCCCCGACGCGGTGCAGGTCTCGCTGAACTCCGCGTTCTCGGCGAGGAAGCCGTACCCCGGATGGATGGCGTCGGCCCCCGTGATCTCCGCCGCCGCGATGATCCGCGGGATCTTCAGGTAGCTCTCACGCCCCGCGGCCGGGCCGATGCAGACGTCGTCGTCCGCGAAGCGCACGTGCAGCGAGTCGCGATCCGCCTCCGAGTACACCGCCACCGTCTGGATCCCCAGCTCACGGCAGGCACGGATCACCCGCAGCGCGATCTCCCCACGATTGGCGATCAGGACTTTCTTGAACATGACGCCTCAGGCCTGGGCATTGCGGAAGGCATCCCACGACGTGTCGCTCGCCGAGCCGACGCCCTGGATCTGCAGCGCGAACTCGCTCGGGTTGGTCGCGTAGAACAGCGCCTGGTCGTAGCTGATCACGCCGCGCGTGTACCACGACAGCAGGCTCTGGTCGAACGTCTGCATGCCGTACTGCACGGTCCCGTCCTTGATCAGCTCGATGATGTCGAGTGACGCCGCGGGGTCGCGGATCTTGTCGCGCACTGCCGCCGTGTTGACCAGCACCTCGCAGGCGGGCACGCGGCCCTTCCCGTCCTTCCGCGGCACCAGGCGCAGCGAGATGATCCCCGCCAGCGCATTGGCCAGGTTGAAGCGCACCTCCGCCTGCTGGTGCGGCGGGTAGAAGCTCAGGATGCGCGCGATGGTCGAGGACGCATCGGTGGTGTGGAGCGTCGAGAACACGAGGTGCCCGGTGTCCGCCGCCTTGAGCGCCGTGTCGAGCGTGTCGAGGTCGCGGATCTCGCCGATCAGGATCACGTCGGGGTCCTGGCGCAGCACGCGGCGGAGCGCGGAGCTGAAGCTCAGCGTGTCCGTCCCCACCTCGCGCTGGCTCACGTGGCTCCGCATGTCGCGGTGCAGGAACTCGACAGGGTCCTCGATCGTGATGATGTTCGCCGAGCGATGCTGGTTCACGTGGTGGATCATCGCGGCCAGCGCGGTGCTCTTCCCCGACCCGGTGATGCCGGTGACGAGCACCAGCCCGCGCGGCCGGAGCGCCAGCTCCTCGACCACCGACGGCAGGTGCAGCTCCGTCGCGGTGCGCGTCTGGTACGGGATGCCGCGGAGCGCGAACGACACCGTGCCGCGCTGCTGGTACGCATTCACGCGGAACCGGCCGATGCCCGAGACGCCGATCGCGAAGTCGGCCTCGCGCGTCTGCTGGAACTCCTTGAGGTAGCGCTGCGGCATGATCTGCTCCGCCAGTGCCGAGAGATCCTCGGCCTTCAGCGAGGGATGATCGAGGCCGACGAGGTCACCCGCGAGCCGGATCGTCGGCGGCCGCCCGACCTTCAGGTGCAGGTCGGAGCCGTCCCGCTCGATCAGCGCCGCGAGCCAGCTGCGCAGCTGCGCCGAGAGCTGCTTCCCGTGCCCGCTGATCGGCTTGTCACCGACCGTCGGGTTCCCGCCAGCCGCCGTCGGGTCAGCCATTGGGGTCGACGCGGAAGAGGACCTGTCCATACTCGACCGCCGAGGAGTCCTGCACCATGACGTCGACGACGGTGCCGGACACATCGCACTCGATCTCGTTCATGATCTTCATCGCCTCGATGATGCAGAGGATCTGCCCCTTGGTGACTCGGGTGCCGACCGAGGCGTAGGGATTCGCCCCCGGTTCCGGCTTCGCGTAGAAGGTGCCGACCATCGGCGACTTCACCTCGAGCAGTGACGAGGCGGCCTTGGTGGCCTCGCCGGCGCCCGGCGCGGGCGCGGCCGGTGCCGCTGCGGCCGGCGCAGCGGCCATCGGCGGCGCCGACACCATGTGCGTGCCAAGCACCGCGCCTCCGCGCTGTGCGGGGCTCTTCGAGACACGGAGCTTCATCCCCTTGTCGGAGGTGATCTCCAGGGAGTCGACGGTCGATTCGTCGAGCATCTCGAGGACTTTCTTGAGGTAGCGCAGGTCGATCATGTGTGGGCTCTGACGGCGGAAGACGCGAGGGGCACGGTCAGGTGAGTTCCAGCAGCTCGCGGGGGAATTCGGTCAATCGACGGGGGCCGGTCGCGGAGAGGAGCACATCATCCTCGATGCGCACGCCGCCCCACCCTGCACGATACACACCCGGCTCGACTGTCACCACCGCATCGAGCGGGAGGATCGCGTCGGCCGACGTGGCCAGGCGCGGGCCTTCATGCACTTCGAGGCCGATGCCGTGCCCGAGCGAGTGCCCGAACGCGTCTGCCAGCCCCACCGACTTCAGGTAATCACGAGCAATCGCATCGGCTTCACGACCGCGCATCCCGGCCCGCACCTCGGTGCATGCCTTCTCCTGCGACACGCGGACCGCATCATACAGGGTCCTCTGCTCCGGAGAAGCTACCCCGATCACGACCGTGCGCGTGATGTCCGAGCAGTACCCGGCGTGGATCGCACCGAAGTCGATCAGCAGGAAATCACCGAGCTCGACCGTTCGCTCCGAACTGCGGGCATGCGGCAACGCCGATCGCGGGCCCGAGGCCACGATCGTCGCGAAGGGATAGCCCTCGCTGCCGGTGTCGCGCAGCGCCTTCTCCAGGATCCCCGCAATCGCCGTCTCACTCTGGCCCGCCCGGATCTGCGGCAGCGTCGCCGCCAGTGCCGCGGTCGCCATCCCTGCCGCGGCCTCGATCAATGCGACCTCCGCGGCATCCTTGCGCTCGCGCAGCGCCTCGATCAGGTCGCGCGACGGACGCCACTGCCATCGCGCCCCGTCACCGAGCAGCCGCTCGAAGTCACGATGCAGCAGGTGCGCGCTCTCGAACCCCACCACCTCGAGCCCCGGGAGCGTCGAGAGCACGGCCCACAGGTCGGTCCACAGGCTGCTGCTCGCGATCACCACGCGCGCGAGGCCGTCCACCTCATCCACCACCTGCGTCTGGTAGCGGAAGTCGGTGACGAGCGTGACCGACCCGCGCGCCGTCACGAACACGAGGGCGTTGCTGCCCGAGAACCCCGTCAGGTAGCGCACGTTCGCGAGGCTCGACACCAGCAGGCCATCCAGGTGGTGCTCCGCCATCGAGTCCACCAGCCTGCTGACCCTGGCGGCGTGGTCGGGTCGCGTCACGACGGCGACAGGTGCGCCAGCAGCGCCTGCAGCGCCAGCTCGTAGCTCCGCGCGCCGAAGCCGCACACCACGCCCAGCGCCGCCGGCGCGAGCATTGAATGCCGCCGCTCCGGCTCGCGCGCATAGATGTTCGACAGGTGCACCTCCACGAAGGGCACGCGCACGGCCGTGAGTGCATCGCGCAGCGCGAGCGAGGTGTGCGTGAAGGCGCCGGCGTTCACCAGCGCGCCCTGCACGCGACCACCACGCCAGCCGTGGATGGTGTCGATCAGCTCCCCTTCGCCGTTCGCCTGGAACGTCTCCACGGCCGCGCCGTGGGCCCGGGCCAGCGCCGACAGGCGGGCGTCGATCTCCGACAACGTCGTGGTGCCGTACACCGCCGGTTCGCGTTCACCAAGCAGGTTCAGGTTCGGCCCGTGCAGCACCGCGATCCGGCACCCGGCAGGCGAGTCGCTCACGACAGCCCTTCGAGCCAGCGATGGAACTCGGACGGCGCGTCCCGCGGCGGCGACGGCGGCGGCTCGGCAACCAGCGGTTCGGGGGGAGCCGGCGGAACCGGAGTGACCGGCATCACGGGCTCCGGAGCCGGGAGCACGGCGTCCGCCGGCATCTCCGGGGTCACCTGCATCCACGCCGGCAGGCCCGAGACCGGCGTGGTGTCGCGCGGCACTGTGGGCGGCGGCGCCGATGGTGCAACCGGCGAGAGAGGCGGCTCGGCAGCCTGCCGCTCGAACGCCGCCCACGGCTGGGTGGCGGCCGGCGGCGGCGGCGGGATCACCGGCACCCCGCCGAAGGTCGGCGACAGCGACGGCGAGGGCGGCGGCACGACGGGCGCCGCCGACGACGACGCAACAGGTGCCGCCATGGGGCCGTCGTCGAGCCGCGCGCGCGGCGGCGAGCCGCTGCCCGAGAAGAACCGGTCGAACGAGAGCAGCGGGGCCGGTGACGCCCCGTGCGACTCCTCGCCCGGCATCGCGGTCGGCAGGTCGAGCACGTCCGGGACCGGCAACGCGGGCAGCTCCTTCGGCAGCCGTCCCACCATCTGGCCGGCCAGCGCCACCAGGAGCGCACTCGCATTCTCGTCCGCAGGCGGGATCACGGTCCCGGGGCCGAACACCGAAGCGAGTGAGACCGGTGCCGTTGCCGCCGCGAACGCGGCATCGAACGACTCCGCCTCGGAGGGCACGCCGAAGCCGTCCATAGACACACCGTAGAACCCCTCGTCCACCGACACGGTCTCGGTGACCACGGCATCGCCGTCGATGTCCGCGAACCAATCGTCGTCCGTCGCCGGCGGCGTACTGCCCCACGTCTGGGTGACGCCCTCCGCGCCCTCCGTCCGGACGGCAGGCGGCGAGACGTCATACATCAACTCGAGGATCGAGACTGGTTCCGCCTCGGCGCGTTCCTCAGGTGCCGGCTCGTCGAAATCCAGCGCATGGTCGGCATCCGCTTCGAGCGCAGCGGCCGCCGGGTCGTGCGCCACCATGGCCTCCAGCTCGCTGATGCGCGCCGCGAAGCCCGCGTTGCGCGGGTCCCGGTACGCCAGTTCGCGGTACACGTCGAGCGCCTGCGGGAGGAAGCCCTGCTGCACGTAGAGCTGGGCCATCGTCTCCGTGACGAACTCCGGCGCGGTGGGAGTCGCGTCGGCGACCACCATCTCGTCGAACTGCACCCCGTCGCTCAGATCGCCGAGGGACTCGGGCTCTGGCGCCGGCGTGGGGCTGATCGCGGGCTGCCCGGCGGCCGGCGTCTCGCGCTCGCGTGCCGTCCGCCATGAGGCGAAGCTGGCCAGTGCGCCGAATGCGGGCCGCGACAGGAGGTCGTCGGCCGGGGCGGTCGTGTCCTCTTCCACCGGCGTCGAGACCGGGGGCATCGCCGCGGGCGGCGTGCCGATGCCGTTCGAGAAGTCGGCCTCGTCCACCGGCGGCAGCACGTCGGTGACGTGCGGCGCCAGCGGGACGGTGGCGGGTCCCGTGAGTTCGTCCAGGTCGTCGAAGCGGAAGCCCATCCCCTGGGGCGTCGCCAGCACGTCGCTGTCGACCGTCCCGGTCGCGTCGGCGGCGACCGCGGCGTCCGTATCCTCGAGGAAGGTGAGCGCCGGGGGCGGCGGGCCGTCGGCGACGGCCCCCGGCAGTTCCTCCGACTCGCCGAAGATCGCCTTCAACCCGGGTGGGGTTGGATCGGCCAGGGCCTCGGCGGCGTCGGCCAGCTCGAAGGTCGAGGGCGGGCGCAGCGTGGCGGTGAGCATGCCGGCCGATGGCGGCGGGCCGCCGAGCGGGGCTCCGGGCATGACCGCGATCGGGCCGGGAGGCGTCGGCACCGCCCCCCCCATGCTGCGCAGCAGGCGCTCGATCTCGGCGTTCTCCGGGTCCGCGTCCAGCACACGGGCATACCACTGGCGGGCTTCCGCCGGCTCACCGCGCAGCCGGGCGATGTCGCCTAGGTGGCGCAGCGCGATGGCGTTCTCGTCGTCGAGGGCGACCGAGGTCAGGAAGACCTCACGGGCCGCATCGATGTCGCCCTTCTCGAAGTAGGCGCGCCCGAGCACGATGTGGCCGCTCATGTGGCCCGGCTGGGCGGGCAGGTGCTCCCGGCAGAGTGCGATGGCCCGGTCGAGATCGTTGGACTGCCGGTACTCGTTGGCCAGCGGCACGAAGAAGCGCCGCGGGTTCTGCATGTACTTGGCTGTCAGTTCTTCCAGCCGGGAACCAGGCGCCATCGCGTCCTCGGAGAATTTCAGACCGTGCGTCGGCTCAGCCCGGAACGACGGACCGTGAAAGATAGCCAACGTCGCCGACGAGCGTCAAATCGCAATCGTCACCCGAAGTCTCGGTATCACTTGAAGTTGTGCCCCATCCAGCCCTACCTTTCGCGGCTATTCCCGCCCGCGGTCCAGGTCGTTCCCTCGAGGAGTTCCGCTCAGTGCTGCAGACGTTCCGCTCGTACGGCAAGTACATCTTCTGGGGCCTCGCCTTCACGTTCATCGGCGGCTTCGTCTTCTACGAGTCCTCCGGCCTCTTCGGCCGCGACTCGGGGCCGACCCTTGGCACCACCGTCGTGAAGGTCGACGGGCAGGATGTGCCGTACGGTTCCTACCAGCGCGCCCTCGATGCCGCCGTCCAGGCGGAGGAGCAGCAGCGCGGCCGCTCCCTCACCCTCGACGAGCGGGCGGAGGTCGAGAAGAAGACCTACGACGAGATCGTCACCGAGATCCTGCTCGAGCACGAGTACGAGAAGCGCGGCATCTCCGTCACCGCCGAGGAGATCGTCGAGTACGCGAAGTTCTCCCCGCCGCCACAGTACGCGCAGCTCCCGGAACTGCAGACGAACGGCCAGTTCGACTTCGAGAAGTACCAGCGCTTCCTCCGCAGCCCGCAGGCCCGCCAGCAGGGCCTCCTCGCCCAGCTCGAGGGCTACTACCGCAGCACCATCCCGAAGCAGAAGCTGTTCGAGCAGGTGGCGGCCGGCGCCTTCGTCAGCGATGCCCGCCTCTGGCAGATCTTCCGCGACTCGCACGACACGGCGCAGGTGTCCTACATCGCGATGAAGCCGAACGCCGTGAACGCCGGTGAGATCACGGATGCGCAGGCGCGCACCTGGTACGAGGCGCACACCGCCGACTTCAAGCGGCCGGCGCGCGCGGCCGTCTCGGTGCTGGCGCTGCCCCTCGTCGTCTCGGCCTCCGACAGCGCCGCCACCCGCGACTCGATCGTCAAGCTGCGGGCGCAGATCATGGCGGCCGCCGACCCGAAGGCCACCTTCGCCGACCTCGCCACGCGGGTCTCGAACGACACCACGTCGGCCGTCCGTGGCGGTGACCTGGGCCGGAGCACCGCCGAGCAGTACGTGCTGCCCTTCACCGCCGCGGCCCGCGCCCTCGCGGTCGGCGAGGTCTCGCAGCCGGTGAAGACCGACTTCGGCTGGCACCTCATCCGGCTCGATGCGAAGACGGGGGACTCGCTCAACCTGCGGCACATCCTCCTCAGCGTGACGATCAACGACGCGGCCTCGGCGCGGGTCTCCAAGCGCGCCGACTCGCTGTCGAACCTGGCCGGCAACGCCGAGTCGCCGGCGAAGTTCGACGCGGCCGCAAAGGCCCTCGGCCTGCCCGTGATGCGGGCCACCGCGGTCGAGGGCGAGCCCCTCACCATCGGCGGTCGCTACGTGCCGAACGTCAGCGCATGGGCGTTCAGTGGCGCGCGGGCGGGTGAGAGCAGCGACATGTGGGACGATGCGTCGGGTTACTACGTCGCGCGCCTCGACACGGTGCACGCCGAGGGAGTCGCGAGCTTCGACGAAGTGAAGGACGAGATCAAGGAGCGCCTCGCGCGCGAGAAGGTCATGGACGAGTTCATGACGCTCGGCCGCGCCATCACCGAGTCCGCTGCCTCCATCGGCTTCGAGGGCGCCGTCCAGCGCCGTGCGCTGGCGCTCTCGAAGTCGGCGCCCTTCGCCCGCACGATGCAGACCGAGGGCCTGGGCGGCTTCAACGAGGCGATCGGCGCCGCGTTCGCGCTGCCGATCGGCGCGGTCAGCCAGCCGATCCGCACCACCGACGGCGTGTTCGTGCTCCGCACCGACCGCCGCGTGGCCGCCGACAGCGCCGAGTTCGTGAAGCAGAAGGAGCAGCAGCGCTCGCAGGTCCTGCGCGGCATGCGCGAGCAGATGGTGCGCGACTACCTCGAGGGGCTGCGCAAGGGTGCCTCGATCGTCGACAGCCGCAAGAAGCTGAACGCCGCCGCCCGCCGCCAGAGCACCTGAACCGGCACACCACGGCAGGCACGAACGGAAGCGGGGCACCGGTCGATCCCGGTGCCCCGCTTCCGTGTTCTTCGTGCTGGTGCCGGGAGGGCGCCCCGCCCCGGTCCTACATGAGGCGCTTCGGCTCCGCCGTCGGGTCGTCCACCCGCGGCGGCGGCTCGGCGGCACGCACCTCGGCACGATACTGCGTGTCGGATTCACGGATCGTCTTGTCGACGTCGTTGATGTTCTTCTTGAACTGGTTGATGCCCTTGCCCAGCGACCCGGCGATCTCGGGGATCCGCTTCGCGCCGAAGAGCAACAGCACGATGACCAGGCCAATCAGCATCTCACCCATGCCCAGACCGAACGGCATATGACTACTCCTAGAAAAGGGACCGTGCGATGAGGTATGCGATCAGTACACCGAGCAGGCTCAGAAGGGACACGTCGAGTGCGATCGGCCCCAGGGCAAACTTGAGGATGACGAGGTCAATCTGCAACGGACCCAGGCTGGGCGTCACGCCGGTGGTGAGGAATTCCTTGACGCTCCCCGCCGGGAGGAAACGCCTGGAGAACTGGGTCAGGAACCCGCCGACGATGAACCCCGAGGCGAGCACCATGCCATGAAACGCCGGGCGGTGCCGCGACGAGCCCCCCCGGGACGACCCACCGCGAGAGGCCATCACCAGCGCCGGTCGAGGACGTAGCCGACCAGTTCCAGCAGCGCGGATCGGGCTGCGGTGTCCGGCAGGGCGAGCGCGATCTCCTCCGCCTCCTGGGCGAAGATCTCCCCCTGGCGGCGCGCATATTCGATTCCGTCAGCCTCGACCACGAGCGAGATCACGCGGCTGATCGCCGCGGCCGAGGGCTCGTCCGTCTCGAAGAACCGCTCGACCTCCCGCCGCGCCGAGGCGGGCATGCGGCGCAGCGCCGCGATCAACGGCAGCGTGACCTTCCGCTCGCGCAGGTCGGCGCCGGACGGCTTGCCCGTGATCTCCTGCCCTTCGATGTAGTCGAGCAGGTCGTCCGCGACCTGGAAGGCCATGCCGAGCCGATCGCCGAAGCGGGCCAGTGCGGCGCGGTGCGACGGGGCGCCGCAGATCGCGCCGACCTCGCATGACGCGCTCATCAGTGACGCCGTCTTGGCGTGGTTGAGCTGGAAGTACTCCTCCTCGCTGAACTGCAGGGCGTCGACGGCGGAGAGCTGCCACAGCTCACCCATCGTCATCGTCTTGGCGGCATCGGCGATCACGGCCAGCGACTCCATGTCGCGGGTGCTGACGAGGTGCCGGACGGCCTGGGAGTACAGATAGTCGCCCATGATGACCGACACCTGGTGACTGAAGACCGCGTTCACCGTCGGCATGCCGCGGCGCAGCACGCTGTGGTCGACGCTGTCGTCGTGCACCAGGGTGGCGAGGTGAATCAGCTCCACGACGGCGGCGTGATCGATCGCCAGCGTGCTGCGCGTCTCCTCGACGGCGTTCGCCAGCAGCACCAGCGCCGGACGCAGGAGCTTGCCCTGCATGCCCTGGAGATGGCGGTTCACTTCACCAATCAGTGGGTTGTCGTCGGCGACGATCGTCCACATGCGCGACGACACGAGATCGAGCTCCGCACGGACCGGGTACTGGATTCCGGCCAGCGGGTTGTCGAGCCCGGCCCTCGCGGGAACCGGTAGGCTCATCTAGGCGGGCTGCTGCAGGGTCTGGATACGGGACGCGACGTCACGGAAGCGGATGTCGACGGCATACACTCTCTGATAATAGCGCAGACCGTCCTCCCGTGCCCCAAGTGCCTCGCTCGCCAGCCCCAGCAGGTACAGCACGCCCCGCAGCCTGTCGTCGTTCTGCTTCGCCGACGGCTCCTCCAGCGCCCGCAGGAGCAGGGTGCGCGCCACCCCGGGCTCCCGCTTGTCGAGGAAGCACCCGCCCAGCGCCTCGATCGACTCCACCCGCTTCTCCCGGCTCCGGGAGGCGATCTGGAACTCGGCGATCGCGTCATCCAGCAGCCCCATCTCGCGGAACGCGATCCCGAGGTCGAAGTGGCTCTCGACGTCCTCCATCGGGATGGTCTTCTCGATCCCGTCCCGGAACTCCTGCAGGATGTGCTCGAAGTCGCCGTCGTGGTCGCCGGTCTGCTGCGGCTCCCCGATCGTCATGCGCGAAGTCTCCGGCTCGTCATCCCGGAGGATGTCGGCCAGGTTCACATACGTCGGCGTCGGGCGCTTCGGGCGCGGCGGGGGTTCGGGAATGGCGGCCACCGGCGGCGGCGTCGGCTCCGGATCCGGCAACAGGCTCGCGACCAGCGCTTCCGTGTCCACCGGTGCGGCGGTCTCGTAGGTGCCGGGCAGGTTGTGGGCGTTGGAGACGGTCTCGACCGTACCGAACGAAGGTATCTCGTCGAGCAGGTCGTGGCCATCATCCGGTGCCGACCGGCTGACCGCTGGCGGTGCCGGAGCGTCCGGCACGATGGCCGGCAGGTCGAACGGCGTGAGGCTGGCGACGAGCGGCAGTTCGTCGTGCTGCGTCGCGGGGGCGATCTCGAGGAAATCGACGCTGCCGGACGGTTCGGGGGCGTCGCCGAAGACGTCGTCGAACATCGACTCGGGCGCCACCTCCGTCCCGCGCGGCGGGCTCGGCGGCTCCTGCGACTCCTCGGGCGGTACGTCTTCCGGGCCACCGAAACTCGTGGACTCGAATCCATCGAGGGTCGAGCCCGGCTGCACCGATGCGAGATCGAGAGGCGACGGCACGGACGTCAGTTCCAGCCCCTCGAGCGCCACCGGCGGCGCGGAACTCGACCGGTCCTCGCTCAGCATGGGCTGGATCTCGAGCGCCCCGAAATCATCGTCGCTGTCGATGAACACCAGCGACGGATCCGTCCGCTTGCGGGCGATCTCCTGATCGGACTCCGGCATCCAGTGCTCGTCCATCTCACGAGCGACCTGTGCCACGCCCTCCGCCTCGTCGTGGCGACCGGCCAGCACGTGCAGGCGGTGCAGCACCGTCAGGTGCGGCAGCGCATCCGGCTTCCGTCCGGCCCGGAGCAACTGTTCCACGACCACCGAACGGACGTGCACGTCATCCGGCGACAACTCGGCGAACTCGCTCAGCGCCTTGAGCGCTTCACCATGCTGGCCGAGCTTCTCCAGCGCCTCGGCCACCGACAGGTAGTGCCGCTGCGCGTCCACCACCATGCCCTTCTCCGCCGAGAAGCGCGCCAGGCGGCGCAGCGTCGGGACATGGCCGGGCCGCTGCCGCAGGATCTTGTTGCAGAGCGCGATCGCGTTGTTCAGGAAGCCGCTGAGCGCGTACTCGTCGGCGCTCTTCTCGAAGAGCGCGATGGCCTCGTCGACCTGGCCGACCCGGAGATGCAGGTCGCCGACGCGGTTGCGCAGGGCGACGTCGACGTCGTCCGTTCCACCGTGTTCGGCGAGCAATTGCTGGTACAGCGCGAGCGCCTTCTCGGGCTGCTTCTTCAGCTCGAGTGCGGCGGCCTGCTGTTTGAGCACTGCCGGGGATGAGGCCATGCTAATGACGACGGGATGACAGGGGGGTGGACCTGCTCCATGCAATACGAGTAACCTAGGCCTAAGTCACGGCTGCCTCAAGCGTTAACTGCAGTCCCGGAGCCGGATCGGCGTGGTCACGGGGGGCCGCCGGTCCCGGCGTGGGCGCCGGCGTGCCCCATGCTCACGCCATGACATCCCGGATCCGGTCGATCCGGAGGGGGGCCTGCGCCTCCCCGCGGCAGGCGTAATAGCACCGGTTGCAGTCGATCGGCTGGTAGCGGCGCCAGTCCTTCCAGTGGAAGTCGACGGGGAAATCCGGACAGCGTCGGATTCCGCCTGTCGGGTCCACGTGAATCGTGCTGATCCCGCTCTCGCAGGGTTCGGTCATGGCGCCACTCGTGTAGCGCGGGAGGTTCTCGAGGTAGTGATCGGAGTTCGTGATCACCCCGCGACGCCGGCGCTTGTAGGCGAGGAGGTCCGCCGTGAGCGCCTCGATCTCCGCCTGCTGGCCGGCCTCCAGGAGGTGCTCCCGGTTGCCGTTCTTGAAGTCGGTGTAGACGCTGAAGTTCACGCCACAGCCCAGCTCGGCCGCGCGGGCGACCATCGGCCGGATCTGGTCGATGTTGTCCTGCTTGATGACGGTGTTGAACCGGATGTTGTCGAGCCCCATGGTGCGCATCCCCTCCACCGCCTCGAAGATCTTCCGGGAGAGCCCCGGAATCCCGCGGGCCAGGTCGTGGCGCTCGTCGAGGTAGTCCAGCGAGATGCTGAGCTGGTTGATGCCGGCCGCCTTCAGCGACCGCCCCCGCTCGGCGGTCAGCAGGCCGCCGTGGGTGATCAGCGTCATGTACTTCCAGGAGATCGCGCGGTCGACGCCCGAGATCAGGTCCTCGAGATCGCGTCGCAGGAGGGGTTCGCCCCCCGTGAAGCAGACCAGCATCGGGTTGAAGAACTTCGCCGCGTCGGCGTAGCTCCGCAGTTCGCGCTCCTTCTCCGCGGCGTCGGTCTTCCAGTAGTCACAGAAACCGCAGCGGGCGTTGCAGCGGAGGGTGACCTCGAAGTGCACCAGCACCGGCATGCGCCGCACCCGCAGCGAGACGTACTTCCGGAAGAAGCCGGGAACGTGCCATGGCTTGAATCGGGCCGAGAGCATCAGCGCGTCGTGCCGGCCAGGCGTCGGGTGCTCTGCTGGTTGAAGTCGAACTTCAGGTCGGGCTGGGCCTTCAGGGCGATGAAGAACGAGAAGGCGAAGTTGCCGTTCGGTGACTGGGTGAAGTTGAAGATCGCCCGCCAGTCATGCAGTTCGCGCTGCAGGGAGACCGTCTGGGCGGCGAACTGTGACCGCACGGCGTCATAGGTGGTCGAGTACTGCATGGCCCACTTCGGCGTGACGTTGAAGCTGGTCTGGACCTGGAGCGACCGGAGCGGCGGGCTGATGATGATGGGGGACCCGAGGCCGGTGTAGATGGAGCTGTTGTCGACGCCGGGGTAGACGCCGTTGCGGTTGATGCAGTCCTGGACCACGAACGGGTTCACGTTGCCCTGGAGGAGCGCCGCGCAGCGCTCCTCGACGGGCGGGAGGGCGATGACGTTCGTCCCCACCGGTGGCCGCTGGCGCGTGGACGAATAGGAGAGGTTGACCGACCACCCCTGCCCGCTCGGGATCGCGCCGTAGCTCGGGCGGATCTGGTTGCCGTTCAGCCCCCGGTTGATCCCCTGCATCGAGTTCGAGTCGTTCCGCGCGATCATCGAGTCGGCGGCGGTCATGTTGCTCCGCGCCGGCCGGAACTCCCCCCCGCCGAGGAGGCGGTTGAGCCACTGGATGACACCGGTGGTGCGGTCGAGCCGCAGCGACGCACGGACCTCCTCGCGATAGGGTTTGAACACCGCCGTGTCGGAGATCGGGTTGCCCTGGAAGAGCGAGAAGCGGGTGCTGAAGTCGAAGCCGGGCAGGAAGTCGGACCGCAGGCCCAGGCCCCAGTTGGAGCTGGTGAGGCCCGAGAACCTCGAGACCTTCTCCGGCGTCAGCGAGCGCTTCCGGATGTCCTGGTACTGGAGGAAGTTGTACGAGATGGCGTCGGTCTGGATGCTCAGCGCACGCACCTTCCGGCCCGCATCGCGGGCGCTGTCGGCCGGTGCCCTGAGCTTCACCTCCACGTTCTGCGAGAGGCTCAGCGTGAGCACGTTCTGCGGGAGGGCGCCGTTGTAGCCCTTGCTGTAGCGGTTGATGGCCCGGAGGTACTCGTTGCTGACGGTGCCGCGCGGTGCGATGGACCACGAGAGCGCCGGCTGGATGGAGTGGCGGATGCGTGTCACCGGACCGAGACCCGGGAAGAAGCCGAAGAGCGTGGGGGAGATGCCCAGGTTGAAGCTCGGGCGCTTGCTCTGCGCGACGAACCGTCCGCCGGACAGCGACGAGCGCACCCAGAACGGGCCCGGGTCCACGTTCGCGAACTGGATGCTGGGCGCCACGTTCCACTTGCCGCGGCTGAACGAGGGGAGGTTGAAGCTCGTCCGCCAGTCGAGGTTCGTCTCGGTGTAGCCGTTGAAGTACCGCACCGCCTGGGTCGTGTCGAAGACACCGCCGCCGCGATCGACGATCTGCTCGATGGTCTTCGGTGTCGTGCCCGTGTTGGCGACGTCACTGACCTCGAACGAGTTCTGCAGGCTGAATCCGAAGACCTGGAGCGGCGTGTCGAACGCGAGGGTGCTGCGGCGGTTGTTGAGCGGCAGCGCCAGGCTGTCGACGCGGCCGGTGGCATCCACCTGGTAGCGGTAGGTCGCCTGCCCGTTGCCCTGCTGGTTCGAGATCCGCGAATCCTCGGCGCGGAAGTTCGGCGTCCAGGTCAGCCAGTCACCAACCGCGATGGGGGCCGTCGTGATGCTCAGGCTCGGCAGCGTCTGGTCCACTTGCGGGCGGCCGGTGTACTGCGTGCGGCTGGCGCCAAGCGACACCGAGAACGGGCCGACGGCGGTCGCGTAGTTCGCGCGCGAGGCGAAGGTCGCCTGCGTGGCCGCCGGGTTGAAGGCGGTCGTCCGCTGCACCGCCGTGTTGGAGACGTAGTTGATCGAGCTGTTGAACGTCGTCTTCCGCGAGAACCGCTGCTGGTGGCTGAGCTGGACGTTCAGGTTCGTGCTGCCGTTGCTCAGCGTCTGGTACGAGGTGCCGACGCTGCCGTTCAGGAAGCGGCGGAGCCAGTTGTAGCGCCACTGGATGTTGTAGCGGGTGAAGCCGAAGTCGGACGGGTTGCGGGGGTCGATGTTGGCGCCGCTGCGCCAGTCCACCCAGGCCTGCACGTCCTGGTAGTCGTCGAGGTTGAAGTACCAGCCGACGTTCTCCACGGTGCGCCGGTAGAGCGGCCCGTTGCGCACGATCTCCGTGAAGCCGAGCCGGGGGCTGAGCATCCCGCTGCGGCGGCCGGAGCGCACGTCCTGGAAGTAGAACGGCAGCCAGAACACGGGCACGTCGTAGACGTAGAGCACCCCCGGCCGGCCGACGGCGATCTTGCCCTTCACCAGCTTCAGCTCCCGCGAGCTGAAGTGGTAGTGCGGCAGCGAGTCGTCGCAGGTGGTGATCGTGCCGCCACGCCCGAAGAACGCGGCCTCGACGCCGAGGCTGTCGTTCGCGAAGCCGGCACTCTGCGCATCCACGAAGTACTTCTGGCCGCTCTCGATGGTCGTGCGCACGTAGCCGACGGTGCCGCGGCGCTCGGTGGTGTTGTAGTACATGGTCCCGCGCGAGACGACGTCATCCCCGCCCCGGGCCGGGTCGCGGAGCACGTTCTCAACGCCACGGGCCCGCACGACCTTGCTGGAGTCGTCGTACACGATGGTGTCGCTGACCATGATCGTCCGGTCACGCCCGATCGCGGCACGCGCGCTGTCGTCACGGATCAGCGTGAGCAGCTTCCGCTGGGCATCGAACGTGATGGACCGCCCCTGGAACCGGGTCACGGTGTAGCCGGTCTTCGCCAGCAGGGAATCGATCACCGCATCCGTCTCGGCCCACTTCACGAGCTCCTTCGGCAGGGAATCGCGGGCGGCCGAGTCACGTGCCGTGCGGGCGCTGTCCCGGCCGGCGCGACGCAGTGTGTCGGACGCGGCGCCGGCGCGCGGCAGCGTGTCACGCCGCACCGGCGGGGGGCCCTGCTGTGCCCGCAGCGGTGCCGCAATCGCCGTGAGGAGGAAGGCCAGTGAGGCGACCCGCCGCACTACGCCAGCACCTCGACATCCTGCCCCGCGTCCGAGGCGAGGCGACGCCGCTCGCGGCGGCGGAAGACCAGGGCGCTGGCGATGATGCTGACCTCGTAGAGGGCGTAGAGCGGCACGGCGAGCATCACCGTGGTCGTGATCAGGTCGCCCGGGGTGATGATCGCCGCCCCCGCGAACGAGGCCACCAGCGCGTGGCGCCGGAACTGCCGGAGCTGTGCCGGCGTGATGATCCCGAGCGCCGTCAGCCCGACGAGAAGGATCGGCAGCTCGAAGACCGCCCCCATGCTCAGCGCGAGCGAGGTGGCGAAGTCGAAGTAGTCACGCGCGGTGATCATCGGCGTGAGCGACGCCGTCTGGAAGTCCATCAGGAACTTGAGCGCGAACGGCAGCACGAAGAAGTACGCCAGCGCGGCCCCCATCATGAAGAGGCAGGTGGCCGCGAAGAGCAGCGGGATGACGACCTTCTTCTCGTGCTTGTACAGGGCCGGCGAGAGGAAGGCCCAGAGCTGGTAGAGCATGACCGGCGCGGCGAGCGCGAAGCCGAGCCCGAACGACACCTGCATCACGATCGAGAACGAGTCGCCGGGATGCGTGAAGATCAGCGTGCGCCCGTCGAGGTACGGCAGGATCGGGCGCTCGAGGATGTTGATGAAGTCGAACTTGATCACGAGCACGAACCCGATGGCGACGCAGAGCGTGACGGCCACCACGATCTTGAGGAGCCGCTGTCGCAGCTCCTCCAGGTGGTCCAGGAACGGCATGTCACTCATCGGGCCCGCCGGCGGTCAGGGCGCCGGCGCGCGCAGGCGCTCGCGGGCGAGGTCCGCCTCGTCACTCCGCGGATAGGTGCGGACGAGCAGGTCGAGCACCTCGCGGGCCTTGTCAGGCTTGTTCTGGGTGCGCAGCAGGGCGGCGCGCTTGAACATGGCGGTCGGTGCCTTCTCGGACCGCGGAAAGCGCGTGTAGACGCTCAGGTAGGCGGCCTCGGCGTCGATCGGCTTCGTGTCGCGCTCGAGGGTCTCGGCGATGTAGTACTGCGCGTCGCCCGCCCGCTCGTGCTGCGGATACTGCACGAGGAAGTCGCTGAATCCCGCCCGGGCGGCGCCGGTGCTCCCGCGCCGCAGCTGGTCGAGGGCCATGGTGTAGAGCTGGTTCGGACCGGGCGCCGCGGTCGCAGGCGCCGTGGCGGGCGCGCTGGCCGGCAGGGTCGCCCCTGCCCCGGTCGACGCGCCGGCGGAGCCCGTCGGCGCCGGCGCGGCAGTCTCCGGGGGGCGCACTGGCGGCGTCACGCCGCCGGTGGGCGGCGTGACCGGCGCCGGCGGCTGGGACTGCATGATGGAATTGCGCTGCTCGAGTTCCGCCCGGAGCTCGGTGATGCGCGACTGGCTCTGGCCGGTGAGTGCCCGGATCTCGATCAGGCCATCACGCACCTTGAAGAGGTCGCCCAGCACGTTGCCCTGGAACGCGGCCAGCTCGCCCTTCAGGCCACGGATGGAGTCGTTCAGGATGACCATGGTGCGGATCACGCTGTCGAACTGCGTCCGGCGCAACGAGTCGCGGAAGGCGTACTCCGAGCGCGCGGCCTTCAGGTCGGCCTGCAGCAGCAGCACATCCTGCTTCGTGGCGACGCAGGCCGACAGCACCAGTGCGCCCAGCACGGCAACGGGCAGGCGGCGCGCGATCATCGCGGCGGCACCCGCAGCGACTCGCCGCCGGCCAGGATCTCGAACTCCGCGCGCCGGTTCTGTGCGAACGCGCCGTCATCCTCACCGGCGGCGGCGGGGCGCTCCTCGCCGAACGACACGATGTCGATGCGGTCAGCGGCGATGCCACGGTCGGACAGGTACTTCCGCGTGGAGGCCGCGCGGCGCAGGCCGAGCGCCAGGTTGTACTCGTCGCTCCCGCGCGAGTCCGTGTGCCCGGAGATGCGGATGCGCAGGCCCATGTTCGTGCGCAGGATCGGGAGCTTGGCGTCGAGCGTCGCGCGCGCCGGCTCGGTGATCTCCGAGGCGTCGTACTCGAACAGCACCGCCGCCTCGAGCAACGCGCGCAGGTTCGCCGACTCGGCACTGGAGGCGGCGCGGGCGATGCTGTCGGTGCGCGCGCGCGCGAGCGAATCACGGACGAACTGCTCCCGGGCACGGCGTGCGGCGCCGTCGTCGATCGCGGGCGCCGTGGTGCCCGTCACCGGGACCGGCGCCACGGGGACCGGCTTCTTGCGGCACGCGCCGAGCGCGAGGGAGGTGAGCACGAGCGCTGCGCCAAGGTGGCGACCATTCATCACAGACTCCGGAGACATTGAGGGGACTCGAACCACAGGTTCATCGGATCAGCCGCGGGGACCACGCCGCCAGGCGCGCGCCACCGCCAGCGGTCAGCTGTCGTGCCCGGCCCGTCTCGGTGTCCAGCACCCACAGCTGGCGCACGCCGCTCCGTGTCGAGCTCACCACCACATGCCGCGCATCCGCCGCCCACGCCGGATCCTCGTTCGAGGCATCGGCGGTGAGCTGCTTCACCGTGCGGTCACGCAGCGAGATCATCATCACCTGGAATCGTCCGCCGATCTGGGACTGGAACACGATCGCCCGGCCGTCAGGTGACCAGTCGGGACTGGAGCGATACCCCTGCGACGAGGAGAGCGCCGCCAGCAGGTCCGCGTTGGTGCCGTCATCGTCGGCAATATACACATCGGGCCGGCCCGACCGGCCCGATGTGAACGCGATGCGCCGGCCATCGGGACTGTAGGATGGCGACGTGTTGTCCGAGCCACGGCCGATCGAGATCCGCCGCGGCACGCCCCCACCGGCTCCCACGAGATAGATCTCGGTGCCGAAGTCGTCACCGTGCGCGTAGGCGATCGCCGTGCCCGCCGGCGTGAACGTCGGCGAGATGTTGAGCCCACTCGGCGGCACCACGCGTCGCGAGGCCCCGCGCAGGTCGGTCACGTAGATCGCACTGCCTGCGGGCTCGAGTGCGGCGTACACGATCGACTGGCCACTCGGATGGAAGGAGGGTGAGAGTGTCCGCGCGCCGACCTGCGTCAGGGGCACGGCGTTGGCGCCGTCGCTGTCGATGAGGTGGATGCGGCCATCCGCCACGTACGCCACGCGCGACGCGGCGATCCCCCGCTCGCCGCTGATCCACTCCTCGCACTGGTCGCTCACGCCGTGCGCCGCCATGCGCCACGCCGCCGAGTACGGCGCGCCGGGCAGGGTCACGGTGCGGCGCTGCAGCACCTGCCTTCCCGCCACGTCGTGCAGCACGACCGACACGCCGCCGCTGATGAGGGAGAGCTGGATCACGCCGTTGATGCCGAGGCGACCGGCGGCCACGTAGTCGAGCGCACCACCCGCCGCGGGGGCCCGCAGGGCGGTCGCCTTCGGCAGGACCGTCACACGGTCGCCGAAGTCGAGGTCGCGCATGACGATCGTCCGCAGTGAATCGCCGGCGGCCCCGGCGACGGGGAGCACGAAGATGCCGGGACGCGCACCGCCCTCGCCGTAGATGAGGCCAAGGCGCACGCCCGGCTGCGCCTGCAGCAGTGTGGCGAGAGCGGCACTGGCGACCAGGGCCCGCAGGACGACGCGTGACATGTCAGGGACGAACCGGATACTCACCTCAGGACACTGGGATCGAAGCTGAAGACGACGGGGAGCACGTCATCACGAAAGCCCGCGGGCAGCGCACCGAACGACTTGCGCTGGCCGACTGCCTCCACGGCGCCGAGGCACTCGAGGTCGAAGGCGTAGGTTCCTGACCGCGAGACCATGCGGAGATCGGAGACGGAGCCGTCACGATGGATCAGGAAACTGACTTCGGCCTTCAGTGCCACGCCGGGGCGGGGCTTGAAGTTGATGGCGATCTGGCGCGTGATGTTCTGCAGGTACCCAGGGAACGGGAACGCGATCCCCGGCACCTTCACGGTGGCGACATCCGTGCCACGTCCGCCGGTGGGCCCGCCGCCGGCCGGGGTGCGGCCGGGCACGGGCGTGTCACCGCCACCACGGGCCGGTGTGGTCCGCGCGGGTGTCACCGGCTTCTACACGTCGGGCGTGCGCGCCGCCGGCGTGCGCGGCGAGGCCGCGGGCAGTCGAGTGGGGGCGGTCGGCGCAGGGTCCGGCTCGGGCTCGGGCTCGGGCTCCTCGACCGCTGGAGCCGTCGGCGCAGACGGCCCCTGCCGCACCGCACCGAGCGCCCGGGGGCCGGCCGGTGCCGCCACCAGTTCCACGTTGTACGCCGGAGGCGGTGGCGCCGGGAGCGCCAGCCGCGTCGCCGCGAACATCGCGACGAGCAGTGCCACGTGCCCGCCCACCGACCACGCGGCCGCCGTGCGTGCAGTCAGCGGCCGCGGCAGCCGTCGCTCCGGCGGCGCGGGGGCGGCAGCGCCGGTCATCGGCTCGACTGGGACTCGGCCACGAGGTTCACGTTCTGCAGCCCGACTTCCCGCAGCATCGCGAGCACCTGCACCACGTCACCGTAGGCCGCCCCCTCATCCCCCTTGAGGTAGATCGTCCGCGAACCCGCCCGCGCCGCCAGCGCCACCAGCGCACCGCGCAGTTCATCGCGCGCCACGCGCTCGTTCTCGAGCACGATCACGCCGTCCTGCGTGATCGTGATCATGATCGGGTTGTTCACCTGCGACGCCCGCACGTTCGCCTTCGGCAACTTCACGTCCACGCCGCCGGTGAGCAGCGGCGCCGTGATCATGAAGATGATCATCAGTAGCATCATCACGTCGATGAGGCTCACGACGTTGATCTCCGCATTCAGCGGCGTGCGGCGCCGCGCGCGATGCCAGCGCATCAGATCCGGCCGTCGCGCACGAGCAGGGCCACCACGTCCGTGCTGAACGCATCCAGCGCACTGGTGAGGTGGTTCAGCCGGTTCGCGAAATGGTTGTACGCGAACACCGCCGGGATCGCCACCGTCAGGGCGAGTGCGGTGGCGATCAGTGCCTCCGCGACGCCAGGCGCCACCGCGCTGATGTTCCCGCTCCCGCTGGCGGCCACCCCGAGGAAGGCGTTGATGACACCGAGCACGGTGCCGAGCAGGCCGATCAGCGGACTGACCGCCCCGATCGTCGCCAGCCAGGGCAGCATGCGCTCCAGACGGTCACGTTCGCCGGTGGCCTCCTTGTCCAGCAACATCTGCAGCGCCTCGACCTGCGCCTGCGACAACCGGGCCTGCCGCTCCTGCGTCCCCCCGAGCGCGGGACGGGTGTCGACCATGAACCGGTCGGCGCGACGCAGCACGGCGTAATACGGCGACCCGACACCGAGCTTCGCACGGCTCGCCGCCTCGGCGAACGACTCCGCCTCGGGCATGTAGGCGAGCAGCGGCTCGGCCGCGAGCTGGACCGACCGGAATTCCCGCCACTTCATCGCCATGATCGTCCAGCTCACGGCGCTCAGGCACAGGAGCAGCAACAGCACGGCCCACGACACCGGCGTGCCATGGGCGAGGAGCCCGAAGATCGAACCAGTCTGCTGTGCCGGGAGCTGCAGGAGCACGCCGACGGGGATCATGTCGCCGCGGGTGCGCGCTGGGCGCGGAAGAAGTCGAGCGTGGCCGCGAGCCCGTCCGCCAGCGGCACCTGCGGTGTCCAGCCGAGGACGGCCGACGCCTTGGCGTGCGCGATGCACGACCGACGCTGTTCCCCGGCGCGGGCCGGCGCATGCTGCAGCGGCACCGCGCTGGATGCCGCCTGCTGCAGTCCCTCGGCCAGTTGCACGACGCTCGTCTCGATGCCGGTGCCGATGTTGATGCCACGATCGTCGAGGCGCCCCGGCGCATCGAGCGTGGCCGTTGCGGCCAGCAGGTTCGCGCGCGCGACGTCGCCGACGAACACGTAGTCGCGCGTCTGCAGGCCGTCGCCGTACGCGGTGAGCGGCGTGCCGGAGAGGATGCGCTGGCAGAAGATGGCCACCACGCCGGCCTCACCGTGCGGGTCCTGGCGCGGGCCGTAGACGTTCGCGTAGCGCAGCGCCACCGTGTCCAGGCCGTGCACGCGGCTGAAGTAGCTCATGTAGTACTCGACCGTGAGCTTCGCGATGCCGTACGGCGAGAGCGGATCCTTCTGCGCCGTCTCCGCCGTCGGGATCTCGACCAGGTCTCCGTACTGCGCCCCGCCGCTGGACGAGAAAATGAAGCGGGTCGGGTGCCCCGACTTGCGCACGGCCTCGAGCAGGTTGAGCGAGCCACCGATGTTGAGCGCGGCATCCCAGGCCGGGTCCTCGACGCTCTTCCGCACGTCGATCTGCGCCGCCAGGTGGCAGATGACGTCGAAGCGCCCGTCGCGCACCAGCTGCGCTGCCGCCGGCGAGGCGATCGAGTCGCGCACGACGGTCGCCTTCGCGTTCACGTTCTGCTCGCGTCCGCTCGAGAAGTCGTCGAGGATGGTGACGTCGTAGCCATTCGCAATGAACAGGTCGGTGACGTGCGACCCGATGAATCCGGCACCACCAGTCACGAGGGCGCGCCGGGTCATGCGGCCACCCCGGTGAGTACGCCGGCGGACCGGAAGGACATGCCCTGCGGATGAGCTGCGAAACGCATTGAACGAGAGTCAGGAGGGTGACGTGAACTGCCGAGTCCGGCAATCGTGACCCTCGTACCCCTGTACAGCTGCGCGGATCACGTCCGCAAAACTAACCGCGCCCACCTGCTGAGGGCATGAGCCGGTCAGCAGGCGGGCGCGGTTGCGTCCGGGATCCGATCACCCGGTCAGGGCATGCGGCTCACCAGGCGGGCTCGCATGCCGACGCGCACCGCGGGCTGGTCATGGCCGGTGACGATCGCCGTCGCTCCCTCGCTCGTCACGTGCACCACGCTGGCCTGGGCCACGGTGTTCACCGGCGCGACGTCGGTCCGGCCCTCGGTCAGGGGCACCCCCTCGGCGTACAGCACGAACTGGTCACCGATCCGGCTGGTGGCCCCCTTGGGCAGCGCGATCACGATGTAGTTCTGCACCGTGGGCAGCACCACGCCACCAGCCACGTACGCCACCTCGTACACCGGGCCGTTCGCCACCTCGGCAGGGCGCACCGTGGTCGGCACCGGCGTCGTGTCGAGCGGCATCAGCAGGTCGCCGCGCTTCATGTTCGCGTACATCGTGCGCACCCGCGCCCGGGCGGCGCGGCCGGTGCCGATGGCGACGAGTTCGACCACCCCCGACGGCTGCATCACGCGGCTCCGCTGCGCGCCACGCCGCACCTCGGCGCCAGGCTGGTACACGCCGAACTGCTGGCCGAGTTCACCGCGGGTGCCCGGGGGGAGCAGGACATCGACCTCGTCGAAGATCTGGAACTGGTCTCGCGAGGAGGCGGCCGAGATCACGGTCGGATCCGCGCGTGCGACCAGCGTGCCGGAGACGGGGGTGTAGCGGTACGGCACCAGGAACGGCGCCGCGAGGGCCTCGCCGTGGCGCACGGTCGGCCGCAGCGCCCGCCCGTTGATGGTGGCGTTCTCCAGCACCGAATTGGTCTGCGCCGAGATGGAGCGTCCCAGCGGCATCGCGCGGGTCGGGGCAGCCTCCGCCTCCGGAACGGCCGCCACACCCTCGGGATTGAAGGTCGGGCGACCATCGGCGCCGACGTACAACTTCTGGCCGGGGAAGATCAGGTTCGCATTCGCGATCTGGCTGGAATTCGCGCGGAACAGCTCCGGCCAGCGGAACGGGTTGTTCAGGTAGCGACGCGCGATGTCGAAGAGCGTGTCGCCGGGCTTCACCGTGTGCAGCACCGTCCCGGGCTTCAGGGCGGCGGTGGAGTCCCGCTGCTGCGCATGGATCAGTGCCGGGGCACCGACGACGGCGAGCGCGAGCAGGGCGAGGCGCAGGCGGTACGAAACAGGGGCGTTCGGAAGACGGCGCATACTGGTGGGGAGCGCGGGAAACGTCCACGACAGGCACGACCAGCCGGCAGGCCGCGCCACGGAGGGGTGGCCGCAGGTGCGGCTTCCCGATCAGTGACGAGTATCGGCAGGGGAGGAAACGTCCGGAGCCCCCCTGCCGCGGCTGGCGGCGGGGGGGCTCCGGTGACTCGTCCTCGCGGACCGGCTGGCCGGTCAGAACGGCAGGTCGTCTTCCTCGTCCTCGAGTGCGCCCGGGAAGTCGGAGAACTCCTCCCCGCCCCCCTTGGCCGCCGACGCGGCCGGCTTGGCCGCCGGCGTGCGCGGAGGCGCCGAGCGCTGGTACCCGCCACCACCGCCCGACTCGCCGTCGCCGTCGCCGCGGCCGCCGAGCAGGATCAGCTCCCGCACGCGGATCTCCGTCGAGTAGCGCGTCTGCCCCTCCTTGTCCTGCCACTGGCGGTATTCGATCGAGCCCTCGACATACACCGGCTTGCCCTTCTTGCAGTACTGCTCGACGACATCGGCGAGCTTCTGCGTTCCCTGGTTCCAGGCGATGCACTTGTGCCATTCGGTCTTCTCCTGCTTCGTGCCCGACTGGTCGTTCCAGACGCGCGACGTGGCGAGGGAGAAGCTGGCGACGCGACCGCCGCCGGGGGTGGAGCGGACCTCGGGATCGTTCCCGAGATTCCCCATCAACATGACCTTGTTCAAGCTGCGTGACATCGGCTTCGTCTCCTGGATGGACGGTGGGGCTGGTGACTCGACGCATGTGGCGCCAGTCGCTGTGACGGTACACGGCGATGCCCAGAACCCGTGACAGAATTTACTGCACTGATCATCATTTTTCTGCGGCGACCGCCGCGGCGGCCCGTGTGCGCCGCAGGACGAGGGCGTCCTCGACCGGAGACCGGTAGTAGCCCTTCCTCCGCCCGATGAGCTCGAAGCGCCGGCTGGTGTAGAGGCGGATCGCCGGCTCGTTCGTGACGCGGACCTCGAGCCAGACGGCCTCGCATTCCGCGGCCTCCGCCGCGGCGACGGCCGCGTCGAGCAGCACGCCCCCGAGCCCTGCGCCGCGGTGCGCCTGAGCCACGGCGATGTTCGCGATCTCGCCCTGCCGCGCCACGATGCGCGCCACGATGTACCCCGCCATCACGCCGTCGACCTCGAGCACGCGGAACCAGGTGTACGGGTCGGAGAACTCCGGCGCGAACGACTCCGGCGACCAGGGATCGGTGAACACCTCACGCTCGATCTCGAGGATCGCCTGGAGATCGGCGCGCTGTGCGGGCCGGACGTGACAGCCACTCACGACGCGGGCAGCGCACGCGCGTGCGTGGCCTCCCACTGGACCTGCGCCTCCGCCAGCCGACCGTAGTCCGGCTCCCAGGCGTCGCGCGCCACCGCGCGGATGCCGACGACGAGCGCGGCGCGCGCCTCCGGCTGGCGGGCCGGATCCACCGGCGGGCCGATGACGACCGCGCCGTGCGCCGCCGCGCGTTCGTGCACCGCCGCGACGGGCAGCCGTTCGACCGGCCCCTCGACGATGCAGTGCCCGCGATCCGCACAGGTCACCGCCTGCACGAACCATTCGCCGCGCAGGGCGTCGAGCACGCACAGGAATCGCCCCACCGAGGCATCGTCGCGCGCGGCGGCGATCAGCGGCAGCGACGGCATCGCATGCAGCGTGGCGCCGGCACCACGCGCAAGGCCCTTCGCCAGCGCCGCCGCCACGCGCAGCCCGGTGAAGCTCCCGGGCCCCTCCCCCACCGCGATCGCCGTCAGCTGCGCCCCCGCGAGGCCGGCGTCGCCCAGCATCGCGCTGATCGTCGGGGCGAGCAGCTCGGCCGAACCCTGTCGATCGATGCGGCGCGCATCGCGCAGTGCCCCGTCGATGAAGAGCGCGACCGACGCCGGCCCGGCACTCGCGTCCAGCGCCAGCAGCACGTCACGACTCATGCCGCCCACCGTTCCCGGCAGGTGCGCACCGCATCGTGGCCCGCCACATGGGCGAGCGTGATGGCCAGTGACGCCGGGCCCAGCGTGCCTGCTGCGCGATCGGGCCATTCCACCAGCAGGATGGCGGACGGGTCGCCGAGGACGTCGTCGAGCCCGAGCGCGGTCACGTCGCGCGGTGCCTCGAGGCGGTAGAGGTCCACGTGCACCACGCGTGCGCGCGGCGACGAATACTCGTGCACCAGCGCGAAGGTCGGGCTCGTGACCGGTTCTGTCACGCCCAGCCCGCGACAGATGGCCTGCACCAGCGTGGTCTTGCCTGCGCCGAGGTCACCCTCGAGCGTGACGAGTGCCGGCGCGACGAGCCGCGTCCCGATGGCCTCTCCACGGGCCGCCAGCTCGGGCAGTGTGACCGGCCGCACCTCGGCGGCGCGCTCAGCGTCCACGCGACTTCCGCGCACCACCGCGGCCCCCGCGTCCTCCGCGCCCGGCCTTGCCCCCCGGATCGGCGGCCAGCGAGGTCACGCCCGTGCGCGCCCCCGCCGTGTCCCCGCTGCGCACGCGAAGCTCGAACAGCTGGTCGCGCAGGCGCGCCGCCGCCTCGAAGTCGAGTGCCTTGGCCGCCTCCTGCATCTCCTTCTCCAGCCCGGCGATCAGCGTCGGCAGGTCGGCAGCGGCGTACCCGCCGGCCGGCTCGGCCACCTTGCGCGCGCCGTACGCCGAGAGCGGGGCCCCGTCGGTCTCCTCCGCCTCCTCGAGCCGCGCGTCGGCCACGCGGGTGCTGAAGCGCACCTGCTCGATGCTCTTGCGGACGCCCTTCGGCGTGATGCCGTTCGCCTCGTTGTGGGCCACCTGGATCGACCGTCGGCGGTCGGTCTCGTCGATGCAGCGCCGCATCGAGTCGGTGATCCGGTCGGCGTAGAGGATCGCCCGCCCCTCGAGATGGCGCGCGGCGCGACCAACGGTCTGGATCAGCGAGCGATCACTGCGCAGGAACCCCTCGGTGTCGGCATCGAGGATCGCCACCAGGGACACCTCGGGCATGTCCAGCCCCTCACGCAGGAGGTTGATCCCGATCAGCACGTCGAACTCCCCCAGCCGGAGGCCACGCACGATCTCCATCCGCTCGATCGCGTCGATGTCGGCGTGCATGTAGCGCACGCGCACTCCCACCTGCTGCAAGTAGTCGGTGAGGTCCTCGGCCATGCGCTTCGTGAGCACCGTCACCAGCACGCGCTCGTCCTTGCGCTCGCGGATGCGGATCTCGTGGAGCAGGTCGTCCACCTGGCCCTTGACGGGGCGAATCTCGATCACGGGGTCGACCAGTCCCGTGGGCCGGATCACCTGCTCCACCACCACGCCTTCGCTCAGCTCGAGCTCGATCGAGCCGGGCGTCGCCGACACGTTGATCAGGCGTGGCGTGAGCGCGAGGAACTCGTCGAACACCAGCGGGCGGTTGTCGAGCGCACTGGGCAGGCGAAAGCCGTAGTCCACCAGCGTGAGCTTCCGGGCGCGGTCGCCGTTGTACATGCCGCGGATCTGCGGCAGCGTCACGTGCGACTCGTCCACCACGACCATGAAGTCGTCGGGGAAGTAGTCGAAGAGGCAGGCCGGGCGGTCGCCCGTCTCGCGGCCGGAGAGGTGACGCGAGTAGTTCTCGATGCCGGCGCAGGTGCCGATTTCCGCCATCATCTCGAGGTCGAAGTTCGTGCGCCCCTCGAGGCGCTGCGCCTCCAGCAGCTTGCCATCGTTGCGCAGCATCTGCAGGCGGTCGGCGAGCTCCTCGCGGATCGCCTTCGCCGCCTTCTCGAGGCTCGGCCGGCTGGTGATGAAGTGCTTGGCCGGGTACACCGCCGCGCGTGACAGCGTCGCGATCAGGTCACCGGTGATCGGGTCGATCTTGGTGATGCGCTCCACCTCGTCGCCCCAGAACTCGACGCGCACGGCCTGTTCCTCGTAGGCCGGGAAGATCTCGACCGTGTCGCCCCGCACGCGGAAGGTGCCGCGGTCGAAGGCGACGTCATTGCGCTGGTACTGGATCCCGACCAGCAGCCGCAGGAGGTCGTCGCGCGCGATCTGCTGCCCCTGATCCACGCTGATCATCCGCTCGCGGTACGACACCGGGTCACCGAGGCCGTAGATCGCCGAGACGGTGGAGACGATGACGACATCCTCGCGCTCCATGAGGCTCGAGGTGGCGCGCAGGCGGAGGCGATCGATGTCCTCGTTGATCGAGGCGTCCTTCTCGATGTAGGTGTCACTCGAGGGGACGTACGCCTCCGGCTGGTAGTAGTCGTAGTACGAGATGAAGTACTCGACCGCGTTCTTCGGGAAGAATCCCTTCAGCTCCCCGTAGAGTTGCGCGGCCAGCGTCTTGTTGTGCGAGAGGACGAGGGTGGGCTTGCCGAGGTCGGCGATGACGCTGGCGATGGTCATCGTCTTCCCGGAGCCGGTGACGCCGAGGAGCGTCTGGTACCGGTCACCCCGGGCGAGGCCGGCGGTCAGCTCGGCGATCGCGCGCGGCTGGTCGCCGGCGGGCATGTACGGCGCCTGGAGGTCGAACAGCGACTGGCTCATGGCCGCAAGATATGCTGTCGGGTTTTCTTCGGGTAGCGCCACAGGGGTGCTTGCGCCGTGCAAGCAAGTGCTTGCTTGTATTTCGGCGATTGCTCCACACTTCTGAGGCAGGCTCCCCCGTCAACACTGTTCGCGCGGAAGCACGGAACGTCGTACCGAACGGCCAGCGTCGGTGCCTGGCACGGATCGTCAACAAGGTTCACGCGGAAAACGCGGAAAACGCGGAAAAGTCCAATCGGAAATGGCGGTCGGCCGATCCTGCCGCATCGATTCTTGTAGGAACTGCATGTCCGCGAGCGCAGTTCCTCCAGCATTTTCCTCGTTGCGAGCGGCACCGAACGCCGCGACGCGACAGAACTTTTCCGCGTTTTCCGCGTCTTCCGCGTGAGCCTTGTTGACGATGCCGACGACGCAACGATCAGCGTTCCGCTGTAGAACACTCCGTGCTTTCGCGAGCTCCGCGTGAACACTGTTGACGATGCCGACGACGCAACGATCAGCGTTCCGCTGTAGAACATTCCGTGCGTCCGCGAGCACCGCGTGCACACTGTCGACGATCACCCGTACCGCGCACGAGCCAGCGTCAGTCCTCGGTCGAGATCCGCTCCCGCCGCGCGATCTCGCTGATTCCCTTCACGCGCCGCACCTGCTTCACGATCTGCTGCAGGTGCTCGAGGTTTTCCACCTCCACCATGATCGAGCCGACCGCGCGACCGTCGACCGCCTTCAGCTCCATCTGCCGGATGTCGGTGCCGGTCGAACTCACGGCGCTGGCGACGTCGGCGTACAACCCGCGCCGGTCGGTGCCCTCGAGTGCCAGCCGCACGATGAACCGCTCGCCGAACTTCTCCTGCCAGTCGATCTCCAGCCGGCGCTCCGGTTCGTGCGCCAGCGGCAGGAGGTTCGGGCAGTCCGCGCGGTGGATGCTCACCCCGCGACCGCGGGTCACGTACCCCACCACCTCGTCGCCCGGCACGGGCTGACAGCACTGGGCGTACCGGACCATGACCCCGTCCACGCCCTGGATCTTCACGCCCCGATCGTTGCCGGTGCCGCGCACCTTGTCCACCAGGCGCTCGATGACGCTCGGCTTCGCCGGCTCGAGCGAGTCATCCGCGTTCGGGTAGAGCTGCTTGATCACCGCCAGCGTCTGGATCTCACCCTGGCCGATGGCGGCGAGGAGGTGCACGGCGTCGGTCAGGCTGAGGGCCCTGGCCGCCACGTGCAGCGTCTCGTCGGTCACCTTGCCAAGCCGGCGCCGGCGCAGCTCGCGCTCCAGGATCTCGCGGCCGAGCTTCTGGCTCGTGACCTGCTCGTCCTGCCGGAGCTGCTGCCGGATCTTGGCGCGGGCGCGGCTGGTGCGCACGTGCGCCAGCCAGTCGCGGCTCGGCTTGGCCGACGGCGAGGTGAGGATCTCGACCGTCTCCGAATTCTTCAGCGGTCGCGACAGCGGCGTGATCCGGCCGTTGACCTTCGCGCCCTGGCAGCGCAGGCCGACCGCGGTGTGCACCGCGAAGGCGAAGTCGATCGGCGTCGCGCCCTTCGGCAGCTGGACCACGTCACCGGTCGGCGTGAAGACGAAGATCTCGTCCTGGTAGAGGTCGAGCTTCAGGAACTCGAGGAACTCGTCCGGCGACTTCGTGTCGAGCTGGAACTCCAGCACCTGCCGGAACCAGGCGAGGTGGCGGTCGAGGTCCCCGTGCTCCTTCGCCCCCTCCTTGTACAGCCAGTGCGCCGCGATGCCGTAGTCCGCGGTCTGGTGCATCTCCCGCGTCCGGATCTGGATCTCGAAGAGCTGCTTGCTCGGGCCGAACACCGTCGTGTGCAGCGACTGGTAGCCGTTCGACTTCGGCTGCGCGATGTAGTCCTTGATGCGCTCCTGCACCGGCTTCCACTTCTCGTGGATCACGCCGAGGGCGTGGTAGCAGTCGGGGATGGTGTCCACCAGCACGCGGATCGCGAGGAGGTCGAAGATCTCCTCGTACGGCTTGTTCCGCTTCTGCATCTTCTTCCAGATCGACCACAGGTGCTTCGGGCGCCCCGAGACATCGGCGTCATGCAGCCCGGCGAGGTCGAAGCGCTCCTTGAGCGGCACCGCCATCTGCGCGATCAGCTCCTCGCGCTCACCGCGGCGCGTGCTCACCTGCCGTGCAAGCGTGCGGTAGTCGTCCGGCTCGAGGTACTTGAACGCGAGGTCCTCCAGCTCCCACCGGACCTTCGCCATGCCGAAGCGGTGGGCCAGCGGCGCGTAGATGTCGCGCGTCTCCTGCGCGATCAGCCGCTTCTTGTCGTCTGGCATCCACTCCAGCGTGCGCATGTTGTGCAGGCGGTCGGCGAGCTTGATGATGATCACGCGCGCGTCGCGCGCCACCGACAGCAGCAGCTTGCGGTACGTCTCGGCCTGGCGCTCCTCCTTCGAGGTGAACGGCAGGTTGCCGATCTTCGTCAGCCCGTCGACGATCTGCGCGATCTCGGGGCCGAACTCGCGCTCCACGTCGGGCACCGTGATCGCGGTGTCCTCGACCACGTCGTGGATCAGCCCCGCGGCGATCGTCACCGAGTCGAGCTGGAGGTCGGCGAGGATCCGCGCCACCTGGACGCAGTGCACGACGTAGTCCTCGCCGGAGCGCCGCTTCTGCCCCGTGTGCGCACGCGCGCTGTAGCGGTAGGCGCGCATGAGCAGCTCGCGATCGAGCCGCGCCGGCAGCGGACCGCCTGGCCCCCATCCCGGGAGGACTTCCTCCGCCTGCTTCACCGCACCGTCGAGAGCCACCCAGCCTCCGCAAAACTGACGTACCGTCCCCGTCCGATCACGACGTGATCGCGCACCGGGATCCCCAGCAGTGTACCCGCCGCCACCAATTGCGACGTCACGATCCGGTCCTCGGCCGACGGGGTCGGGTCCCCGCTCGGATGGTTGTGCACCAGGATGATCGACGCGGCACGCTCCGCGATCGCCTCCCGGAACACCTCCCTTGGGTGCACCAGCGAAGAATCGAGGATCCCCCGCGTGACCAGCACGTCCCGCTCGAGGTGGTGCTGTGCATCGAGGATCGCGACGTGGAACTCCTCGACCGGCAGCGCCTCGAGGTGAGGCGCGAAGGCCGCCACCACGTCCTGCGGCGAATGCACCGCCACACGCTCTCCGTGCGGCTCGGCCGCCGTCCGGCGACCGAGCTCGAACGCCGCGACGATCGCCATGGCGCGCGCCGGTCCGACCCCGGGAATCCCGCCGATCGCCGCCACCGGACGGTTGGCAAGCACCCGAAGCACCCCACCCACCTCGGCCAGGATCTCGTGCGCGATTCGCAGGGACGACCGTCCCCGCGACCCGCTCCCGAGGATCACGGCCAGCAGCTCCGCCGCGCCGAGCGACCGCACCCCGAGGGCCCGCAGGCGCTCACGCGGCCGTTCGGCGGGTGCGAGCCGCTCCAGTTGTATTAGCGCATCCGGGCCCTTCCCGGTAGTGAGGGGTCCGGGCTCGACGGTGACGGGCAGGTGCAGGGTGGACGGCATCGGAGTCGTGGGCTGGAGGAGTGGATTCGGGGGCCACCGACACGATGCCGCCGCACGGCCGCTGGTTGCGTACCGAAGCACCGCAGGCCGGCCCCTCCCTCTGCGCGCCAAGGTCCGCGTATCGTTCGCCTCCCGGAGTGCGCCGTTGCGCGACGCCGCCGGCGTCCTCCCGCCCCCACACCGATGCGCGTCCGGCGCATGCTCCGCTCTGTTCCCGCCGTGGCCGCACTGCTGGCTGCACCAGCGGTCGCCTCGGCACAGGCCGCCGGCTCGATCGAGGTCGGCGGCTACGGCCAGGTCACCGGCGTCGACCCGGAGCAGGCGCGCTTCGAGACCCGGACCCCGCTCGGACTCGGCATCCGCGGGCGCGTGAACCTCCATGCCGGCATCGGCGTGGAGCTCGAGGCATCGACGGGCATGGTCGACGGGGCCGGCGACCCGCAGCGCCGCCGCTACAACCAGCTCGTGGCGCGCGGCACCTATACGCACCCCATCTCCGACTTCTCGGGGCTCCTGCTCGGCGCAGGGATCGCCCGCAGTGACTACGAGGTCACCTACAATTTCGGGCCGAGCCTGCTGGTCGGCGTACGCACGGTCATCCGCGGCCGGTATGCGCTCCGGTCCGACGCGATCTTCAACTACCTGCCGACCTCGGGTGCCCGCGAGTTCGGACTCCGCACGGGGGTGCAGGCCGTGCTCGGTCCATTCGAGGGCGCCACGGCGCGCGACCGGCAGCGCGGCAACCGCGCCATGCAGGAGCCCGGCAGCATCGAAGGTGGTGTCTTCGGGCAGCAATGGAGGCTCGCCGAAGCCTGGAACCTGCGCAGCGGCCAGGCCGTCGGCTCCCGGGTGGGGGCGTTCCTCACGTCGCGTTCCGCGGTGGAAGTCGAGGCGACCTACGGACGACAGCGGGTACGGGAGGGCGGCCGTGCGGGACAGACCGGGGTGCCGCTCCCCGCCGGTGCGACGTATCGCGTGACCACGTTCGCGTTCCGCTACGACCACAACCTGCCGGTCGGCCGCCGCATGGCCGCGGTGGCGGGCATCGGCCCGCTGCGCAGCTCGGTGGAGTACATCGACTACTGGGGCGGCTCGGCGCTGGCCGGCCTGCGGCTGGCCATGACTCGGGACGTGCACCTGCGCGCGGATGGCGTGGTGCACTACCTGCCGTCAGCGAAGGTCGTGGAGACGGCGGTGCGGATCGGCACCAGCGTGGTGGTGCGTCTCGGGCGCTGACGCCGGAACGACGGCGGGGCGCCCCCGTGTGCCGAGGCGCCCCGCCGTGCCGCGTTTCCGCGCCGCAATCACTTCTTCTTGCGGTCCTTCTTCCTCGGCTCGTCCTGCTGCCGGCGCTGCTGTGCCGCGAGCTCCTCGGGAGGGATGTCCTCGAGGATGCCGAAGGCGTTGTAGCGCTTCGTCGGGCCGGCGCCGTTCGCCGGCGGTGCTGGTGCCGGCTCGGGCGGGATGAGGTGCGACACATCCATCGGCGGTTCCGGCTCGTTGAAGACGAGCTGCGCCTTCATGAAGCGCTCGGCGAAGGTGTGATACACGTCCTGCATGAGGTCCACGAACATCGTGTAGGCCTCCTGCTTGTACTCCACCAGCGGATCCTTCTGTCCCCACGAGCGGTAGTGGATCGCGTTGCGGAGCTGGTCGAGGTCGTAGAGGTGGTCCTTCCACTTCTCGTCCAGCACGTTCAGCATCACGAGTGACAGCATGCGCTGCGAGAAGCCGTGGCCCAGCTCGTCCTTCACCAGGTCCAGTTCATCGAGCTTGGTGTCGAAGGCGGCCGTGGCGGCGGTGACGGAGGCCTCCTGCGCCTGCGGCACGTCACCCGGCCGTTCGGTCGCGCCGTCGGCGAACGCCGGCACCTGCAGCAGGTACTGCATGAGCAGGTCCTGCTGGAGCGCGGCCAGGTCCCACTGTTCCGGCGTCTCGTAGTCGGCGAGCCCCAGCTCGACACGACGGCCGACGGCCTTCTCCACCATCTTGCGGGCCTCGGAGCGGAGCTCCTCGCCGCCCTCGAGCGCAAACGAGCGCAGCGAGTAGATCACCTCGCGCTGCTGGTTCATCACGTCATCGTACTCGAGCAGGCGCTTGCGGGCCTGGAAGTTCTGCAGCTCGACGCGCTTCTGTGCCTGCTCGATGCTGCGCGTGATCAGCGGATGCGTGAGCATCTCCCCTTCCTGCGCGCCGAGTCGGTCCATCAGCTTGGCGATGCGGTCGGAGCCGAACAGGCGCATCAGGTCGTCCTCGAGGGAGAGGAAGAACTGGCTCGAGCCCGGGTCGCCCTGCCGTCCGGCGCGGCCGCGGAGCTGGCGGTCGATGCGTCGTGACTCATGGCGCTCGCTGCCGATGATGTGCAGGCCGCCGATCTCCGTCACGTCGACCAGCTTGCCGTCGGCGTCGTGCACCTTCGACGGCTTCCCGTCGGTCACGCCGGCGCCGAGCTTGATGTCCGTGCCTCTGCCCGCCATGTTGGTCGCGATCGTGATCGCCCCGGGCTGTCCCGCCTCGGCCACGATCTCGGCCTCGCGCTGGTGGTACTTCGCGTTCAGCACGCTGCACTTCATGCCCGCGCGCTGGATCAGGCGCGCGATGGTCTCCGACACCTCGACGTTCACGGTGCCGACGAGGATCGGGAAGCCCAGCTCGTGCAGGCGCTTCACCTCCTCCACGATCGCGTTGTACTTCTCGCGGCGCGTCTTGAAGACCAGGTCCTGGCGATCATCGCGGATGATCGGGCGATTGGTCGGGATGACGGCGACTTCGAGCGTGTAGATCTGGTGGAACTCGGTCTCTTCCGTCTCGGCGGTGCCCGTCATGCCGCCGAGCTTCTCGTACATCCGGAAGTAGTTCTGGATCGTGATGGTGGCCATGGTCTGGGTCTCGCCCTTGACCTGCACCTTCTCCTTGGCCTCCACCGCCTGGTGCAGTCCCTCCGACCAGCGCCGGCCCGGCATCGTGCGCCCGGTGAACTCGTCGACGATCAGCACCTGGGCATCCTGCACCACGTAATTCACGTCCTTCTCGTACAGGGCATACGCGCGCAGCAGCTGGTGCACGATGTTCAACCGCTCGCTGCGCATCGCATACTCGCGGTTGAGCAGCGCCCGCTGCTCGAGGCGCTGGGCGGCGTCGAGCGTCGGGTCGGCATCGATGCGGCCGATCTCGACCGAGATGTCGGGGAGCAGGAACTCCTCTCCCGTCATCTTCGTCATCAGGTCCACGCCGCGATCGGTGAGGTGCACCGTGTGGCCACGCTCGTCGAGCACGAAGTGGAGCTCGTCCTCGATGTCGCTGTACTGCTGCTTGGCCGGCGGGAGCTTGCGATCGGCGAGGTGCTCCAGCTCGCGCTTCTGCACCATCTGCTTCACGCCCGTCTCGCCAAGGATCTTGAACAGCTTCTTGTTCTTCGGCCCGCCGAGCTGCGCCTTGTAGAAGAGCAGGCTCGCACCGTCGGCGTCAGTGGCCATCAGGCGCTCACCCTCGGCCACGAGCTGGTTCACGAGCGCGTCCTGCTCGCGGATCAGCTTGGCGACGGAGTCGTTGTGCGCCTGGTACATCGCATCGTTCTCGTTGCCGACCGGCCCCGAGATGATGAGCGGCGTGCGGGCCTCGTCGATCAGGACCGAGTCCACCTCGTCCACGATGGCATAGTAGTGCTTGCGCTGCACGCGCTGGTCCAGCGAGTGGACCATGTTGTCGCGCAGGTAGTCGAATCCGAACTCGTTGTTCGTGCCGTACGTGATGTCCGCGTTGTACGCGGCGCGACGCTCCATCGAGCCGGGCTCGGTGTCATCCAGGCAGGCGACGGAGAGGCCCAGCCAGGTGAAGAGGTGCCCCATCCACTGCGAGTCGCGGCGCGCGAGATACGAGTTCACCGTCACCAGGTGCACGCCGCGCCCGGAGAGCGCATTCAGGTACAGCGGGAGCGTGGCGACGAGCGTCTTGCCCTCACCCGTCGCCATCTCGGCGATGCGGCCGAGGTGCAGCTGGATGCCGCCGGCGAGCTGCACGTCGTACGGCACCATGTCCCACACCTGCGGATGCCCGGTCACCATCGCCTCGCTGCCCTTCAGGCGGCGTGCCGCCTCGCGCACGGTGGCGAAGGCCTCCGGCAGCAGCTCGTCGAGGGCGTCGTGCAGCGCGGCGCGTAGCGCACCTTCCGCCCCACCCCGCCCGTCCGCCCCGGTGAGGTCGTCGTCGATGCGATCCCGCTCGGAGACATCGGCCGCGGTGCGCTTCGCCTCGCGCAGGGCGGCCACGCGCGCTTCCAGCTCACCGGTGCGCTGGGCGAGGATCTCACGGAACTTGACGGTCTGCGCCCGCAGCGTGGCATCGTCGAGGCCGGCCAGCGTCGCCTCGTGACGGTGGATCTCGTCGATGATCGGCTTGACCCGCTTGGCTTCCCGCTGATGGCGCGTGCCGAACAGCTTTCCCAGCACATCCTTGAGCATCGCTCTCCCCTATCGGTACAGCGCCAGGTCGCGGATCTGTTCCGCCACGGCGTCCAGGACGAACCCTCGCAATGAGCGCCCCTCGCTCGCGCGGCGACGCACCTCGGTGGAACTCACGTCCACCCGGCGCGTCGCCAGCACGAGCGCATCGCGCCCGTGACCCACAGGAACAAACGGCTCGGTGCCGCGGGCCAGCACGACCAGCTGCACCAGGCCCAGCAGCCGCTCCGGCTCCTTCCACCGCGCCAACCCGGCCGCCGCATCCGCGCCCAGCAGGAGAAACAGCGAATCCCCCGCGCGGGCGGCGTGGTAGTCCAGCACCGTATCAACCGTGAAGGATAATCCCCCGCGCTCGATTTCGACCGGATTCACGGTGAACCGCGGGTCCGCCGCGACCATCGCCTCCAGCATCGCGACGCGCTGTGCCGCCGCCGCGGCGTGGCCCCCGTCCTTCAGCGGCTGGCTGGCCGCCGGAATGAAGTCCAGCCGGTCAAGCCCCAGACGCTCGAAGGCGTCCACCGCCACCAGCCAGTGGCCGATGTGCGGCGGATCGAAGCTCCCGCCGAAAAGGCCGATCCGCACGACCCGTCAGGGCTTCCGCACGGGCGCCGCGACCGCCGCCGAATCCGGCTTCGCCGCCACCGGCGGGCAGAGGCTCCGCACGGCCGGATCGGAGGCAAAGCGCTGCAGCACCGCCGCGCACGCCTCAGCCGCCTCCTCCTTGTACTGGATCGCCCGGTACGACTCCACCATGCGCAGGTACGCGTCGCGCGAGCGCGACGTGCCGGGATAGGTGTTCACGACCGTCTTGAAGTACAGGATCGCCGGGTCGTAGGCCTTGCGCCGGAAATAGTAGAAGCCGGCGAGGTACTCCTTCGTCGCGAACATCTCCTCGAGGTTCACCAGCTCCCGTTCCGCGTCCTTCTTGCGCGGCGAGTCGGGATAGACGGCGAGCAGGGTGCGGAAGGTCGCCTGCGCCGTGGTGCCGTACTGCGAGTCGAGTTCCGGCGAGCGCCAGAGCCGCTGGTACTCCCGGGCCGTCTCGAACATCGCGTCGTCGGCCAGGGTGTCCTCGGGGTAGTTCTCCGCCACCTTGTTGAACGCCTGGGCGGCGAGCAGGTGCTCGGAGTTGCCGCTGTGCGCCCGCCCGAGGCTGAACTGCACCTGGGGCAGCAGCGTGTCACGCGCCGGGAGGTCGGTCGAGAGCTTCTCGAACGCCGAGACGGCGTTGCCCCAATGGCGCGCCTGCAGCTCGCGGGCACCGGCCGCGTACAGGGCGGCGTGGTCGGCCCCGAAGCGATCGACCCGGAACCCGCCGCGGCACGCCGACAGGAACAGCAGCGCACCGACGAGGCACAGCGGCGCAGCAGGCGTCACCGACGGCCGGCGAGTCGTCGTGCCGGGGAGCACACGGGGCGAACGGGGGTGGAGGAGACGGAGCATGGGGGTGGGAAACGCGACGATCGCCCGGGACGGGCTCACTACGGCGAGGGGTGCGGCGGGTGGACCAGCTATAGACCCCGGACGCGCGACCGGGTTCAGTCCGGTCGCGCCACCGAATCGGCCAGGCTCACGATGCGCGCCGCCGTGGCCGTGGTGCGCCCGGTGGCGTTTCGCGTGTCGATCACGAGGGTGGCATGGTCGACCACGAACTGGAAGTCGTACGCCTTGTGGTCGGTCACGATCACGACGGCATCCGCCTCCCGGAGGGCCTCCGCCGTCAGGGCCACGCCATGGTACTCGTGGCCGTCCTCCCGGAACGTGGCGACATGCGGGTCATTGAAGACAACCTTCGCCCCGCGCTGCTCGAGCAACCGCATGATGTCCAGCGCCGGGCTCTCGCGCATGTCGTCGATGTCTCGCTTGTACGCGACGCCCAGGATCAGCACCGTGGCGCCCTTCACCGACTTCGACTCGTCGTTCAGCGCCCGCGCCACCTTCTCGACCACGTAGTCCGGCATGCCGGAGTTGATCTCGCTGGCGAGGTCGATGAAGCGCGTCTTGTAGTTCAGCATCCGCATCTTCCACGCGAGGTAGTGCGGGTCGAGCGGGATGCAGTGGCCGCCGATGCCGGGGCCGGGCGTGAACTTCATGTAGCCGAACGGCTTCGTGGCGGCGGCGTCGATCACCTCCCAGACATTCACTCCGAGCTTGTCGCAGACGATCGCGATCTCGTTGACGAGGCCGATGTTCACCGAGCGGAAGGTGTTCTCGAGCAGCTTCACCAGCTCGGCCGTCTCGGTGGACGACACCGGCACGATCGTGTCGATCACCGCCCCGTAGAGCGCGGTGGCGACCTCGGTGCACGCCGGCGTCACGCCGCCGACCACCTTGGGCGTGTTCTTCGTGTGGTAGACCGGGTTGCCCGGGTCGACCCGCTCCGGCGAGAACGCGAGGAACACGTCCTTGCCGACCACGAAGCCCGCGGCCTCGAGCGCCGGCAGCAGCACCTCGCGCGTGGTGCCGGGATAGGTCGTGCTCTCGAGCACGATCAGCAGCCCGGCGTGCGCCTGCGCCACCACCGCCTGCGTGGCCGCGTGCACGTACGTCATGTCCGGGTCGCGGGTCTTGCCGAGCGGCGTCGGCACTGCGATCGAGATCGCGTCGGCATCCTTCATCCGCGCCGCGTCCGTCGTCGCCACGAAGCGGCCTGACGCGACATGGCGCGCGACCTGCTCCGCCGGCACGTCCTGGATGTGCGAGGCGCCGGCGTTGAGCAGCGACACCACCCGCTCGCTCACGTCGAAGCCGACCACCGGGAAGCCCGCCTCGGCGAACTCCATCGCCAGCGGGAGGCCGACGTACCCGAGCCCGACGACCGCGACCACGGCCTTCTGGCCCTGGATCCGGGAGAGCAGTTCTGACTTGTGCATGTATCGATTCGAGGTGGTGAATGATGCGGGAAGAAGGTGCTCAGCGCCCGTAGAACGCGCGCACGCCGTCGACCACGGCGTCGCGCTGGTCGGCGGTGAGCTCCGGGAACACGGGCAGCGACAGCGCTTCCTGCGCCGCGCGCTCCGACTCCGGGAACTCCCCCTCGCGATGGCCGAGGTAGGCGAAGCAGGGCTGCAGGTGCAGCGGCAGCGGGTAGTAGATCGCACAGCCGATCCCCCGCGACTTCAGGTGCGCCTGCAGCGCGTCGCGCCGCTGTGCGCGCAGGGTGTACTGGTTGTAGATCGAGGTGTTCGCCGGGTCGATGTACGGCGTCACGACGTCCGCGACATCGGCGAACGCCTGGTCGTAGTACGCCGCGTTGGCGCGACGCGCCGCGCTCCACGCCGCCAGGTGCGGCAGCTTGGCCAGCAGCACCGCCGCCTGCAGCGAGTCGAGCCGGCTGTTGTAGCCGACCGTCTCGTGGAAGTACGTCTTCCGCGATCCGTGCACGCGCAGCTTCATCAGCGCGTCGTAGAGCGCCTCGTCCTGCGTGACCATCATCCCGCCGTCCCCGTACCCGCCGAGGTTCTTGGACGGGAAGAAGCTGTAGGTGCCCACCGCACACGCCTCACCGGCCATGACGGTGCGGCCGTCGATCACGCGCTCGGCACCGATCGACTGCGCGGCGTCCTCGATCAGCGGCAGCGCGCCCACCGCCGCCTGCACCTGCTCGATGGCCGCCATCTGCCCGAAGAGGTCGACCGGGATCACCGCCTTCGTGCGGGACGTGACGGCGGCACCGGCCGCGACGGGATCGATGTTGAACGTGAGTGGGTCGATGTCCGCGAACACCGCCTTCGCACCGACGTTGTGCACCGCACCGGCCGTGGCGAAGAAGGTGAACGGCGTCGTCACCACCTCGTCGTCGCGCCCCACCCCAAGCGCCCGGAGTGCCAGCAGGATCGCGTCGGTGCCATTCGCGCACCCCACGGCATACCGTGTCTTCGAGACGCCTGCAACGGCACACTCGAGCCGGCCCACCATCGGCCCGAGGATGAACGACTGCTCCTCGATGACCTCCTCGAGGAGGGCGGCGACCTCGGCCTTGATGGTCGCGTGCTGGGCCTTGAGGTCGAGCAGCGGGACGGGGGGGTGAGCCATGTCGGACACGGGGTGGTTTGGGATCGGCGGCCGGGTCAGCCCGGCAGCGCGGCGCGACCGGCCGCCAGGAGCGCGTGCCAGTCCTGCAGAGGACGAACGCCGGCCTGAGAGGTTGCGAGCGCCTCGATGGCGTCGCAGGCGGCACTGGCCGCCGACAGGGTCGTGGTGTAGGCCACCCGGTTGGCGATCGCCGCCTGCCGGATGGTGTAGTCGTCCCGCTGGGCATGCTTGCCCATCGGGGTGTTGATCAGGAGGACGACCTCCCGGTTGACGATCAGGTCCAGGGCGTGGGGCCGCCCCTCGTGCACCTTGAACACCCGCTCCGTCGGAATGCCCTGCCCCTCGAGGAAGGCGGCGGTGCCGGCGGTGGCGATGATGCTGAACCCCATGGCGTGGAACCGGCGCACCAGCGGCGCGACGGTCGCCTTGTCGCCGTCGTTCACCGTCACGAAGATCGCACCGCTCCGCGGGAGGGCGTTCTCCGCAGCGAGCTGGGCCTTGGCGAACGCGATCCCGAACGACTCGGCGATCCCCATGACCTCACCCGTCGACCGCATCTCGGGGCCGAGGATGGGGTCGAACTCCCGGAACTTCTTGAACGGGAACACCGCCTCCTTCACGCTCATGAAGGGCGGCACGATCTCCTCCGTGAACCCGACCTGCGCCAGCGTCTCGCCGCACATCACCCGGGCCGCGATGGACGCCAGCGGCACGCCGATCGCCTTCGAGACGAAGGGGATCGTCCGGCTGCCGCGCGGGTTCACCTCGAGCACGTAGACCTGGCCGTGCCGGATGGCGTACTGCACGTTGATCAGGCCGACCACGCCCAGTGCCCGCGCCAGCGCCACCGTGTGCCGCCGCATCTCGTCCTGGTAGGCGGCCGGGATCCGCACCGGCGGCAGCACGCAGGCCGAGTCGCCGGAGTGGATGCCGGCATCCTCGATGTGCTGCATCACGCCGCCGATGACGACCGTCTCGCCGTCGGAGATGGCGTCCACGTCCGCCTCGAACGCATCCTCGAGGAAGCGGTCGATCAGCACCGGGCGCTCCTCGGAGACGCGCGCCGCGCGCTCGAAGTAGTCGCGCAGCGAGTCGTCATCGTACACGACCTGCATGGCGCGCCCGCCGAGCACATAGCTGGGCCGGACGAGCACCGGGAAGCCGATCTCGGCGGCGATCGCCACCGCCTCCTCCACGCTCGTCGCCGTGCCGTTGGCCGGCTGCTGGATCCCGAGCGAGCGCGCGATGGCATCGAAACGGCGGCGATCCTCGGCGATGTCGATCGCGTCCGGCGAGGTGCCGAGGATCTTCACCCCGGCGGCCTCGAGCCCGCGCGTGAGCTTCAACGGCGTCTGGCCGCCGAGCTGCACGATCACGCCCATGGGCTGCTCGCGCTCCACGATCTCGAGCACGTCCTCGAGCGTCAGCGGCTCGAAGTACAGCTTGTCCGACACGTCGAAATCGGTGGAGACGGTCTCGGGATTCGAGTTGATCATGATCGTCTCGTACCCGCGCTCGCGGAGCGCCATCGCGGCGCGCACGCAGCAGTAGTCGAACTCGACTCCCTGCCCGATGCGGTTCGGCCCCGAGCCCAGGATCACCACCGACGTGCGCCCGCTGCGCGGCGCCTCGCTCTCCTCGTCGTAGCTCGAGTACAGGTACGGCGTGCTGCTCGGGAACTCGCCGGCACAGGTGTCCACCATCTTGTACGACGGCCGGATGCCCAGCCCGTGGCGGCGCGACCGCACGACGGACTCGGTCTCGCCGCGCAGTGCGGCGAGCTGGCGATCCGAGAAGCCCATGCGCTTCATGCGGCGCAGGTGCGCCGGCGCCGGCTCGGAGACGGAGCTGTACTCCAGCTCGGCGTCGATCAGCTCGCGCATCTGCGCCAGGAACCACGGATCGATCGCGGTGATGTCGTTCAGCTCGGCGTCGCTCATGCCGGCGAGCATCGCACGCTTGACCTGGAAGATCCGCTCCGGCGTCGGCTGCCGCAGCATGCCGCGCAGCGTCTCGAGGGAGTCGTCGGCGAGCCGGTCATCGATGAGGCGCGGCCCCACGTCCCAGCCGGCGCGCCCCGTCTCGAGGGCGCGCAGCCCCTTCTGGAACGCCTCCTTGAACGTGCGCCCGATGGCCATGCTCTCGCCCACGCTCTTCATCTGCGTGGTCAGGCGCGGATCCGCCGCCGCGAACTTCTCGAACGCGAAGCGCGGGCACTTCACCACCACGTAGTCCAGCACCGGCTCGAAGCTCGCCGGCGTGGTGCGGGTGATGTCGTTCGGGATCTCGTCCAGCGTCATGCCCACGGCGAGCTTGGCCCCGATGCGCGCGATCGGGAAGCCGGTCGCCTTCGATGCCAGCGCCGACGAGCGCGAGACGCGGGGGTTCATCTCGATGACGAGCAGCTCGCCATTGGCCGGGTTCACGGTGAACTGGATGTTGCACCCGCCCGCCTCCACGCCGATCTCCCTGATGATCGCACACGCCGCATCACGCATGACCTGGTACTCACGATCCGTGAGCGTCATCGCCGGCGCCACGGTGATCGAGTCACCGGTGTGCACGCCCATCGGGTCGAGGTTCTCGATCGTGCAGACGATCACGACGTTATCGGCGCAGTCGCGCATGACCTCGAGCTCGTACTCCTTCCAGCCGAGCAGGGAGCGCTCGATGAGCACCTGCGTGGTGGGCGACTCGTCGAGGCCACGGCGCACGATGGTCTCGTATTCCTCGCGGTTGTACGCCACGCCACCGCCGGACCCGCCGAGGGTGAACGACGGGCGGATGATCGCCGGGTAGCCGGTGTCGGCCAGCAGCGCCTTCGCCTCGTCCCACGTGTGCGCGAACCCGCCCTTCGCCACCGCCAGCCCGATGCGCGCCATTGCGGCCGCGAACTCCTGCCGGTCCTCGGCCACGCGGATCGCGCGGGCGTTGGCACCGATGAGCTGCACACCATACCTGTCCAGCACGCCGGTGTCATGGAGCGTGAGCGCGACGTTGAGCGCCGTCTGGCCGCCCATCGTCGGCAGCAGCGCATCGGGGCGCTCGGCGGCGATGACCTTCTCGACGAACTCCGGCGTGACCGGCTCGATGTAGGTGCGGTCTGCCATCTCCGGGTCCGTCATGATCGTCGCCGGATTGGAGTTCACGAGGATGACCTCGTACCCCTCCTCCCGCAGTGCCTTGGTGGCCTGGGTCCCCGAATAGTCGAACTCAGCGGCCTGCCCGATGACGATCGGGCCGGAACCGATGATGAGGATGCGATGCAGGTCAGTGCGCTTCGGCATGGACGCGGGACGGGCTGGACGATATGGGCTGCGGATCAGCCATCAAATATAGCCTCGCCCCCGACGAAGCTGTGGCGACCCGGTGCCGCGTGAATGTGGCCGGCGGCCCGCGCTGGCGCCGTCAGGCGTTGCGAGCGGCGGCGACACCGATTGCCGCACGCGCGGCGTCCAGCAACTCGTCGAGCAGCGCCTCGAACGGCGTGGTGGCCTGCCAGCCGAGCTGTCGCGCCACGTGTTGCGGGTCGGCGACCAGCACGGGCACGTCACCGGCGCGCACGAGCGCCTCGTCATGCACGACGTGCTGCGACCAGTCGAGCCCAGTGCGCTCGAACGCCAGCCGACAGAAGTCGGCGACGGTGCGTCCCACGCCGGTGCCGATGACGTAGTCGTCCGGACTGTCGGCATCCGCCATCCTGACGAGCGCGTCCATGTGATCGCGCGCGTGCCCCCAGTCCCGCACGACGTCCAGCGCGCCGAGGGTCAGTGGTGAGGCCGTGCGGTCACCGGCGGCGATGCGGACCACGGCGCGGCAGACCCGCGCCGTGACGTAGTCCGGCGTGCGGCGCGCGCTTTCATGGTTGAAGAGGATCGCGGTGCTGGCGTGCAGGCCCCGTCCCTCGCGGAAGGCGCGCACGAGCATCGTGCCATACGCCTTTCCCGCGCCGTAGGGGGTGCGGGGCGTGAACGGCGTGGCCTCGTGCTGCGGTGCGTTGCTGTCGGGTCCGAAGACCTGGCAGGAGCCGGCGAACACCACGCGGGCCTTCGGCACGTGCCGGACGACCGCTTCCAGCAGGCGGGCCGGCACGGTACAGAGCGCATCGGCGGCGTCGGCGGGTGTGGTCCAGGCGAGGTTCGGCTGGGCCGGCGCGGCGAGGTGGAAGATCCGGTCGGGCATGACCTCGGCGATCAGCGCATCGAGGGCACGGGCATCGCGGAGGTCGAGTTCGCGCAGGTGCACGCCGGCGGCGGCGGGGGACAATCGTGCGCAGGCATCGAGCGGGTCGCCGCGGGTGGTGCCGGTGACGACATCGCCGCGGGCCAGGAGCTGTTCGGCGAGGAACACGCCGTCCTGTCCCGTGACGCCGGTGATCAGTGCACGCGCCATGCGGTCTCCGCGGGGTGGAAAGGCAGCGCGGGGGAGCCCGTAGAGGACTCCCCCGCACTCACGACTGATGGCACGCCGTCAACGTCGCCGGGTCAGGCGACCGACGGGACGCCGCGCGGGGCGCGATGGATCTTGCCGGCCGACATGCAGGAGGTGCAGGCCTTGACCTTGATGATCTTGCCATCGGTGTCGAGGATGCGCATGACCTGGAGGTTCGGCCGCCAGGTGCGGCGGACGCGGTTGTTCGCGTGCGACACGTTGTTGCCGAAGGTGACGCCCTTGTTGCAGACGTAGCAGCGGCTGCGATTGATGGCCATGGTCAGTTCTCCACGAATTCGATGCGAGCCATTTCGGCACCATCGCCGAGGCGATGACCGGTCTTGAGGATGCGGGTGTAGCCGCCGGCGCGGGTGGCGAACTTCGGCCCCCACTCCTGGAACAGCTTGTCCGCCGCCCCACGCTTGTGGATGTGGCGACCCGCCAGGCGGCGCGCATGCACCGTGCCGGCCTTGGCCTTGGTCACGAGCTTCTCCACGAAGGGACGGAGCTCCTTGGCCTTGGCCTCGGTGGTTTCGATTGCCCCCTGCTCGATGAGCGAGGTGGCGAGGTTGCGCAGCAGGGCGAGGCGCTGCTCGCTCGTGCGGCGGAGTTGACGACCAGCCTTCCGATGGCGCATTGGGATTACTCCTGCGAGGACTCGACGGGATCGTCCGGCGCGTTGGCGGCGACCTTCGACGGCGGCGTGCCCCAATCGAGCACCCGTGCGAAGTCCCCCGCTTCCTCGTACCGCATCCCAAAGTTCAAACCGCGATTCTCGAGGAGTGCTGCCACTTCCTCGAGCGACTTCTTTCCAAAGTTCTTGACCTGCAGGATCTGCGATTCCGTCTGGCGGGTGAGGTCACCCAGCGTCCGGACGTTGTTGTTCTTGAGCGAGTTCACCGAGCGCACCGAGAGGCCGAGGGCATCGATGGCGGCGGCGAGGTCGGCGAGCAGGATGCCGTTGCCTTCCGCATCGCCGGCGCTGAGGCTGCCGGCCGAGCTGGAGCCGAAGCTGGCGAAGTACTGGAAGTGCGCCTGGGCCAGGGCGGCGGCATAGCTCACGGCTTCTTCCGGCGCGATGGTGCCGTCGGTCTCGACCGTGAGGGTGAGGCGATCGTAGTCGGTGCGCTGGCCGACGCGGGTCTCGGCGACAGTGAAGTTGGCGCGGCGCACCGGGTTGTAGATCGCATCGATGCGGACGAGGTCCACCGGCATGCCGCGCTCGACCGGGTGCTGGTCGGCGTCGACGTAGCCGCGGCCGACGTTCACGTACAGCTCGACGGCGATGTCCTTCTCGTCCTGCATGGTGAAGATGTGGTGGTTCGGGTCCACCACGCGCACGCCGGCGGGGAGCTGGAGCATGCCGGCCGTGAAGGCGCCGGCGGACTTCAGCGACACGCGGAGCACGGCCTGCTCGAGGTCATCGTCCAGGGTGAGGACGAGCGACTTCAGGTTGCCGATGATCTGGTGCACGTCCTCCACGACGCCCGGGATGGTCTGGTGCTCGTGCACCACGCCATCGATCCGGAAGCCCCACACGGCGGCGCCCCGGAGGGACGACAGCAGCATGCGACGCATCGCGTTGCCGAGGGTGTGGCCGAAGCCCCGCTCGAGCGGCTGCAGGCGGAATTCCGCAATGAACGGATTGTCCTCGCGCTTCGTCGCTTCGACGAGCTGCGGGCGAACAAGACCGCGGAGATCGATGGTTGCCATGGGGATGCGGATTGCGATTGGAGGTCTTGCCGGGCCGAAGTGGCCGGCAACGCCGTGCCTCGCCTCTCATGCGCGGCACGCTCGTATGGGAATGAGAGTCCCGACCGAACGTCGTGCCGGCCGCGCAGACGCGACCGGCAGTCCAGCACCGGCACCCCGCCGCGCCGGTGAGGGCGCGGCGGAAGGCCGGGATTACTTCGAGTACAGTTCGACGACCAGCTGTTCCTGGGCGGCGAGCGGGATGCTGGCGCGCTGCGGGCGCTCGAGCATGCGGCCGCTGAAGGTCTCCGCGTCCACCGCCAGCCACGAGAGCGACGGGTTCCGCTTGGCCTGCTCGATCGACTCCATCACCACGGCGAGCTCCCGCGACTTCTGGCGCACGCGGATCTCCTCGCCCGGCTGGACCGAGTAGCTCGGGATGTCGACCCGCTTGCCGTTGATCTCGACATGCTGGTGGCGCACGAGCTGCCGTGCGGCCTTCCGGCTGGCGGCGAAGCCCAGGCGGTACACCATGTTGTCGAGGCGGCTCTCGAGGGACGCCAGCAGGTTGTGACCGGTGATGCCGGGCTGCTTGGCGACCTTCTCGAACATGTTGCGGAACTGCTTCTCGTTCATGCCGTAGATGCGCTTGATCTTCTGCTTCTCACGCAGCTGCTTGGCGTATTCCGAGACCTTCTTGCGCCGGCCCGTGCTCTGGCCGTGCTGGCCAGGGGCGTACGGGCGGCGTTCCACCGGGCACTTCTCGGTGAAGCACTTGGTGCCCTTGAGGAACAGCTTCGTGCCTTCACGCCGGCACTGCCGGCAGCTGGGACCTGTATAACGCGCCATGGTCAGACCCTCCGGCGCTTGGGAGGACGGCAGCCGTTATGTGGAATCGGCGTGACGTCCTTGATCGACTTGACGACGAGGCCCGTCGAGGCGAGCGCCTGGATCGCGGACTCACGGCCGCTACCCGGGCCCTGCACCTTCACGTGCACCCGCTTCATCCCCATCGAGAGCGCTTCCCGCGCACACTGCTCACCGGCGACGGTGGCAGCGAACGGGGTGCTCTTCTTGGAGCCCTTGAAGCCGGCCTTGCCGGCGGATCCCCAGGACACGGCGTTGCCGCGCGCGTCGGTGATCGTGATCGTCGTGTTGTTGAAGGTGGCGCTGACGTGCGCCACGCCTTCCGCATCGACGATTTTCTTGGTCTTCTTTCCGGGTGCCATCGGTTACTTGGTTACCTTCTTCTTGCCGGCGATCGCGCGGCGCGGCCCCTTCTTCGTGCGGGCGTTGGTGTGCGTACGCTGGCCACGGACCGGCAGTCCGCGACGGTGGCGTGTGCCCCGGTAGGACCCGATGTCCATGAGGCGCTTGATGTTCATCGCGACCTCGGTGCGCAGGGCACCCTCGACGCGATAGTCCCGCTCGATGATCTGGCGGAGCTTGTTGACGTCGGCCTCGACCAGGTCCTTCACCCGCAACGCGGCGTCAACGCCGGTCTTGGAGAGGATCTCTCGTGCCGTCTTGCGACCGATGCCGAAGATGTACGTCAGCCCGATCTCCACCTTCTTCTCGCGCGGAAGATCCACGCCTGCAATACGCGCCATTAATCCTTAACCCTGCCGCTGCTTGTGCTTGGGATTGCGCCCGCAAATGATGCGGAGGACGCCGTCACGCTTGACCACCTTGCAGTGCTCGCAGATCGGCTTCACGCTCGAACGGACTTTCACAGGAAACTCCTGTCGGGGACACGACTTCGGGACAAGTCTCCCAAGCTAGCCGGGCCGGTGACGGCATACAAGGCCCGGAACCGACTTTCTTCCAGGAACCTCTTGACACCGGAAAATGACTGACGTGTACGATTCGCCGCGCCAACCACCCCGTCCCCCTCAGCCCACCCCCCGCACCGCCGCCTGGATCGCGTCCCAGGCGGCCGCCGGATCGGGTGCCGCCGTCACCGCCCGGCCCAGGATCAGGTACCGCGCCCCGAGCGCCGCCGCCGCCTCAGGGGTCACGACCCGCACCTGATCGTTCGCCGCGGCCCCAGCCGGCCGCACGCCGGGCACCAGCGCGGCCAGCCGACCACCGTGGCGCTCCATCACCGCGCCGAGCTCCGCCCCGCTGCACACGACGCCGTGCGCTCCGGCCCGCTCCGTGAGCCCCGCCAGCCGCAGCACCTCGTCCCCCACGTCCAGCCAGGGCCCGCGCCCCCACGCCTCGGCCACCTCGGACGGCGACAGGCTCGTCAGCACGGTCACGCCGAGGATACCCGTCGAGTCCCCCGCCCCGTCCACCGCCGCCGCCACCATCGCCGCGCCCCCCGACGCGTGCACGGTCAGCAGCCGCACGTCCAGGGCCGCCGCCCGCCGCGCCGCCTGCCGGACGGTGTTCGGGATGTCGTGCAGCTTGAGGTCGAGGAACACCTCGATGCCACGCGCACGCAGCGTGGTCACCAGCGACGGACCGGCGGCGGTGAAGAGCTCGAGCCCCACCTTCACGAACCCCGCCCGGCCCTCGAACCGGTCCACCAGCGACAGCGCCTCCGCGGACGACGGCACGTCGAGCGCCAGGAGCAGCGCCGGCTGCCCGCGCGTCACGACGGCCACTCCAGGGTGCCGCGCAGCGACGCCACCGACGTCACCCCGTGCCGCGCACACCACGCCTCCAGTCCCGTCACGATGCGCTCCGGCGCCCGGGGATCCACCATGCCGGCGGTGCCGACGCCCACCAGCGTGGCGCCAGCGATGATGTACTGCAACGCATGCTCCGCCCGCGACACACCGCCCAGGCCGACGATCGGCACCGACACGGCGCGCGACACCCGCCAGGTGGCGAGCACCCCGACCGGCAGCAACGGCGGTCCGCTCACCCCGCCGCTGCCGAACCCGATGCGCGGCCGGCGTGACTCGACGTCGATGACCAGGCCCGGCAGCGTGTTCGTGAGGGTCAGCGCGTCCGCGCCGGCGTCGACCGCCACCTGTGCCGTGCCGACGAGGTCGGGCAGCGTCGGCGACAGCTTGATCACGAGTGCGCGCGTGGTGGCAGCGCGTGCCCGTGCGACGAGTGCCGCGAGCACCGCGCGGTCGGCACCGAACTCCATGCCGCCGGCCTTGACGTTCGGGCAGCTCACGTTCAGCTCGTACCCGCACACCCCCGCCGATCCCTCGAGCCGCGTGATGATCTCGGCAAAGTCCTCGACCGCGTTGCCGACCACATTCACCAGTACGCGCGCCCGGGACAGGTTCGCGGCCAGCCACGGCAGTTCGTGGTCACGCACGGCGTCCACGCCGGGGTTCGCGAGGCCGATGGCGTTGATCATGCCACCGGGGAACTCGGAGACGCGCGGTGCCTTCGCGCCCGGGCGCGGGGCGAGCGAGACGGCCTTCGTCACGAGGCCGCCGAGTCGCTCGAGATCCACGATGTCGTGCAGTTCGCGTCCGTAGGCCGCCGTGCCCGACGCCAGCACCACCGGATTCTGGAAGGTCGTGCCGGCGAAGGCGACGGACAGTGCCGTCACCGGGTCCCGCCGCCCACCCGGCGCTCGTAGCGCGCGAGGTACTCCACCGTCGCGTCGGAGATCGCCCGCGCCAGCTCCGCCTGGCGTGCGGGCGTCGAGAGGAAGGTGGCCTCCTGCGGGTTGGTGCCGAAGCCGAGCTCCACGAGGATCGCGGGCATGAACGACCCGCGCAGCACGGCGAAGTTCGCCTGCTTCACGCCGCGGTCGGTGCCGGGATGGATCCCGCGCAGGCGGCGCTGGACCTCGCCGGCCAGGTCGCTCGATTCGCGCAGGTGCTCGTTCTGCGCCATGTCGTTGATGATGAAGCTCAGCGGGTCGCCACGGGGGGCGTTGGCGCCGGTCTCGAACTTCACCGCCTCGTTCTCCATGCGCTCGACGCGGCGCGCATCCTCGGTCTTGGCCTCGGCCAGGAAGTACGTCTCGAAGCCGCGCGACGCCGTGGCGTTGCGCCACCGGGGGTTCGCCGCATTGACGTGGATCGACAGGACCAGGTCGGCGCGCTGCTGGTTCGCGATGCGCCCGCGATCGCTCAGCGCGATGAGCGTGTCGCGGGCCCGCGTGAGGTGCACGGTCACGCCCTGCGCGCGCAGCGCGTCGGCGACGCGCAGCGCCACCGCGAGCGTGATGTGCTTTTCGTAGATGCGGCTGCCGGACTGCGCGACACCGTGCATGCCGTTGTCCGGCCCGCCGTGGCCGGCATCGATGACGACGGCCCGTGCACGGCGGCGCGGTCCACCTGGGGGCGGCGGTTCCGGGCGCGGCGTGGCGCTGCCCGCGGGTGGCCTGGTGGTGGTGCCGATGGTGACGGGCCGCGCATCGGCGTCGGGGCGGAGGTCGCCGCGGTCCCCGGCGCCGGTGACTGCGACCGGCGCGCGGTCCGGGGGAGGCGCATCGGCCTCCACCGGCGCCGACGGCTGGGCCGGCGGTGACGAGGGCGACGCCCCGCCACGCCGTGCGTAGGTCGAGAAGCGACGCAGTTCGCGCTCATCCGGGTCCCAGACGACGCCGGTGCCGTAGCGCGGCAGCATCTCGGTGATGAACTCGGCCGGCACCAGTGTGCCGCTGATCCCGCCGCGCGTCACCGCGACGCGCAGCGTCTCCACCCCCGCGGGGCCGAGGTCCACGGTCCGCTGCCCGACGGTGAAGCGCGCCAGCACACCGCAGGCATCCAGGGTCGCGGCGTTGCCGGAGACGCTGACGGTGCCGCCGAGCGCCCGCGCCAGTCGCGCGAGGGGCAGGAAGCGCGTGCCCTGGCTGGTGACCCACGGCACCACCGCCTGCGCATTGCCCGTGCGCACATGGAGGCCGTCGGGCTGCGCCTGCACCGGGCGCGCCACGGCGCACACGAGGACCAGCGACCAGGCGGCAAGGCCGGCGCGCCCGCGGTCCGTCACCGCGCGGCGCGTCACTTCTTCATCGCCCGCGCCATGGCGCGCACGTCGTCCTTCTTCTTCAGGTCCTCGCGCTTGTCGTGCAGCTTCTTGCCGCGTGCCAGCGCGATCGCCACCTTCGCCCGCCCGTTCTTGAAGTAGAGCTCCAGCGGGACGACGGTCAGCCCCTGGCGCGTGACCGCGCCGATGAGCTTCTCGATCTCCTTCCGGTGCATCAGCAGCTTGCGGGTGCGCGTCGGTTCGTGCGCGCTGTAGCCGGCCTGCTCGTACTGCGAGATGTGCAGGTTGAGCAGGAAGATCTCGTCGCCGTTGATCACCCCGAATGCGTCGCTCACGTTGGCGCGTCCTTCGCGCAGCGCCTTCACCTCGGAGCCGGTGAGCATGATGCCGGCCTCCCAGGTGTCGAGGATCTGGTACTCGTGCCGGGCGCGCCGATTCTTCGCGATCGACTCGATTCGCGGCGCGTCGTCGGCTGCTGGTCGCGACATGGGGCTGGGTGCGGAAGAACGAGGGGTGGCAGGCGTGTCAGGCTCAACCATGCAAGGTATGCGCGAACGGGATGTGCTACAACCAAGTGCAATGTGGTGCGGCGCGCGGAGACGGCCACGCACCCGGGCGTGCCGGCGCACCGGGCGTCGGCACTCCGGCCGCACGAGTCTCCCCCGACGTAACCCGGAACCGCCGATCTTGTTGCACACGTTGACAGTGTCGCCCGGGATCGGTATTCTCCCCGTCCTGCCGAAGTGGTGGAACTGGTAGACGCGCTGCGTTCAGGGCGCAGTGGGTGCAAGCCCGTGGGGGTTCGAGTCCCCCCTTCGGCACTACAGCGGGAAACGGCGTCGGACACTGTCCGGCGCCGTTTGTCGTTTCCGCCTCCGCCGCACCGTCCGACCGCCTCGACGTGTGTCGCGCGTGCCTACGCGCGGGGGGCGACGATGGCGCTCGGCGGGATGTCCTCGGGCAGGTCCACGGTTCCGAACTCCTGGCGCAGCGCCTCGTTGCAGCGATCGAGCTCCGCGCCGACCCAGGCCGACGCCCAGCCGTCGCGATCGGTGCCCGGACGCCCACCGGCAAAGCCGACGAGGGCCTCACCGATCCGTCCGATCGGCGTGCGCGACGCCCCCCGCTGCCCCATCAGGTCGCGATAGACGCGGAGCCTGGCGTTGAATTGCGCCGCCGAGACGGCACGCATCGCGGGTGCGGCCGACGGATCGTGCTCCACGGCGCGCGCGAGCGCCTGGCCGACCAGCGAGGCGGTGCGATCATCGAGGGCATCGCGGCCGGCGATCAGCAGCCCCAGCGCGCGGCGCAGGTAGCGCAGTTCCCACCGGGCATGGTCGGCATCACGGTCGCCGAGGCGCGAGAGTGCCTCCACGGCCTCCGGATCGGGCTCGGAGAGGAGCGCGGAGACGAACGCGTTGGCCCGCCGCTCCCACTCGCGCTCTGCCTGCTGTGCCGACCACTGCGACATTCCGGTCACCGCGCCGTGACGACGGGCAGGATGCGACCGGCGAGTTCCGGCGGGGCGTCGAGCTTCACGCGCACGCGGACCGTCTGTTCGTTGGCCAGCAGGTCCGCCAGGCGGATCCCGTCCAGCAGCTCGTCGATCCTCGCCTGGAGCAGCGCCCACACCGGCCGGATGCTGCAGGAAGTCGAATCGGCGCAGCGCAGCTCGCTCAGCGGGCTGCTGGTGCAGTGCATGTCGAACGTCTGCAGCTCCGAGGCATTCACGACGTCGCGCACCGTGATGTCGGCGGCAGGCCGGGCGAGCACGTAGCCTCCCCGGGCGCCACGGGTCGAGTCGACGATACCCGCGCGGCGCAGACGCAGCAGGATCTGCTCGACGTAGTCGACGGGCAGCGACTCGCCGGCGGCGATGGCACGCCCGGTGACCGGGCCTTCGCCCGCCCTGCGTGCCAGATGCAACGCGCTGATGAGGCCATATTCGGCCCAGGTGGTAATCCTCACGGACGGAGGATCGCCCAACCGGGTGCGGCGGACAAGGGGAGTTGCCTCACCATTCCTGCCGGGGAATCATCACCCCCCGGTGACGGCACCGTGTCCTCCCTCCGGAATCCCGATCTCGGTCATACGCCGCAGGTCCAGGACGCCGGCGATCTCGCCGGCCGGAATCACCTGCTCCCGCTCCACCAGGTCGCGGATCAGGACGCCTTCCTTCACCGAGCGCTTGCTGAGCTCCGCCGCGCGGGCGTAGCCGATCTGGGGCATCAGTGCGGTGGCCAGCGCCGCCGAGCGTTCCACCCAGTAGCGGCACATCGCCTCGTTGGCCGTGATGCCCGACACGCAGCGCGTGGCGAAGACGGTCATGGCACTGGTCAGCAGCTGCATCGAGAGGAGCACGTTGTGCGCGATCACCGGCATCATCACGTTCAGCTCGAGCTGCCCGTGCTCGGCGCTGATCGCCACCGTGGTGTCGCAGCCGACCACCTGGTAGCAGACCTGGTTGACCATCTCGGGGATCGAGGGGTTGATCTTCCCCGGCATGATCGACGATCCCGGCTGCACGGCTGGCAGCGTGATCTCGTCGAGTCCCGTGCGAGGGCCGCTCACCATCAGGCGGAGATCGCTCGCGATCTTGGAGAGATCGAGCGCCAGGCCGCGCAGCGCGGCGCTGAACGCGGCCACGTCGCCCATGCTCTGCATGAGCTGGATCCGGTCCTCCCCGATCCGGAGCGAGGTGATCCCGCTGATGGCGATCAGGTGCTGGTTCATCAGCGCCGGATACTGCGGCTCCACGGTGACGCCGGTGCCGACTGCGCTGCCGCCGATGCCGAGGTCGTTCAGGTAGTCGGCGGCTTCCGCGATCCGCTTCCGGCACCGCGCGAGCGTGCCGGCGTAGGCGGCGAACTCCTGGCCAAGGCGGATCGGCATGGCATCCTGCAGGTGCGTGCGGCCAGCCTTGACGATGTGGTCGAAGGCCCTGCCCCGCTCCGCGAGCGCCTCCGTCAGCGTGGCGAGCGACACGCCCAGCGCCGGCAGCTGTCGCAGGATGGCGAGCCGGATGTTGGTCGGGATGGTGTCATTGGTGCTCTGCGCCATGTTCACGTGGTCGTTCGGGTGCACGGGCGCATAGGTGCCGCGTGCGCTCCCGAGGAGCTCGTTGGCGCGGTTCGCGAGCACCTCGTTCACGTTCATGTTGTGCGACGTGCCAGCGCCGGCCTGATAGGGATCGACGACGAACTGGTCGCGGTGCCGCCCCGCCAGCACCTCGTCGGCAGCGGCGATGATGGCGTCGGCACGCATGGCATCGAGCCGACCGGTGGTGCGATGCGTTAGCGCCGCCGCCTTCTTGATCCAGACCTGCGCCACCACGAACGGCTCGAGCGGCCGTTGTCCGGAGATCGGGAAGTTCTGCAGCGCGCGGACGGTCTGGATGCCGTAGAGGGCGCCTGCGGGCACGGCGCGCTCGCCGAGCGGGTCGCGTTCGGTGCGGGTGGCGTCCATCGGCGGGTCGAGGCGGGGGGCGGAGGCGACTGGCTCAGTGCCGCGCAGGCGCCCGTCGCACGACGGCGAACGTGGCGATGAGCGAGACCAGCGCGAAGACCATGCCGACGCCCAGCGCCAGCACGCTGAAGCCGTGCAGCCGGCCGAACTCCATGCGCAGTGGGTCGGTGGTGGCGAGGGCCTCGATGCTCGGGCCGATGCGCTCACGCAGTGCCGCGATGCGCGGCCCGATCACCGCCTGCGCCACTGCGCACCCGAGCAACGTGCCGGCGCCGGCCAGCCGGCGCAGGGCGACGAACTGCGCACGCCGGGTGGTGAGCACGACGGTGGCCGTGCCGACCACGATCCCGGCGATGAACAGCACCGGCAGCACCTGGCCGACGAGGGCCCCGGCGAGCGACCGGGTTGGCAGAACGCGGAACGCCGCCGGCGCGACCGTCGTGGTGACGATCAGCCCGGCGCCGCCCCAGATCGCATTCAGCACGAGTGCGACCAGGGCACGCTGATGGTCGCGCTGCGCGGCGCCCGGCGGATCGGCCGCATCGAGGGCTTCGCGGCGACGGCCGGCGACGACGGCAGCGATGGCAGTGCTCATACGGATCCAGCTCCACGTGGCCGGGCGATGCCGGCGAGAAAGGGGTTCGTGCGCACTTCGTCACCGACGGTGGTGAGCGGGCCGTGGCCCGGGTGCAGCACGAGATGCGGCGGCCACGCGGCGACGCGCGCCAGCGACTCCTGCATGCGCCGCGGGTCGGAGAGCGGCAGGTCGGTGCGCCCGATCGAGCCGGCGAACACGACGTCGCCGATGAACACCACGTCATCGCCGACGAGTGCGACGTGGCCCGGCGCATGGCCCGGCAGGTGCACGATCGCGAACCGGTGCGCCCCGAGCGCCACGGCATCGCCCTCCGCCCACTCGCGATCCGGGGCGGGTGGTGTCTCCATGGGGATACCGTACGCGCGCGCCTGCATCGACACGTTGTCGTAGAGCGGCCGGTCCGCGGGGTGCAACCAGACCGGTGCGTCCGGGAATGCGCGCCGCACACCGGCGATCCCGCCGACGTGGTCCAGGTGCCCGTGGGTGACCCAGATCGCGTCGAGTGTCAGGTCGGCCGCGGTGAGGCGTGCGGCCAGCGCGTCCCCCTCGGCCCCGGGATCCACGATCACGGCATGCCGCGTGTCCTCGTCGATCACGAGATAGGCGTTCGCCTGGAAGGCGCCAACCGGGATCGCCTCGATGCGGAGCGCCATCTCAGGCCACAGCGGTGGTGTCACCGGCGGGGATCACGACCGGCGCGACCGCGGTGTCGAGCATCGGGGACTCGCCGATGCCGTGGTGGGCGAGCCAGCGTTCCGCCTCGAGCGCCGCCATGCACCCCGTGCCGGCCGAGGTGATGGCCTGGCGATAATAGTCGTCGATGGCGTCGCCGGCGGCGAATACGCCTGGCACGCTGGTGACGGTGCGCCAGGGCGCGGTCTTGATGTAGTTGAACGGCGTGAGCTCGAGCTGGCCGCCGAGGAAGGTCGTGTTCGGTGCATGGCCGATGGCGACGAAGAGGCCGCCGACCTCGAGCTGGCGCGTGGCACCGGTGACCGTGTCCTCGACCTGCAGGCCGCGGATCTCGTCCTCACCCAGCACGTCCGTGACCTTCGTGTTCCACTCCACGCGGATGTTCGGGTGCGAGAGCACGCGCGACGCCATCACCTTGGACGCCCGGAAGGAGTCCTTGCGGTGGATGATGATGACCTCACTGGCGAACTTCGTGAGGTACAGTGCCTCCTCCATCGCGGTGTCGCCGCCGCCGACGACGGCGAGGCGCTTGTTGCGGTAGAACATGAGGCCCCCGTCGCAGACGGCGCAGGCCGAGACGCCGCCGCCCTTCAGCGCGAGACGGAGCTCGTTGTCGAGGCCGATCCACTTCGCGGCGGCACCGGTGGCGACGATCACGGTGTGCGCCTGGATCGGCGACCCGTAACTCGGCGTGAGCGTGAACGGCGCCTGGCTGAAATCCACCGACGACACCAGCTCCGACACGACACGCGTGCCGTAGTGCTCCGCTTGCGCCTTCATGCGAGCCATCAGGTCGGGGCCGGTGATCGCCTCGGGGAAGCCCGGAAAGTTCTCGATCTCGGTCGTCAGCATGAGCTGTCCGCCGGGCAGCTCGGTGCCGCGCGGCTCACCCTCGAACACGATCGGATTCAGGCGCGCGCGCGCAGCGTAGATCGCGGCGGTCCAGGCAGCAGGGCCGGAACCGATGATGGCGATGGCTTCAGGACGGATGTCGTTCATGGAGCGGCGCGCTGGTGGGGTGGGCGCTGGGACCCGGTGCCGGCACCGGATGTGAACCGCGAAATCTAAGGGTCGGGACCGGGGCGTGCGCCGTGCGCCTTCGTCGCGCCCGGCATGCTTGACCAGTCCCCTGCAGGGGGCGTCCTTTTCCCCGTCGCTCACCGCCCCGTTCGTCACGTCTCACCGGTGGAAGTCCCGCATGCTCTGGAAGATATTCAGCTGGGTCCTGCCGATCTGGAACCTCGTCACGGCCGCACTGCTCCTGCGCTACGTGGCGTTCCGGCCTCGGGAAGTGCGCGAGCGCGAAGTGGCGATGTGGGGTGCCTCGAGCGACGCGTCGCCTGCCGGGCGCGTCGTGGCCTGGGGCCTGGTCGCCAGCGCCGCCGCGACCCTGGTGGCACTGCTGGTCACGCGCAACCCGGTGCTGGCCACGGTTCCCTGGGCGCAGTTCATCGCGAATGCGATCGCCGACCGCGTGCTGGGGCGCGACGGAACGCGGCGACGCGCGCGACAGCGGCACCCGGCGGGTGAAACGGGGCCGGTTGCCGGCTGACGAAGCCGGGCACGCCGCCGCCGCGACTCAGGTGCGGATGTGGCGTCCGCCGTCGACCATGATCACGTCGCCCGTGACATACGCCGCGGTGCACAGGTAGACGACGGCCTGCGCCACGTCCTCCGCACTGCCGAGGCGCTGCAGCGGCGTGGTGCCGGCCAGCCGGTCGGCGGCAGCACGATCCCACTCCTCGGGAAGGAGCACGGCACCGGGTGCCACTGCATTCACGCGGATCGCGGGAGCGAGTGACCGCGCCAGCGATCGCGTGAGCTGCACGACGCCGGCCTTGGTGATGGCGTGTGGCACGTACGCCGGCCAGGTCTCGAAGGCGGCGAGATCCGCGATGTTCACGATCGCGCCACCGGAGACGCGGAGAAACGGCGCGGCCGCCTGCGACAGGAAGAACGGTGCGCGCAGGTTGAGCGCGAACATGGCCTCCCACTGCGCCGGCGTCACCTCGCCCATCGGCGTGCGCAGCATCATGGCCGCCGAGTTCACGAGCAGGTCGAGGCGGCCGAAGGCGGCGTTGGCATGGCTCGGCAGTGACTGTGCGACCTGGACGCTGGTCAGGTCACCGTGCAGCACGGCCGCGCGCACGCCGCGTTCGCGGACCGCCGTCGCGGTGGCCTCCGCCTCGTCCGCGCCGCTGTGGTAGTGCACGATGACATCGGCACCGGCGTCGGCGAGCGCGAGGGCGATGGCGCGCCCGACGCGGCGTGCACCACCGGTCACGAGGGCCGCCCGGCCTGCCAGTGTCGTCATGCCCTTCCCCTCCCGGTTTTCAGGCGGCGCGTGCACGATACAGCATGGCACGCTCGACCTGCGCGTCCATCCACGGTGCCGGCACGTGCATGCAGCCGAGCGGGCGGAAGCCATCGGTGGCACCGTGCCAGTCGGAGCCGCCGCTCCTGAGCAGCGAGAAGTGCTCGCAGAGCGTGGCGAGCCGTGCGAGGTCCTCGGCACTGTGGCTCGGGTGGCGCACCTCGACACCGTCCAGCCCCAGCGCCGCGAAGCGACCGATGCGCTCCTTGTTGCCCTCGCCCTGCGGGTGCGCCCAGATGGCGACGCCTCCCGCCTCGTGGATCAGCGCGATCCCGTCGGGCAGGTCGATGCGCAGCTTGCCGACGTTCGCCGGCTTCCCGTCGCCGAGGTACCGGTCGAAGGCTTCGCGCATGTCGCGCACCCATCCGCCGGCCACGAGCGCGCGCGCCACGTGCGGGCGGCCGACCGCACCACCGGCGGCCTCGCGCATCACCATCTCGGTGGTCACCGGCAGGCCCAGCGTGTTCAGCTTCGCGACCATCTCGACGGCCCGGTCGATGCGCGCGGACTGGACCTCGACGAGGCGCGACGCGAGCACGTCGGTGCGGCTGAGGTGGAGGCCGAGCAGGTGCACCTCGCGGGCGCCGTCGATGGTACTGAGCTCGATGCCGTGCACGAGCTGGATCCCGGACGCGTCTGCCGCCACCTGCGCGGCCGCCAGGCCATCGAGCGTGTCGTGGTCGGTGATGGCGACGGCCTGGAGATCGGCCGCCACCGCCCGCGCGACGAGTTCCTCCGGCGTCGCCCGGCCGTCGGATGCCGTGGTGTGTGCATGCAGGTCGACGAACGGTCCGGCGGGTGCCGTGGGCGCGGTCACGGGCAGTAACCGCCCTCGGGAGAGCGCAGGCTCGCCTGGGAGGCCCGGAACAGGCGGAGGAGCGCCGCGTCGCTGAGCCGCTCGAACGAGGCCTCACGGGACCGGATTCCGCCCGGCGAGTAGCGCGTGAAGCGCACCGCGCCGCCGTCGGCCCGTGTGAAGACGAGTCCGAACTCGTCGCCCACGTACTGCGTGAGGAAGCCGGACGGCAGCACGGCCCAGGTGACGCCGTCGTCGGCGATCGTGCGGGACGCGATCATGGCAGGGGCACTTCCTGGTAGATGCGATTGGCGTCGAGCACGTGGTCCGGGGCCGCCGCGATGGCGGCCCGCAGCGTCTCGCGATCCGAGGCCTCGGTGAACTCGATGAACGCCCCGTTGAGCGCGGCTTCCTCGAACACCCAGAAGCGGCAGCCGGCGCCGGCGTAGTACGCCTTGCGCCGCTTCAGCCGGTCCATGTAGCCCGCCCGTTCCGGCAGGGGCACGATGGTCCGCTTCATGACGAGGGCGCGCGCCACGATCAGGCGCTGGGGTCGGGCAGTGTCTCGAGCGCCCGCTTCAGGTCCGCCATGAAGCGATCGGCATCCGCCCCGTCGACCACCTTGTGGTCGAACGAGAGCGAGAAGTATGCGCAGGTGCGGATGGCGATGGTGTCCTCGCCGTCCGGCCCGGTGATCACCTTGGGCCGCTTCTCGATCGCGCCAAGGCCGAGGATCGCGGTGGTGCCGACGGGGATGATGGGCGTGCCCATCACCGAGCCGAAGACGCCGGGGTTCGTGATCGTGAAGGTGGCCTGCGTGACCTCGTCGGGCTTGAGGCCCTTCGAGCGGGCGCGCGCCGCGAGGTCGTTGATCGCCTTCGTCAGGCCACCGAGCGAGAGGTCGTCGGCGCGCTTGACCACCGGCACGATCAGGCCGGTCGGGTCGAGGGCGACGGCGATGCCGATGTTGTACTGCTTGCGCAGGATGATCTCGCTGCCGTTGACGGCCGCGTTCAGCACCGGGTGCCGCTTGAGCTGGGCGATGACGGCGGACACGATGAACGGCAGGAACGTCAGCTTCTGCCCGGTCTGCGCCTCGAAGTCCTTGCGCATGCCCGCGCGGATGCGCGCGACGCGTGTGAGGTCGACCTCGAAGAAGCTGGTGACGTGGGCGGCGACGCGGCGCGCCTGTGCCATGTGATCCGAGGTGAGGCGACGGATCTTGGACATCGGCTCGACGACATCGCCGGGCCAGGGCTGGGCGGTGGGGGTGTCGTAGGTGGCCGGCGCGGCCTGCGGCGTGGCGACCATCGCGGGGAGGCCTGCGGGTGTGATCGTGCCGGTCAGCGGCGCGATCACCGGCACCGACGCGGGCGTGGCATCGAGGTGCGCCATGATGTCGCGGCGCGTGACGCGGCCGGCGACGCCGGATCCGGGGATGCTGCCGAGTTCGACGCCATGCTCGGCAGCGATCTTCCGGACCAGCGGTGACGAGCGCGTGCGGAGGCGTTCCTCGACGCTGCCGGCGGGCGCTGCGGGCGGGGCCGGCGCAGGGGCCGGCGCCTCGGTCACCGGCGCCGCGCTGGCCGGAGCCGGCGTGGCGACACTCGGCGTGGCGGCGGGCGCCGGCGCCGGCGAGGCGAAGACCACGGCGGCAGCCGCGTCCGTCTCGAGCCGTGCCACGATCGCCTGCACCGGCACCGTCATGCCCTCGGTCACGATGACCTCGACCAGGATCCCCGCCGACGGGGACGGGATCTCGGCGTCCACCTTGTCGGTGGAGATCTCGAAGAGCGGCTCGTCGCGCTTGACCGTGTCCCCCGGCTTTTTGAGCCAGCGGGAGAGCGTGCCTTCGGCGATGGATTCGCCCATCTGCGGCATTACGATATCGATACGAGCCACCGGCTCACCCTCTGTCAGATGGAGCGGGAACGATCATGTGCAGCGTCGCCACGCTTCAGGCGCCACACCGAGATCGTCGGAAGGATAATCATGCCCACCACGCCGCCACGTGCGGCCCAGGTGAGCCAGTTGCAGGTCGGGAGCCCCTCACACTGCGGTTCGCGCAGGTACTGAGCGACGATCTTGGAGAGGAGCACCGCGATCATGCCGCCACCGAAGAAGCCGATGAAGGTGGTGAAGCAGCCCACACCGACGTTGCGGTAGCGCCGGTTGGTGCGATCCTCGTCGCTGAGCGGGGGGAGCGGTGCGGGAGGCGTCGGGTCGGTCACGGGTGGTCAGTAGCGGGCAAGATGGCGCGCGACGGCGACGATGTCGCTCACCTGCGGCAGAACGTAGTCCTCGAGCGGCGGCGAGTACGGCAGCGGCACGTCGTGCGCCGTCACGCGGAGCACCGGCGCGTCGAGCCACTCGAAACAGGTCTCGTTGATGCGGGCGGTGATCTCGCCGGCGATGCCGCCGGTGCGCGTGTCCTCGTGCACGATCATCACGCGGTTCGTCTTGCGCACCGTGGCCGCGATCGCCTCATCGTCCATCGGCAGCAGCGTGCGCAGGTCGATGACCTCCACCGAGATGCCGTCCTCGCGCTCGAGCTGCGCGGCGGCCTCGAGCGCCTTCCAGACGGTGGCGGCGTAGGTGATGATCGAGACGTCCGTCCCCTCCCGGGCCACGCGCGCCTTGCCGATCGGCACCACGTGGTCACCGGCCGGCATCACGTCCTTCACGCGCCGGTAGAGGTACTTGTGCTCGAAGAACAGCACGCAGTCGTCGTCGCGGATGGCGGCCTTCATGAGGCCCTTGGCATCGGCGGCCGTGGCCGGATACACGATCTTGAGGCCAGGCGTGTGCAGGAACGCCGCCTCGGGATTCTGCGAATGGAACGGCCCGCCGCGGACATATCCGCCGCTGGGGCCGCGCACCACCATCGGGCACGGCAGGAAGGCCCGGTAGCGGGCGGTGGCGACGTAGTTCGTGAGCATGTCGTAGCCGCACGAGATGAAGTCGATGAACTGCAGCTCCGCGACCGGACGCATCCCCATGTGCGCCGCACCGGCGGCGGCCCCGATGATGGCCGCCTCGGCGATCGGCGTGTCGATCACGCGCGTGTCGCCGAAGCGTGCCTGCAGCCCCTCGGTGACCTTGAACGCCCCGCCGTACGCGCCGATGTCCTCGCCCAGGCAGAAGACGTTCGGGTCGCGCTCCATCTCCTCGGTGAGGGCCTCGCGGATGGCCTCGAGGTAGGTGATCTCAGCCATCGTGCGTGCCCCAGCCGGCCGGCCGCTCGTGCTGCTCGACGGCGGTGCGGACGCCCGCACGGTACCAGTGCGGTGCCAGCCGCGGGGGCTCGGCGTAGATCCCCTCCAGCCCGTCCAGCGGCTCGGGCATCGGGCTCGCCTCGGCGAGGTCGGTGGCCGCGTCGATCTCCGCCGACACCGCGGCATCGATGGCCGCGAGCTCGTCGTCCGTGACGCCGTCACGCTCGCGCAGCCACGCGATGAAGCGATCGACGGGGTCGTTGTTCGCGGCCCACCACTCCGTCTCGCCGTCGGGCACGTAGGACTGGTTGTCGTGCTCCGCATGGCCCTTGCGGCGGTAGGTGATCAGCTCGATGAGCGTGACACCGCCGCCGGCGCGCGCCCGTTCCACGGCGGCGCGGGTGACGTCGTAGACGGCCAGCACGTCGTTGCCGTCGGCCTGTGCACCGGTGATGCCGTATCCCACCGCCTTGTCCATGAACGAGTTCGCGGCCGTCTGTCGCCCCGTGGGGGTGGAGTAGGCGTAGCCGTTGTTCTCGACGACCACGACCATCGGGACTTTCTGCACGGCGGCGAAGTTGATGCCCTCGTGGAAGGCGCCGGTGGAGGTGGCGCCGTCGCCGATGTAGACGAGCACCACGCGATCCTCGCCCCGCAGCTTGAACGAGAGCGCGATGCCGGCCATCACCGGGATCATGTCGCCGAGGTGCGAGATCTGGCCCACGAACCCGCGATCGAGGTCGCCGAAGTGGATGTTCAGCTCGCGTCCGCGTGTCGGCGAGTCCCCCTTCGCCATGTACTGCCGCAGGATCTCGAGCGGTGTCGCGCCCTTGACCAGCATCGAGCCCATGTTGCGGATGAGGGGCGACATGATGTCGCGGCGCTCGAGCGCGAACGCGCTGCCCACCGCATCCGCTTCCTGCCCGAGGGAGCGGAACAGCCCGCCCACCACCTTGGTCTGGCGGTAGAGCGCCACCAGCCGCTCCTCGAGGCTGCGCGTCATGCGCATGTGCCGGTAGAGCGCGAGACGCTGCTCCCGCGTGAGCTGGTCGGCGTACGGCCGGGCCACACGCGGCACGTCCCGCTCACTCCGCGGCGTGAAGGCGAGCATCGCGTCGAGGTCGAGCGGCTGTGCCGGGAACTCCACGTCAGTACCCCGCGACCGGGACGTGATGCGGGTCGGCAGCGCGGTGGACGCGGTTGAAGAACTTCTTGACGTTCTTGTCGAGCCGGCTCTCCCCCACCTGGTCGGTGACCGCCTCGATCATGGTGTAGTGGCCACCATCGCTGCGCACGCTGAGCCGGAGCGTGCCGAGGTCGCCGGTGAAGGTCCGGGCGCGCATGGTGTCCGACGTGCCCTGCAGGCCGAGCGCCCGGAAGTGCTCGTCAGCGAGGGCGATGACGTCGGCGGGAAGGATCGAGGTGCGATGGAAGAGTCGCATGAGGTCAGCGGGCGTTGCGGACGGTCTGGAGCCAGTCCATGGTCTCGAGCTTCTTGGTCGAGTCGCGGCGGAACTGCAGCCCGATCGCCCATTCGCCAGCCGTCAGGAAGTTGAGCTTGGCGTAGTAGGTGCCCGGCTCGGGGCCGCGCTCCAGCCCGTCGAAGACCTTGGTGCTGTCGTGGCTCATCGCGTAGATGCGCCCCTCACCATTCTCGACCGGTGCCCCCGATTCCTTGTCCGAGACCACGACCTTCACGATGATGTCCTCGCGGGCGAAGGGGGGGCGCGGGGTGAGCCGGATGCGGAAGGCGAGGTCGTCGGTCCACATCCGGGTGTCGATCGCCGCCTCGGGGTCGCGGGTGGTGCAGGCGGCCGCGGCGACGAGAAGGCCAAGCGCCGGGAGCACCCGGCGCGCGCCGCGCGCCAGGGTGGCCAGCATCCGGCCGGGCGATCCCCTGCCCGGCCCGCAGCGCGCGACCGGGTGCCGTGTCGCGACGCTGCCCGGCATCAGCTGTAGTACTCGAGGCCGAGGTGCGTGATCTGCTCCTCGCCCATCAGGAAGCGCAGCGTGTTCTTCAGCTTCGTCTGCTGGATGAACAGGTCGTGCTCCGGCTGCAGGCCGGGGGCGACCATCGGGCTCTTGTAGTAGAACGACAGCCATTCCTGGATCCCCTTCATGCCGGCACGGTGCGCGAAGTCACTGAACAGCGCGAGGTCGAGGACGATTGGTGCCGCCAGGATGGAGTCGCGGCAGAGGAAGTTCACCTTGATCTGCATCGGGTACCCCATCCACCCGACGATGTCGATGTTGTCCCAGCCTTCCTTGTTGTCGCCGCGCGGCGGATAGTAGTTGATGCGGACGACATGCGAGAAGTCCTTGTAGAGCTCCGGATACACCTCGGGCTGCAGGATGTTGTGCAGCACGGAGAGCTTGGACTCCTCCTTGGTCTTGAACGACGCGGGGTCGTCCAGCACCTCGCCATCGCGGTTGCCGAGGATGTTCGTCGAGTACCAGCCGGCGAGCCCGAGCATGCGCGCCTTGAGGCCCGGCGCGATGACGGTCTTCATCCAGGTCTGGCCGGTCTTGAAGTCCTTGCCGCTGACGGGGATCCCGCGCTCGTTGGCGAGCTGCAGCATGCACGGCAGGTCGACGGTGAGGTTCGGGGCGCCGTTGCAGAACGGGACGTTCTCCATCAGGGCGGCGTAGGCGTAGAGCATCGACGGCGCGATGGCCGGGTCGTTGCTGTCCATCGCCTGCTCGAACGACGCGACGGTGGCGTGCTGCGGGCCGGGCTGGATGAACGCCTCGGTGCTCGCACACCAGACGATCACGAGACGGTCACAGCCGTTGTCGGCCTTGAACTTCCGCATGTCGGCGCGCAGCTGCTCGGCGATGTCACGGTAGCTCGGGCCGGTCTTCACGTTGTCGACGCCGAGGAGGCGCGTGACGAAGCGCGACTCGAAGGCGGCACTCATCGGCTTGATGGCCGTGAGGAAGTCCTTGAGGGGCTCGAGGTGCTCGGACGTCAGCACGCCCGCCTTCTTCGCGGCGGTGTAGGCGTCGTCCGAGATGGGGTCCCAGGCTCCGAAGACGATGTCACCGAGGCCGGCGAGCGGGACGAAGTCCTTGATCAGCGGCGACCGGTGCTCGGTGCGCTTGCCGAGCCGGATGGTCGCCATCTGCGTCAGGGAGCCGATGGGGCTCGTGTGGCCACGCCGGATGCTCTCGACGCCGGCCATGAACGTGGTGGCAACTGCGCCCAGCCCGGGGGTCAGGATGCCGAGCTTGCCGGTGGCGGGCTTGATGGACGTCGGACGAGTGAGCGAACCGGTCACGTGGGGAAATCTCCGGGGAATGTGCGACGCCGGTCAGGGCGCGTAGGGAGCGGGGACATCGTCGGGCATCGTCGCCGACGACGCGGACGGCGTGGCACCAGCAGGACGCGGCGAGGGCGATTCGTCGCCGACCAACTCCGCCGCGCGGGTGACATTGTAGACGAACAGGATGCGCTGCACCGCCGTGATCCAGGCCGTCACCGAGAGCAGGGTGACGATGCCGGCGAGCACCCAGCCATCCAGTGCCAGCCCGAAGAACGCCTGCGGGGCCGACAGCAGCGCCACACGCTCGGGGCGCTGCATGATGCCGACCTTCGCATCCAGACCGAGCGACTCGGCGCGGGCGCGGGTGTACGAGGTCAGGAAGGTGCCGATCAGCCCTGCAATCGTGATCGCGAGCATCACCGGGCTGCGATGGGTGGCGTTCATGCCGTAGAACACGGCCAGCCCGCCGAGCACGAAGCCGTCGGCCACGCGATCGAGGGTCGAGTCGTAGAACGCCCCGAACACCGTGCTGCGGCCGGTGCGACGGGCCACGGTGCCGTCGAGCACGTCGAACAGGGCGGTCAGTCCCATGAACCACCCCGCCGTCCGTATGTGCCCGCTGGCGAAGATGCCGCCGGCGACCATCGTGCAGACCGTGCCGACCGTCGTGATCAGGTTGGGACTCACGCGGTGGCGCACCAGCAGGTCCGCCACCGGCGCGATGACACGCAGGTAGCCAGCCTTGATCGCATTCCAGAGCGCAAGGAGCATGGCCGTGGTGGTCGGGTGGAGTGAGGGGTCGCCGCAGGGGATGAATACCCCAACGGACGGGACTGAGAAAAAGAAAGCCCCACGGCTTCTCCGCCGTGAGGGGTGCGGGCCATCATCACGAAAAAGCAATGCAGGAGAACAAGATAAGGAGCCGCGAACAGTCGCGGCAACAGCAGCGTCAGCCGCGCCCGCCCGGAGTGAACTCCACTTCGCCCTCCGCCGACGGACGGGTGCGCCCGCGGCGCTGCATTCGCTAGGCTTGTCGGTCCTCGCCGGCGCGGACCGCAGTGCCGCGCCGGCCGGTCCCCCCTTTTCCGCACCCGTCTCCATGCGCGTGTTCGCCCTGGCCGGCCTCACGGCCGCGCTCGCTGTTCTGCCGCTGCAGGGCCGCAGCCACTCGGCGTCATTGCCGGGCTCGCTGCGGCAGTTGGCGTACCCAGCCGTATCCCGCGAGTTCACGCTGCCGCCGGAATCCCGCGACCCGCGCGTGGCGCTGAGCCCGGCAGCACGGCGGTGGGTGGACAGCACCCTGCGGACGCTGTCACCTCGCGAACGGGCTGCCCAGCTCATCCACGTGTGGCTGGTGGGGGACTACGAGAGTGAGACCGACAGCGCCTTCGCCACGACCGCCAGATGGGTGCGTCAGGACGGGATCGGCGGCATCCTCATGTCCGTCGGCTCTCCGATCGAGATCGCGGCCAAGCTGAACACGCTCCAGGCGATGGCCCGGGTGCCGCTGCTGGTGGGGTGCGACGTCGAGCCGTCGATCGGCCGGCTGGAGGGCGGGCTCTTCATCCCGTCGATGATCCGTGCCGGTGGCGCCACCGTGCTGCCAACCGCCATGGCCATCGGGGCGACCGGCGACACCGCCCTGGCCTACCAGGCGGGCCTCGTCACCGGGCGCGAGTCGCGGGCCATCGGCATCCACCTCGCGTACGCCCCCGTGGCTGACGTGAACAACAATGCCGCCAACCCCGTCATCAACGTCCGGTCGTTCGGCGAGGACCCGGCGAGCGTGGCCGCACTGGCCGCGGCGTTCACCCGCGGCGTGCAGGACGGTGGCGCGCTGGCCACGGTGAAGCACTTCCCCGGTCATGGTGACACGGAGACCGACTCGCACAACGCGCTGCCCGTGGTGCACCTCACGCACGCCCACCTCGACAGCGTGGAGCTGCGGCCCTTCCGCGCCGCCATCGACGCGGGTGCGGCGGCGGTGATGTCGGCGCACATCAGCAACCCGACGTGGATGGGGGATGCCCTGCCCGCCACGCTCCAGCGACGCGTGCTCACTGACGAGCTGCGCGACTCGCTGCAGTTCCGCGGCCTCACCATCACCGACGCGCTCACCATGCAGGGCGTGGCTCGGATGTTCTCGCAGGAGGAGATCGCGATCCGGTCTGTGCAGGCGGGCGCCGAGGTGCTGCTCAAGCCCGCCGACGTGGCGCCGGTGCTCGACGCACTCACGGCCCGCGCTGCAGCGGACACGGCGTTCGCCGCACTGCTCGATGCCGCGGCGCGCAAGAACCTCGAGATGAAGGCGCGGGTGGGGCTGCATGCCGGCCGCCAGGTCTCGCTGGACTCGCTCCGCGCGGTGGTGGGCATCACCAGTCACCGGGCCGTCGCCAGCGACATCGCCACGCGCGCGGTGACGGTGCTGCGCGACCAGGCGCACCAGCTCCCGCTGGACCCCGCACGCGGCCCGATGCAGCTGGTGGTCTACGCTCCCGAGACCGAGATCGGCGGCGGGAACGCCTTCACCACCGAGTTCCGCTCGCGCGGGCGCGTGACGGTGTACCGGGTGGGCCCGCAGACCACGCGCGAGGCGCTCGACTCCATCACCCGCCGGTCGCGCCGCGGCCGGCTGGTGATCGTGACCGTGGTGCGGCGGGTGGAGGGGGCCGGTCGCGTCGCGATCGTGGAACCGTTCGCGGCGTGGGTGCGACGGATCGCGTCGCAGCTCCAGCCGATCGTGGTGGCAGCAGGCAATCCGTACGTGATCGGCCAGTTCCCCGACATCGAGGCGTACATGGCGACGTTCAGCGTGGGCGAGGGACCGGAGCGGGCGGCGGCGCGAGCGCTGTTCCGCGGGAACTTCGCCGGCAGGTCACCGGTCACGTTGCCGGGCATCTTCTCGCGCAATGATGGACTCACCGCCACCGGAGGCACCCGATGAGCCTGCCGCAACGCACTCTGGTGCTGGCGCTGGCATGCCGGCTGCTGACGGGGACCGCGCTACAGGCGCAAGGCGCGGAGCTGTCGCCACCCACGCCGCCCGCCGGACCGGCGCCCTCGGTCAGCGCACGCGTGCAGGACTCGCTGCGTGCCGTGCTCGGGCGCGCGATGTCGGACAGCGCCTTCCCCGGCGGCGTGGCGATCGTCGGCACACGCGCGGGCATCATCGCGTCGCTCGGCGTGGGCCGACTGGACGTGACCGACTCCACCCGTCCCGACGCCACCACGATCTACGACCTCGCGTCGCTCACGAAGATCGTCGCCACGACGTCACTGATGCTCACGCTGGTGGACCGCGGCCGCGTGGCGCTGGACGCGCCGGTGGTGCGCTATCTCCCCGAGTGGCGTGGCGACGGCGCGCGCACGATCACCATCCGGCACCTGCTCACGCACAGCAGCGGGCTGGCGGCGTGGCGCCCGTTCTACAAGGAGGCCACCGACCAGGCCGATGCTAGGGCGCAGCTGCTGCTGGTAGGCCCCCAGGTGCCGCCGGGCACGCGCTATCTCTACAGCGACATGAACTTCATGCTGCTCGGCCTGGTGGCCGAGCGACTGACCGGGATGCGGCTGGACAGCGCGTTCCAGGCGCTGGTCGCCCGGCCGCTCCGCCTGGCCGACACCCGGTTCCTGCCGCCGGCGTCGGCGCTCGCGCGGATCGCCCCGACCGAGTACGACCCGTGGCGGCAGCGACAGCTCCGCGGTGAGGTGCACGACGAGAACGCCTCGCGCTTCGACGGCGTGAGCGGGCACGCCGGCCTCTTCGCGACCGGGCAGGACCTGGCGCGGGTGGCCCGGATGTGGCTGAACCGCGGGACGCTCGACGGCGTCCGTCTGGCCACGGCGCGGACGGTTGCGCAGTTCACCCGCGTCCAGGACACGAGCCTGAGCCGGCGTGCGCTGGGCTGGGAGACACCGACCGGGTCGAATTCGGCGGGCCATCGCCTCTCCGCCCGCGCCTTCGGCCACACCGGGTTCACGGGCACGTCGATCTGGATCGACCCGGCGCGCGACCTCTTCGTGATCCTGCTCACCAACCGCGTCAACCCGTCGCGCCAGAACACCCGGATCGGTGGCGTGCGGGTGGCGCTCGCCGACGCCGTGTCGGGCGCGGTGGACGGCGCCGCCGCGCGCGCCCTGCCGGGGACGCGCTGAGCAGGCCGGCGGCCCTGTCCCGCGGCGGGCTCCGCCGGTAAGCTGGGGCAGTCCTTCCCTCCGGCCCATGCCGGCTTAAATTGCGGAGTATTCCGGTCGGGATTCCCTGACCCTCATTTCGGAGGAAGTCGCATGAGCACGATGCAGACGCCAGATGTGCTGCTCACCATTTCGTCCGCCGCGACGGTCGAGGTGAAGAAGTTCCTCGAAGCCGAGTCGGTGGATCCCACCGTCGGCGGCCTGCGTGTCGCTGTGCAGCCCGGCGGGTGCAGCGGGTTCAAGTACTCCCTGCTGATCGAGGACAAGCCGGCCGAGGATGACACGCTGCTGGCGCAGGATGGGTTCCAGGTGTTCGTGGACCCCTTCTCGCTGCAGTATCTGAACGGCGTGATGATCGACTACACCACGTCGATGCAGGGGTCGGGCTTCACGTTCAAGAACCCGAATGCGACCGGTGGCTGCGGTTGCGGGTCGTCGTTCTCGGCGTAAGCGCCGCACGCGCGCGATGCAGGAGGGCGGTCCCGAACGGGGCCGCCTTTCCTGTTTCCGGCACCGGCGTCGCGCGGGCTGCACGCGCGCGTCCGATTAGCTTGCCGGACGTATGCAGAACCCAGAGAAGATCCCGACCGTCATCAGCGACGATCCCGACGCGCTCTCCGTTCGCGTGGCCGACCGCATCGAGGCGCTCATGCGCGCGAACGGGGCGGCCGGACGCCGCACGGTGCTCGGGCTGGCCACCGGCTCGACGCCGATCGGCGTCTACCGGGAGCTGATCCGCCGCCATCGCACCGCCGGGCTCAGTTTCGCGCACGTCGAGACGTTCAACCTGGACGAGTACTGGCCGATGGCGCCGGACTCGATCCATGCGTACCACCGGTTCATGTGGGAGAATTTCTTCTCGCACATCGACATCCCGGCCTCGCAGGTGCACCTCCCGCCCGGCACGCTGGCGCGCGACGACGTGGCCGCGGCGTGTGCCGCGTACGAGGCCGCGATCGTGGCGGCCGGTGGCATCGACTTCCAGCTGCTCGGCATCGGCAAGACCGGCCACATCGGCTTCAACGAGCCCGGGTCCGGCCGCGACAGCCGCACCCGGCTGGTGACCCTCGACGCGGTGACGCGGAAGGACGCGTCGGCCGACTTCTTCGGCGAGCCGCACGTGCCGCGCGAGGCGATCACGATGGGCGTGGCCACGATCCTCGACGCGCGGGAGGTGGCGATCCTGGCAACCGGGGAGCACAAGGCGTCGATCGTGCGCCGCGCGGTGGAGGGGCCGATCGACCTCGAGGTGGCCGCGACGTTCCTGCAGGACCACCCGAACACCACGTTCTACCTCGACGGGGCGGCGGCGGCGGACCTGACGCGGATCGCCACGCCGTGGCTGGTGGACGAAGTCACGTGGACCGAGTCGCTCGCGGTGCGGGCGGTGGTCTGGCTGTCGACGACGGTGGGCCGCGCGATCCTCAAGCTCACGCAGTCGGACTATGCGGAGCACCGGCTGTCGTCACTGGTGGCGGCATATGGCACGCCCGGCGGGATCAACGGCTTCGTGTTCAACTCGCTCGGCGCGCGGATCCGCGGACGGAGCAAGCTGCACCGGCACAAGCGCGTGATCTGCTTCTCGCCGCACCCGGACGACGACGTGATCTCGATGGGCGGCATCCTGCGGAAGATGGTGGAGAACGAGAACTCGCTGGTGGTGGCGTACATGACGAGTGGGAACATCGCGGTGTTCGACCACGACGTGCGTCGCCACCTCGACTTCCTCGTGCGGATGGGTGCGCGGACCACGGAGGCCACCACGCCGGCGGCGCTGCGGGGCCCGGAGGTGCGCGAGTTCGCGATCAGCCTGTTCGGGGCGCTGGCGTCGAAGCGCCCGGGCGACGTGGACGTGGCGGCGGTCCAGGACATCAAGCGGATCATCCGCGAGACCGAGGCCGTGGGTGGGCTGGAGGTGGTGGGCCTGACGCGGGACAACGCCCGCTTCCTCGACCTGCCCTTCTACCAGACGGGGAAGGTGCGCAAGGATCCCATCGGTGCCGCTGACGTGCGCATCGTGCGCGACCTCCTGGAGGAGTTCCACCCGGAGGTGGTGTTCGTGGCGGGCGACCTGAGCGACCCGCACGGCACGCACCGGATGTGCAAGGAGGCGATCGATGCGGCGCTGGCGGAGTACGTGGCACTTGGGCACCCCCGTCCCGAGGTATGGCTGTATCGCGGGGCGTGGCAGGAGTGGCCGGTGACCGAGGCGACGGTGCTCGTGCCGCTGAGCCAGGAGGAACTGCGCCTCAAGATCCAGGCGATCTTCAAGCACCAGTCGCAGAAGGACTCGGCGCCATTCCCCGGCCAGGACGACCGTGAGTTCTGGCAGCGGGTGCAGGACCGCAACACCGACACCGCGGCACAGCTCAACCGACTCGGCCTGGCCGAATACTTCGCCATGGAGGCGTACGTTGTCGAATAACACCGGCGTGGCCTGATGTCAGGTGGATTCGCCCTGGTCGACGGGCTGGTGCTCGTGGCCTACCTCGTCGGGACGACGGGCCTCGGGCTCTGGCTCGGTGGCAAGCAGAAGGACGCCAAGGACTACTTCGTGGCCAGCCACGCCATCCCCTGGTGGGGGATCCTCTTCAGCGTGGTGGCGAGCGAGACGAGCGCGCTCACGTTCATCAGCATCCCGGGCCTGAGCTACATCGGGAACCTCGGGTTCCTGCAGGTCGTGGCCGGCTACATCATCGGGCGCTTCGTGGTGGCCTACGTACTGCTGCCGAAGTACTTCGCCGGCGAGCTGGTGACCGCCTACGCGCTGTTCGAGAAGCGGTTCGGCCCCGAGACGCGCCGGTTCACGAGTGTGGTGTTCATGGCGACGCGGGCCGTCGCCGACAGCGTGCGCATCTTCGCGACCGCGATCCCGGTGGCGCTGATCCTCGGGGACACGCTGCCGAAGGAGTACGTGATGCCGGCAGCGATCCTCGTCCTCGGGCTGCTGACGGTGGTCTACACCTACAAGGGTGGCATGCGCGCGGTGGTGTACACCGAGATGATCCAGGCCGGCATCTACATCTTCGGCGGGATCTGCGCGCTGGTGCTTCTCGGCCGCAGCGTCGACGGCGGCTGGAGCACGATCATCACCACCGCCGGCGCCTCGGGCAAGCTGCAGGCGATCGACTGGTACACCGGCTTCGACCGCCCGCACACGGTGTTCGCCGGCCTGATCGGCGGGGCGTTCCTGGCCATGGGGTCGCACGGCGCGGACCAGCTCATCGTGCAGCGCCTGCTGGCCAGCCGCGGGCTCAAGGATGCGCAGCGCGCCCTCATCGCCAGCGGGTTCGTGGTGTTCGCCCAGTTCACGCTGTTCCTGTGCATCGGGCTCGGGCTGTACGTGTACTACGGCGGCAAGGCGTTCGAGGCCAGCGACCAGATCTTCCCGCTCTTCATCCTCGAGCGGATGCCCTCCGGCCTGCTCGGGCTGATCCTCGCCGCGATCGTGGCGGCCACGATGAGCACGCACAGTGCCACGATCAACGCGCTCGCCGCGACCACGACACACGACATCTACCTCCCGCTCACCGGCCGGAAGGCCGAGGATGCGGGCACGCTGCGCACCGGCAAGCTCTTCGCCCTCGCGTGGGGGGTGCTGCTCACCTTCGGTGCCCTGCTCTATCCCAAGCAGGGCGCGCCGGTGGTGGTGGTGGCGCTGAGCATCGCGAGCTTCACCCACGGCGGGCTGGTGGGCGGCTTCTCCCTCGCGCTGCTCTGGAAGCGTGCGAACCAGCGGGATGCCATCACCGGCATGAGCGTCGGCATCGCCTGCATGGCGGTGATCGTGTTCGCGAAGCTGCTGATCTCCCGGGTCCCCTCGCTCGCGCCCACCCTGGGCGGCGTCGCGACCATCGCGTGGCCCTGGTACGTGCTGATCGGCACCGGGATCACGCTCACTGCAGGCATCCTGTCGTCGTACACACACCCGGCGCCGGTGGCGCCGGCGCTCCGTGTGGCGACCGAGACCGAGACGAATCCATGAGCACACCCACTGAACTGGTCGTCGTCGGCGTCGACGGCGGCGGCAGCAGCACGCGGGTCTACGTCAGCGATGAACGCGCGCAGGTCCTCCACAAGTCATCCGGTGCGGGCAGTGCCGTGCGCCCGGGCGCCGAGGCCGACGCCGCGGAGCTGATCGGCACCCTCGTGCGCAACGCAGTGATCGATGCCGAGATGGGGCACCTGCTGCCGCGGGCGCTGGTGGTCGGGGTGGCCGGCGTGGGGCGCGAGCAGCAGAAGATCGCCCTCACGCAGGAGCTGGAGCGCCTGGAGGTCGCCGACACGGTGGTGGTGCTCTCCGATGCCGAGGCCGCGATGTACGACGCCTTCGCCGAGGGGCCCGGCATCCTGCTGATCGCCGGCACCGGCAGCATCGGCTGGGGGCGCAGCCCGGCGGGCACGATGCAGCGGTGCGGCGGGTGGGGCCACGTGATCGGCGACGAGGGGAGCGGTGCGTGGCTCGGCCGGAAAGCACTGCAGGTCATCGCCGCGGCACACGATGGTCGCGAGCCGGAGACGGCGCTCACGGGTGCGGTGCTGACCGCGCTGGAGCTCGACGATGTGCCGGCGATCATCGCGTGGGCCGCGTCGGCCACACCGGCAGACATGGCGACGCTGGCGCCGGCCGTGCTCTCGGCGGCGGAGGTGGGCGACCTGCGGGCCAACACGATCGTGACGATGGCAGTGGAGGAGCTGGCGCTGCACGTGCGGGCGCTGGCACGATCACTCTTCGTCGACGAGCGCGCGGCGATCCCGGTGGCGCTGCACGGCGGGCTCCTCGCGCGCGGCCGGCCGATGCGCAAGCGACTCGAGCACAGGCTCAAGACACTCGTGCCCGGCGCCATGGTGCGCCACCAGGCCGTGGATGCCGCCCGCGGCGCGACGCACCTGGCGTTGCGGACGATCGGGCTCACCGTCGAGGCGCAGTAACATCGCGCCCCACGTGCCGACGGCGCCGGTGCACCTCACCGCCAGCCGCTATGTCCAGCCGCTGCGCGAGGGTGGCTCGCTGCCGGCCATCGTCGACACCGATGGCGGGGGGCTCTTCGTCGCGAAGTTCCGCGGCGCCGGCCAGGGGGCGAAGGTGTTGGTGGCGGAGATGGTCGCGCATGGCATCGCGACGGCCCTCGGCCTGCCCGTGCCGGAGCTCGCGACCATCGAGCTGCCCGACCGGTTCGGGCAGAGCGAACCCGATCCCGAGATCCAGGAGCTGCTGAAGGCCAGCCGCGGGATCAACATCGGCCTGCGGTACCTCGATGGGAGCTTCAACTTCGACCCGGTCGCGGCGCACGACGTGGTGGACAGCGCGTTCGCGTCCACGCTGGTGTGGCTGGATGCGTTCATCACCAACCCGGACCGCACCGCGCGGAACCCGAACCTGCTGGTGTGGCAGCGCAAGCCATGGCTGATCGACCACGGCGCGGCGCTCTACATGCACTACGACTGGCCGAGCGTGACCGCGGCGCGCATGACCACGCCATTCCCGCTCATCCGTCAGCACGTGCTGCTGCTGCGCACCGGCGACCTGGAAGCCGCCGACGCCGCGGCCGTCGCGGCCCTCGACGATGACGTGCTGCGGGCCATCCTGGCCACGGTGCCGGACCGGCTGCTGCTGGATCCCGTGTCCGGGGACGACTCGCCGGATGCGGCCGTCGCGCGCGACCGCTACGCGGCCTACCTGCGCACCCGGCGCGATGCATCGCGGCTCTTCACCGCGGCAGCGATCGAGGCCCGCGAGCAGCTGCGCACGGCGCCGACGCAGCCCTACACGGCGCGGCGATGAGCGACACCGCGATGCCGTACGACTTCGCGGTGCTGCGCGCCGTCCCGCACGTGCACCTGGGTGCGTTCATCCCCGTCGGCGTGCTGCTCCACGCGCGCCAGGCGGGCTTCCTCGGGCTGCTCGCGCTCACGAACGAGAGCACGCTGCGCGATCGGGTGCCGAGCGTGGACGTCGGCATGCTGGCGCGCTACCTGCGCACGATGGAACGGGTGGCCGCGGGCGACCCGCAGGCCGGCCCCATCGCCCTGGCGCCGACCTCGGAGCGGTTCCACTGGCTCACCGCGCCACGTTCCGACGTGCTGCAGGCGTCGCCGGTGCACGAAGGCCTCTGCGATGGCGATCCCGACCGCGTCCTGGCGCGCCTGTTCGCGCAGTACGTCGCCGGCTGATCCTGGTCCCGGCTCGCACCGTCCCTTCCGTCCGGTGCGAGATTTGACGGCATGACGCTCATCTCGCTCGCCGACGTCGCCATCAGCTTCGGCGCCACCACGCTCCTCAAGGATGTCACCGTCACCATCGCGCGTGGCGAACGGTGGGGGATCATCGGGCGCAACGGTGCCGGCAAGACCACGCTGTTCCAGATCCTCACCGGCACGCTCCAGCCGACGCGTGGCGCGGTGGCGCGCCAGCCCGGGCTGAAGGTCTCGCTGCTGGACCAGCACCGCGACTTTGGCACCGCGACCACGGTCTGGGAGGCCGCCGCGGCAGCGTATGCGCCTCTCATCGCACTCGAGAAGGAGCTGGCCCTGCTCGCCGAGCAGCTCGGGAGCGGCGACGAGGCGCTGATGGACCGCTACGGCCGGCTGCAGGAGAAGTTCATGCACGAGGGAGGCTACGACTTCTCCGCCCGCGTGGACAAGGTGCTGCAGGGCCTCGGCTTCGATGCCATCGAGGCGCGCACACGGCCCCTGGCAGGACTGAGCGGCGGTGAGCGCGGACGCGTGGGCCTGGCGGGACAGCTCGCGGCACCCGCGGAGCTGCTCCTGCTCGACGAGCCGACCAACCACCTCGACCTCGACACCACGCGCTGGCTCCAGACGTACCTCGGCGAGCTGGGCGAGACGGTGGTCGTGATCAGCCACGACCGCGCCTTCCTCGACGAGACCGTCGACCACGTGCTGCACGTCACCGGTGGCACCACGCATGCGTACACCGGCGGCTACTCGGCCTTCGTGAGCCAGCGCGAGGAGCGCATGCTCAGCTTCCAGCGCCAGCTCGACAAGCAGCAGAAGTTCATCGCGAAGGAGGAGGAGTACATCCGCCGCCACCTGGCTGGCGTGAACAGCTCGCAGGCCAAGGGGCGCCGCTCGAAGCTGAGCCGCCTGCCGCGATTGTCACCACCGCCCGGTGAGTCGGATGCGATGACCCTGCGGCTCGAGATCGGCGACCGCGGCGGCGACCGCGTGCTGCACACCGACAAGCTCGAGGTGACGGTCGGCGAGCGCGTGCTGCTGCGCGACGTGACGCTGACGGCGATGCGCGCCGACGTGATCGCGCTGGTGGGCCCGAACGGCGCCGGCAAGTCCACCCTCATCGCCACGCTCCTCGGCGCACGTGCGGCCTCCGGCGGGAGCGCGGGCGTTGGCGGGTCGGTCGACGCCGCGTGGTACCGGCAGGACCTGGCGCAGCTGCCCCTCGAGAAGTCCATCTACGATGCGATCCAGGCCGTGCGGCCGCTGTGGGGCCGCGGACACATCCAGGGGCACCTCGGCGCGTTCGGCTTCAGCGGCGACAGCGTGATGCGCACCATCAGCACCCTCAGCGGCGGAGAACGTGCCCGCGTGGCGCTCGCCCTGATCATGCTGCAGAAGGCGAACCTGCTGGTGCTCGACGAGCCGACGAACCACCTCGACGTCGAGAGCATCGAGGCGCTCGAGGACGCGATCGACGACTACGAGGGCACGGTGCTGCTGGTGAGCCATGACCGCGCCTTCCTGCGCGAGCTGGCGACCCGCGTCTGGTCGTTCGACGGGACGCGACTGCGCGACTTCGACGGCCCGTTCGTGGAGTGGGAGGTGGCGGAGGCGGAACGGCGCGCGAAGCTCGCCGCCGACAGTTCCGCAGCGCTGCAGGGCCGGCGTGCGCAGGAGAAGGCGAGCGCGCAGAAGGCGAAGGGCTCCGACGACCGCGCCGCCGCGGCCCGGAAGGCGGCGAAGAAGGCTGCGGACGAGGCCGAGCGTGAGGTCCTGCGACTGGAGGAGCGCGTGTCGACGGTGCAGCGCGCGCTCGAGGACGGGGACCTGTACGATGGCACGCCGGAGAAGGCACGCGAGGCGGGCCGCCTCGAGAAGGAGCTGGGGGCCGTCCAGCGGCTCCTCGACGATGCGATGACGACGTGGGCGGAACGCACGGCCGCTCTCGAGCAGGCCTGACGGGCAACCCTTTCCGGTCGGCCGGGGTCAGGCAGCAGGGTGAAACAGGGTGTGGCGCAGCGGCGTAGACCGGGCACGCCGCCGCGCCTGCCGCCTCCGTTCCGACGCGCCATGATGATCCATCCTCCCCGCCGTGACACCGACGTACCCGGCACGCTCGTGCTCCGCTGCACGCGATACCTGATCGCGCTGCTCGCCGCCCTCACCATGCTCCTGCCGGCTGGCACAGTGCAGGCGCAGGGCGCCGGCGGGGCCGACACACTGTCGGGTCGGGTCACCTCCGCCGAGACGGGCATGCCGATCAACGGCGCCGTCGTCTTCGTCACCCGCGGCCCTGACCGGCTGGTGCAGCAGGACACGGCCAACGCCGACGGCCGCTGGCGCGTGGTGTTCTCGCCGGGCACTGGCGACTACCTGGTCTTCATCGCAGCGCCGGGCGCACAGTCGTTCCGCAAGCGCGTGACGCGGGTCGCATCCGAGCGGGCGTTCGTGGTCGATGCGGTGCTGCGCGCCACCGGTGGCGCACAGCTCGCGGCGGTACGCGTGCAGGCGCAGGCCCCCCGCCCCGAACGGCCGAACCGCACCGGTGCGTTGCCGACCACCGGCAGCAACGAGCGCATTGCCGAGGGGGTCTACGGTGCCGTGAGCCCGCTGGCGGCAGGCAATCCCACCGCCATCGCGGCCACCATTCCCGGACTGGTCGTGGGCCCGAACGGCATCACCGCACTCGGCGCAGGTGGTGACCAGTCGCTGGTGACGCTCAACGGACTCGCCTCCGGCGCATCGATCCCGCGCGAGGCGCGCACGCGCACGCGCGGCTCACTCTCGAACTACGATCCCTCCATCGGCGGCTTCAGTGGCGCGCTGGTGTCCCAGGAGCTCGAGGCGGGCCGGGAGGATACGGAACGGCGCGGGAGCATCACGCTCGACGCGCCGGCGCTGCGGGCCAGCGATCCGCTCGCGCGCGCCTACGGGCTTCGTCCGACCACATTCCAGGCGTCGCTCGGACAGACCGGCCAGATCATCGACGATCGCCTGTTCTACACCGCGGCGGCGCAGCTGTCACGACGACATGCGCAGCCGGCCACGCTGCTGACGGCCCCGGGGCAGGTACTCGCGCTGTCCGGGCTCGACATCGGCGACGTGACCCTCGTGCAGCAGGGCCTGCAGTCCACCGGCATTTCGTTGACCGGCAGTGGCCAGTCGGCCGTCGTGGACCAGGTCAACCTCGTCGGCCAGCTCGACCGGACACCGCGCGGGATGCATGCCATGCGGTTCACGGGGCTCATCGACGCGCAACGTTCCACGGGAGTCGGCATCACGCCGGTGTCGCTGCCCGGTGTCGGGAGCCGCGAGCAGGTGGTGACGGCCGCCGCGCAGTTCGGTTCCGTCGCCATCCTCGGCACACGTCGACCATACCAGAACGACTTCCGCTCCTCGGTCTCGGTGCAGGCGAACCGGTATGACGCCACGTCGCGGCTCCCTGCCGGCGCCGTCCGCCTTCCCGACATCACGGGGGATCCGCTCGACCCGACGGTCGCGGTGCCCACGATCAGCTTCGGCGGCTACGGCGGCCTCACCGGCACGCGGACCAGCGCCACGTGGGAGCTGGCCGACGACCTGAGCTTCCTGCGTGGCGGCCGGACGCACCTCTTCAAGCTGCACGCCTGGAGCCGGATCGACGCGCTGCGCGACGAGACCGTGAGCGATGCGCGTGGCACGTTCAGCTTCAACACGCTCGACGACCTCGTGGCCGGCACGCCGTCTGTGTACACACGGACGCTCGCACAGCCGGCACGCGACGGGGCGACTTGGAACGCGGCGACGGCCTTCGCGCACCGGTGGGGTCCATCGCGCGTCTTCCAGCTCCTGTGGGGGGCGCGGGTCGACGCGAGCCGGTTCCTCGGCGCACCGGCACCGAATGCACACCTGGAGAGCACGCTCGGCCTCCGTACGGATCGCGTGCCGTCGAGTGTCTCGGTCAGTCCGCGACTCGGCATCACGTGGTACCTCGTGAAGGACGCCGCCGGCGGGACCATGACGCGCGCCTCGGACCTCGCCAGCCGGTCGTCGTTGCCGGTGGGGATGATCCGTGCCGGTGTCGGCGCATTCCGCGGGATCTATCGCCCAGATGTGCTGGCGAACGCCGACGGTGCCACGGGTGCGCCGGGTGCGTTCCGGCGCATCACCTGTGTGGGCAGCGCCGCGCCGACGCCGGACTGGGATGTCTACGGCACTGGCGCAGCGCCGACCACCTGTGCCGCCGGCGCACCCGGCCTGGCCGACGGGGCGCCGTCCGTCTCGCTGCTCGGCGACGCATACCGCGCCCCGCGGAACTGGCGCGCGAGCGCCGGCTGGACGTCGCGCGCGGCGAAGGTCGACTACCGCCTCGATGCGACGTACGCCCTCAACTTCGACCAGGCGAGCGTGATCGACCGCAACCTGCGCGATGCGCCCATCTTCACCCTCCCGGACGAGGGTGGCCGCGCGGTCTTCGTGCCTCGCAGCTCGATCGATGCGGGGACCGGCAGCGTCTCCGCCGCCGCCTCGCGGCTCTCAGAGTCGTTCGGGCCCGTGCTCGAACGGCGCGGCGACCTGCGCGGCCGCGCGCGCAGCGTCACGCTCTCGCTGACCCCCGACCTCTCGGACCTCAGCGGCGGAGACACGTACCTCAACCTGAACTACACCTGGGCCTCGGCGCGTGCGGCGGGCCGTGGCTTCGACTCCGGCAGTGGCGCGGACCCGCGCCGCATCGAGTGGGCCCGCAGCCCATTCGACGTGCGGCACCAGCTCATCGCACAACTGGCGCGCACCTTTCCCGCCGGGATCGGGCTGTCGCTCTTCCTCTCGATGCAGAGCGGCACGCCGTTCACGCCGATGGTCGCCGGCGACGTGAACGGTGACGGACGCGCGAACGACCGGGCGTTCATCCCGCGCGCGGGCAGCCCGGCCCTCGATGCGCTGGTCGCCGGTGCGCCGGACGCGGTGGCGCGATGCCTGCGCGCGCAAGGCGGCCAGATCGCCGCCCGCAACAGCTGCGACGGGCCATGGACCCAGTCGATGCAGCTGCGCCTCGACCTTCCCGGGCGCCTCCTCCGACTGCCGAACCGGGCGCGTGTCGCCCTGCAGTTCGCGAACCCGCTTGGCGCGATCGACCGGGCCGTCAACGGCGCGGACGGGTTGCGCGGATGGGGCACGGCATCGTTGCCGAACCCGGTGCTGCTGGTCCCGCGCTCGTTCGAGGCCACCGCGAGCAGGTTCGGGTACGACCTGAATCCCCGCTTTGGCGAGACGCGGCCGTCGCGGGTCTCGCGGCCGCTCGAGCCGTACGGGGTCACGCTCGACGTCCGGCTGAATCTCTCGGTGCCGGGTGAAGTGCAGGAACTCCAGCGCCAGATGAAGCCCGGCCGCCGCGGTGACACGCGGCCGCGCCTCAATGCCGACACGCTGATGGCCCGCTACCAGCGCAGCATGCCCAGCCTGTTCACCGGCCTGCGTGCCCTGTCCGACACGCTGCTGCTGACGGCGACGCAACAGGACTCGCTGGCCGGCGAGGAGGTCCGGTACCGGGCCGCGCTGGACACCGTCTATCGTCCGCTGGTGGTGTACCTCGCGGCGCTGCCGGACTCGTATGACGGCAAGGAGGCGCTGCAGCGGGTGCAGGCGGTGGACTCGCTGGCCTGGGAGGTGACGTACGCCACCGGGGCGAAGGCGAAGGCCGTGCTCTCGCCACTGCAGCTCACGATCCTGCCCGAGTTCCTGCGCCGCCTCATCGAGGAACCGGTCGAGTCGATGCGGCGAGATCACGTGCGGTACGAGCTGGACGTCTCACCGCAGGGCTCGAGCTTCAGCATGAGCCGCCGGTAGCACGCGTTCGCTAGCGGCCTGCCCGCCGATCCTGGCCGGCCAGCAGGCCGGCCAGGGCCGAGTCGAGGGTCGGGAGCAGGGCCGTGCCGCGCAGGCCCTTGTCCACGCGCAACACCGTGCCGTCGCGATCGATCAGCACCGCGCGTGGGAACTGCTCGGCCTGGAAGATCCTGACCGCGTCCTGCCGCGACGCGCGCGACGGCAGCACATGTTGCCACGGCATCGCGAAGCGGCTGCGCCGGAATCGCGCCACCGTTGCCGGGTCACTGTCGAACGACAGGCTCACGAGCGCGAACCCGCGCTTGCGGTGCTTCACCCAGGCCGCGTGCAGGGTGGGCATCTCCCGCACGCAGGGGCCGCACCAGGTGGCCCAGAGGTCCACCAGTGCCACCTTGCCCGCCAGCGACAGCGGAGAGATCGTCACCGTGCTGTCGTTGAGCGCAGGCCAGGCGAAGGTCGGTACGAGCCGTCCCACCAGCGGCTCCTTCGCCGCCTGGCCGCCCAGCGGGGACGCCAGCGCAGCCGCCAGCAGGAGACCGCGCACCAGCGCGGGGCATCGGCGCCTCCGCGTGCTCATGTCAGCGCACCGATGGCCGCCTCCACGGCACGGCGGAGCGTGCCGTCGGCCATGATCGTGCGCACGGCCTCGAGGTCCGGTGTCAGCACGCGATCCGATTCCAGCGGCGGCACCACGGCGCGGATGGCATCACGGGCGGCGCCGACGCCGGGGCCCGGCCGCAACGGCTGGTGGAAGTCCAGCCCCTGCGCCGCGTTCAGCAACTCGATCGCGACCACCCACGTCGCATTCTCGAGGATCATCGCGCACTGCCGGGCGCTGGTGGTCCCCATGCTCACGTGGTCCTCCTGGTTGGCGCTCGTCGGGATGCTGTCCACGCTGGCCGGATGGGCGAGCACCTTGTTCTCGCTCACGAGGCTGGCCGCGGTGTACTGGCTGATCATCAACCCCGAGTTGAGCCCGCCCTGTCGTGACAGGAACGCCGGCAACCCGCTCACCGCGGGATCGAGCATGTGCTCCACACGGCGCTCGCTGATGTTCGCGAGTTCCGCAATCGCCACCTTGGCGTAGTCCATCACCAGCGCCACGGGCTGGCCGTGGAAGTTCCCGGCCGAGATCACGGCATCATCGGCGGCGAAGACGAGCGGGTTGTCGGTCACCGCGTTGCACTCCCGCTCCACCACGGCGGCCACGTGCGTCAGGGCATCGCGGCTGGCACCGTGCACCTGCGGCATGCAGCGCAGGCTGTACGCATCCTGCAGCTTCTCGCAGTCGGCGTGCGAGGCGTGGATGGGGCTGTTGGCCGCCAGGCGTCGCAGGTTGCCGGCGGCCGCTGCGGCACCGGGATGTGGGCGCATCGCCATCACACGCGCGTCGAACGCCACCGACGTTCCCTTGAGCGCCTCCAGCGACATCGCGCCGGCGATGTCGGCGAGCGTCGCGAGTCGCATCGCGTCGTGCACCACCAGGGCGCCGATGGCGGTCATGGCCTGCGTGCCGTTGATGAGCGCGAGGCCTTCCTTCGCCTCGAGCACCACCGGTGACAGCCCGGCGCGTTCGAGCGCCAGGGCGCCGGACAGCACCTCGCCGCGGTACTCGGCGCGCCCCTCACCGATCAGGGGCAGCGCCATGTGTGCCAGGGGCGCGAGGTCACCGCTCGCCCCCACCGAGCCCTGCGACGGGATCACCGGATGCAGCCCGCGGTTCAGGCACTCCAGCAGCAGCTCGATGACCTCGATCCGGATGCCGCTGCAGCCGAATGACAATGACTGCGCGCGGAGCAGCAGCATCGCGCGCACCACCTCGGTGGACAGCGGTGTGCCCACGCCCATCGCGTGCGACACGAGGAGGTTGCGCTGGAGCTGACGCACATCGCCGGCGGCGATGCGCACGCTGGCCAGCTTGCCGAAGCCGGTGGTGACGCCGTACACGTTGCGCTCGGCGGCCACCAGCGCATCGACGTAGGCGCGGCTCTCGAGGATGCGCGGCCGGGCGTCGGTGGCGAGCTGCACGGGGGCGTGGTGTCGGGCGACGCGCACGACATCGGCGATCTGGATCGGCGCGCCGACGGTGACGCGCGCGGCAGGTGAGGTCATGACAGTTCGGTACCGGCGATGAACACGCGCTGCACGACGTCATCGCCAAGGGTGTAAGGAAGGTCGCGCCAGTCGGCGCTGCGGAGCACCAGCAGGTCGGCGCACATCCCGGGTGCGATGCGGCCGACGTCGGGCAGGCCGAGCGCCGCGGCGGCGTTGGCGGTGCAGGCCGTGAGCGATTCGGCGGGCGACAAGCCGTTGAGCCGTACGCCGAGTGCCATGGCCATCGCCATCGAGAACAACGGCGACGAGCCCGGGTTGCAGTCGGTGCCGACGGCAACGATCGCCCCCGAGTCGACCAGTGCACGGCCGGGCGCAGCAGGCAGGCCGAGGTGCAATGACACGCCGGGCAGCACCACGCCGACCGTGTTGCCCGCGGCGAGTGCCGCCACCTGGTCCGGCCCGCTGGACTCGAGGTGATCCACGCTCAAGGCGCCGTGCGCGATCGCGAGCTCGGTGCCGCCGAGGGCATGGAACTGGTCGGTGTGCGCCTTGCACGACAGTCCCGCGCGCCGTGCCGCACGCAGCACCTGGCCGGCGTCGGCCACGGAGAACGCCTCACGCTCGATGAAGATGTCCACCGCGCTGGCGCTGCCGTCGGAGGCGAGTTGCGGAATCCACTCATTGGTGGCCGCGTGCAGGTATGCCGCGCGCTCAGCGGCGTCGCGCGGCGGCAGGTGGAACAGCATCGTCGCCTCGAGACGCGCCGGCACCAGTGACCGGAGCCGGCGCACGACCTCGAGTTCGCGGCACTCGTCCTCCCAGCCGGCACCATAGCCGCTCTTGACCTCGATGGTCGTGGCACCAGCGCGCATCATGCGTTGCAGGCGCTGCGTGGCGCTGCCCACGAGCGCCTCCGTCGTCGCGCGCGACGTCTCGCCGACGGTGTGACGGATGCCGCCGCCACCGGCGAGGATTGTCTCGTATGCCACACCGCTGGCACGCGCCTCGAAGTCGGCAAGGCGATCGCCACCCCACACGACGTGCGTGTGCGGATCGACCAGTCCCGGCACCACCGCCGCACCGCCGAGATCGACCTCGTCGTGCGCCGTGCCCTGCCAGTCGCTACGTGAACCGCACCAGCTCACGTGGCCGTTGGTGATCGCGACCGCGGCGTCATGCGTGACCGACAGTTCGCCCATCGCGCCACCGCGCACGGCGCCCTTCCCCGGCACCGTGACCAGCGCCCCGATGTTGGTGAGCAGGCGCGTGGCCGACATCAGGCGCGGTCCAGTGACGGCATGTCCACTCCACGCTCGCGCACCACGCGCAACGCCGTCTCGTAGCCGGCGTCGGCATGCCGGATCACGCCCATCGCCGGATCGTTCGTGAGGCAGCGGCGCAGTCGCTCATCGGCCTCGGCGCTGCCATCCGCGACGGCGACCAGGCCGGAGTGCTGGCTGTAGCCCATGCCGACCCCGCCGCCATGATGGAAACTCATCCACGCGGCGCCGCTCGCGATGCCGGTCGCGAAGTTCAGCAGCGGCCAGTCGCTGACGGCATCGCTCCCGTCGCGCATCGCCTCCGTCTCGCGGTACGGGCTCGCCACGGAGCCGGCGTCGAGGTGGTCGCGGCCGATCACGATCGGTGCCGAGACGCGCCCGTCGCGCACCATCTCGTTGAAGAGCAGGCCGGCCTTGTCGCGCTGGCGGTAGCCGAGCCAGCAGATGCGCGCCGGCAGCCCCTGGAAGGCGATGCGATCACCAGCCCAGCCCAGCCATTGCTGAAGGCGCGCATCCTCCGGGAAGAGCTCCTTCATGGCGGCGTCGGTGGCCGCGATGTCCGCCGGATCGCCGCTCAGGGCGACCCAGCGGAACGGCCCCCGCCCTTCACAGAAACTCTCGCGGATGAACGCGGGCACGAAGCCCGGATAGCTGAAGGCGTTGGCATAGCCCGCGAGCTGCGCCTGTGCGCGCAGGTTGTTGCCGTAGTCGAACGCGATGGCACCACGCTCCTGCATCGTCACGATCGCATGCACATGGGCGACCATGGCATCGCGCACGCGGGCGAGGTAGGTGTCGGGCTGCAGGCGGCGCAGCGTGTCCACGTCCTCGTCGGCGGCGGTCACGGGGAGATAGCCGACCATCGGGTCGTGTGACGACGTCTGGTCGGTGACCAGCTGCGGCGTGAAGTTGCGCGCGACCATCTCGGGGAGGATGGTCGCGGCGTTGCCGAGCAAGCCGATGGAGAGGGCGCGTCGTTCCTGTCGCGCCGTCTCGGCGGTGCGGATCGCGTCGTCGAGTGAGGTGGCGACGACGTCGAGATACCGCGTCTCGAGGCGACGTTGGATGCGCGTGGGGTCGACCTCGATGCAGATGCTCACACCACCGGCGAGCGTGACGGCGAGCGGCTGCGCGCCGCCCATGCCACCAAGGCCGGCGGTCACGGTGATGGTGCCGGCGAGGGTGCCGCCGAAGTGGCGGTCTGCGGCGCCGGCGAACGTCTCGTAGGTGCCCTGCAGGATCCCCTGCGTGCCGATGTAGATCCAGCTCCCGGCGGTCATCTGGCCGTACATCATGAGGCCGAGCTTGTCGAGCCGGTCGAACTCCTCCCAGGTGGCCCACTTCGGGACGAGGTTGGAATTGGCGATCAGCACCCGCGGCGACATGGGGTGTGTCTCGAGCACCGCCACGGGCTTGCCGGATTGCACCAGCAGCGTCTCGTCGTCGCGGAGCCGATCGAGCGTCGCGACGATGGTGTCGAAGCTCTGCCAGTCACGCGCCGCCTTTCCCCGTCCGCCGTACACGACGAGGTCGTCGGGGCGCTCGGCCACCTCGGGGTCGAGGTTGTTCATCAGCATGCGCTTGGCCGCTTCCTGGATCCAACCCCGTGCCGTTCGCGTACCACCCCGTGCCGCCCTGATGTGTCTGGCCATCGCCGTCGTCAGTTCGTGGTGAGTTCGTCGTGAAATGCCACCGTCGTCCCGTCTGATATATCACACGCGTACCGCGATCGCACCAACGCTGCCCGCGCCCCGCATGTCTAACCTACGGACAATGGCGAGCGCGACGCACGACCTCGTAATATCACGTCACCTGCGTCCCCCTCCCGCTGCGCATCGCCCGCCTGCACAGCTTACCCGTTCTCTCCGGTCCCATCACGATGCCGATGCAACTCGCCGAAGCGGCATACGCTCGACTCCGTGGCATGATCCTCAACGGCGACCTGCCGGCCGGATCTGCGCTCACCGAAAACGCCATCGTCGAGCGGATCGAGATCGGCAAGACGCCGGTCCGCGAGGCGATGCGACGGCTCGTCCTCGAGGGACTCCTCGCCGTGACACCCCGGCTGGGCTACACCGTGACGCCGATCACGCTGTCCGACGCCGAGGACCTCTTCCAGCTCCGGTGTATCGTTGAGGTCGCCGCAGTCGAGCTCGCCTCGCCACGGCTCGGCGAGCCCGAGCTCCAGCGGCTCGAGGAGCTCAGCACCATCGGCTACGACCCCGGCGACCGTGAGTCGATCATGGTCTTCTCCGCCGCCAACGCGGAGTTCCACGAGATCATCGCCGTCGGGAGCGGCAATCGCCGACTCGCCGAGCTCGCCCTGTCGCTGATGCAGGAGAGCCGCCGTTTCATCCAGGCCGTCACCCTGACCGACGACCATGGACGCCTCGTCCAGCAGCAACACTGCGAGATCGTGGCCGCGCTGCGTGACCGGGATCCCGAGGCCGCAGCGGCGGCCGTCCGTCAGCACCTCGACGACAGTCGACTGCTGACCGTCGCGAGCCTGTCGCAGCCGGTCGGCAGCGCCGTCTGACGGCCCGCCGGCACCGTCCGGGGGGCGCCGCGCAAGCCGGAGGCCCCCTGCCCGCCGTTGCCGGCCGCTAATATTCATCGCTTCCGCAGCGGCGCCGGCGCCCTGCACCGCGTTGCGACACGCCGCCACACAGGCCGGCGGTGTCGCTCCCTCAGCGCCAGCAGGTTCACGATGAAGTGGGACGACAACGGTCCGAGCCAGGACCTCGAAGACCGCCGCGGCGAACGAGCCGGCGGTGGTGGTGGCTTCCGGCTGGGTGGCGGGCGCGTCGGCATCGGTGGGTTCCTCGTGCTGCTCGTCCTGAGCGTCGTCTTCAAGACCGACCTCACCGGCGCACTCGGCGCGGGAGGCGGAGCCCCGATGCCATCGGCTGAGCCGAGCGGCCCGCCACGGCCCCCGGCCCAGACGTCGGCGGAAGAGGAGACCCTCGTCAAGTTCATGTCCTTCGTGCTCGATGACGCGCAGGCCAACTGGGAGAAGGTCTTCACCCAGGGCGGCGCGGAGTACCGGCGCGCCCGGCTGGTGCTCTTCCGGGATGCAGTGAACACTGGCTGTGGCGCGGCCCAGTCCGCCTCCGGCCCCTTCTACTGCCCGGCTGACGAAAAGGTCTACGTGGACCTGGGCTTCTACGACGAACTCCGGCGGCGGTTCGGCGCGCCCGGGGACTTCGCCCAGGCCTACGTGCTCGCGCACGAGATCGGCCATCACGTGCAGAACGTGCTCGGGACCGAGCGCCAGATGCGGCAGATGCAGCAGCGGAACCCCGGCGCGCGCAACGAGCTCTCGGTCCGGCTCGAGTTGCAGGCGGACTGCTACGCCGGCATCTGGGGCCGGCACGCGCAGCAGCAGGGGCGCCTCCAGCCCGGTGACATCGAGGAGGCCCTCGGCGCCGCGTCAGCCGTGGGCGACGACCGCATCTCCGAGATGACGGGGAGCGCAATCCGGCCCGAGTCGTTCACGCACGGCAGTGCCGCCCAGCGCATGACCTGGTTTCGTCGCGGTTTCGACACCGGGACGGTGGACGCCTGCGACACGTTCAGCCGCTGACGTGGCGCGCCGCGGCGCTACGCGGATTGCGGCTGCAGCACGGCGGCAGCGGCGCCATCGTCGAACTCCCCTTCCCACCGCGCCATCACGACCGTCGCCAGGCAGTTGCCGACGAGGTTCACGCTGGTGCGGGCCATGTCCATCACGGCATCGACTCCGAGGATAAGCGCCACGCCCTCGAGCGGCAGCCCGAAGGTGGTCAGCGCGCCGGAGAGGATGACCAGCGATGCCCGCGGCACGGCCGCCACGCCCTTCGACGTCAGCATCAGCGTCAGCATCATCAGCAGCTGGGTCTTCAGTGGCATGTCGATGTTGGCGGCCTGCGCGACGAAGATGCTCGCCACGGCCAGGTAGAGCGTGCTGCCGTCGAGGTTGAAGCTGTAGCCCGTGGGCATGACGAACGCCACGATCCGCTTCGGCACGCCCAGCTTCTCCATTGCCTGCATGGCGCCGGGGAGCGCGGCCTCGGAACTGGCGGTGGAGAATGCCATCAGCGCCGAGGCCTTCACCTGCTTCACGAAGGCGGCGAGCGGCACCCGTGCCAGCAGCACGACGGGAATCAGGACGAGCAGGATGAAGACGGCCAGCGCACCGTAGAGCGTGAGCACGAGCTTGAGCAGGGTGAGCAGCACGGCCAGTCCCGAGCGCCCCACGGTCGCCGCGATCGCCCCGGCAATGCCGATCGGCGCGAACGCCATCACGATGCCCACGAACTTGAACATCACCTCGCTGAGTGACTCGCAGAAGTCGAGCATCACCTGGCGGGGCTTGCCCGGCACGCGCGCCAGCGCGATCCCGAAGAGGACGCTGAAGAACACGATCTGCAGCACCTCGTTCTTCGCCGCCGCCTCGAAGAAGCTCTGCGGCACGGTGTGCTCGAGCACGCCGGACAGCGTCGGGGTGGTGGTCGTGAACTCCTTGGCATCCGCCGCGTTCGCCGCGCCCAGCGAGACGCCCTCGCCGGGCTTGACGAGGTTCACCGCGATCAGGCCGACCGCGAGCGCCAGCGTGGTGACGACCTCGAAATAGATGATCGACCGCAGGGCCAGCCGCCCGACCTTCTTCATGTCGTCGCCGTGGCCGGCGATGCCGATCACGAGGGTGCTGAAGAGCAGCGGCACGATGACGGACTTGATCATCCGCAGGAAGATCGTGGACAGCAGCTTCAGGCTCTGCCCGAACTCCGGGAAGAGCCAGCCGATCAGCGTCCCGACGATCATGGAGACGATGATCCACTGCGTGAGCGACAGCTTCTTCAGGAACGACATGCGGTCTCGGTCGGTGTGGTCAGTGGGACGGGCCTTCGAGCTCCGGCACCTTGGGCAGCTCGCGGCCGGTGCGCAGGACGGAATTCCGGTATCCGTACGCGAAATAGAGCACGAGGCCGATCAGGAGCCAGATGCCGAACGCCTGCCAGGCACTCGCCGGCAGGCCGCGCATCACGTACAGGCAGGCCAGTGCGCCGCCGCCAGCCACCGGCCAGACGAAGGGCACCTTGAACGGGCGATGACGGTCCGGCTCCCGGATCCGCAGGGCCAGCACGCCGAGGCACACCAGCATGAACGCCGCCAGGGTGCCGATGTTGGTCAGGTCATACGTCGCGGCATCGTCGGCCACCAGGCCGCCGAGGGCGACGCACACGCCGGTGATGATCGTCGTCACGTGCGGCGTGCGGTACTTGGGGTGCAGCTTGGCCGCGAACGGCGGCAGCAGCCCGTCGCGCGCCATCGCGTAGAAGATCCGCGGCTGCCCGTACTGGAACACGAGCAGCACCGCCGCCATCGAGACCACGGCGCCGGCCGAGACGATCCAGCTCGCCGTGCTCAGGCCGGCCAGCGTCAGCGCCTTGGCCAGCGGATCGGCACCGAGCAGCTGCGAATACGGCACCATGCCGGTCGCGACGGCGCCGACGATCACGTAGATCAGCGTGCAGATGCCCAGCCCGAGGAGGATGCCGCGCGGCAGGTTCCGCTGGGGATCGATGGTCTCCTCGCCGGCGGTGCTCACGGCGTCGAAGCCGATGTAGGCGAAGAACACGATCGCGGCGCCCTGGTGGATCCCCTTCCAGCCATTGGGGGCGAACGGGTGGTAGTTGGCCGGGTCGATGTGCATGGACCCCACCACCACGAACAGCGTCAGCACCAGCAGCTTGATGCCGACCATCACGGCATTCGCCCGCGCGCTCTCCTTCACGCCGCGGCAGAGCAGCCATGTGATCGCCGCGACGATGAGGAAGGCGGGGAGGTTGAGGAGCACGGGAATGCCGGCGATGTGCGGGGCGTCGACGATCGCCTGCTGCACGGCCGGCACGGTGCTCTTCATCGCCTGGAAGTAGCCGTGCGTGAGCCAGATGGGCAGGTGGATCCCGAAGCCGCTCAGGAGCGAGTCGAAGTAGCCGCTCCAGGCGATCGCCACCGCCACGTTGCCGACCGCGTACTCCAGGATCAGGTCCCAGCCGATGATCCACGCGACCAGCTCGCCCAGGGTGGCGTACGAGTACGCGTAGGCACTGCCGGCGGCCGGGATCATCGCCGCCAGCTCGGCATAGCAGAGCGCGGCCAGTCCGCAGACGACGCCGAGCAGCACGAAGCTGACGACGAGCGCCGGCCCCGCACCGTACCGGACGACGGTGCCGTCCTTGAGCACCTCGCCGGCGGCGGCCGTGCCGAGGGAGGCGAAGATGCCGGCACCGATCACGGCCCCGATCGAGAGCAGGACGAGGTCACTCACGCCGAGCGTGCGCTTCATGCCCGAACTCTCGCTCGCGCCGGCGATCGGCTTCCGCTGCAGCAATGACATGGGCACCGGGTGAAACGGTTCCTGTCGGTGCACTCCCCGCGGGGGGAATGCACCGGCAGCCGTGCGGGTCACATCAGATGAACAGCGGCGCCATGACGAGCGTGATCGTGCTGAGCAGCTTGATCAGCACGTGCAGCGACGGGCCGGCGGTGTCCTTGAAGGGGTCACCCACCGTGTCGCCGACGACGGCCGCCTTGTGCGCGTCGCTCTTCTTGCCACCGAAGGCGCCGGTCTCGATGTACTTCTTGGCGTTGTCCCACGCACCGCCGGCATTGTTCAGGAAGCCAGCCATCAGGATGCCGACCACCGTCGAGATCATCAGGAACCCGGCCACCGCCTCGGCGCCGAGGCGCTCGCCCGGCGCACCGAGCCACTTGAAGACCACGCCCACGATGATCGGGAAGCTGACCACCAGCGCCCCCGGCAGCACCATCGCCCGCAGCGCGCCCTTGGTCACGATGTCCACGCAGGCTGCGTAGTCCGGCTTGTCGGTGCCGAGCATGATGCCCGGCTTCTCGCGGAACTGGCGGCGCACCTCGGTGATGACCGACTGCGCGGCCGTGGAGACGGCCTTCATCGCCAGCGACGAGAACCAGAACACCAGCATGCCGCCGAGCAGCGCCGCCACGAACACCTGGGGCTTCGACAGGTCCACGCTGAGCGGGGAGCCGGTCATGTTCTTCACCTCGTCCAGGTACGCCGAGAACAGCAGGAACGCCGCCAGTGCGGCGGAGCCGATGGCGTAGCCCTTCGTGAGCGCCTTGGTGGTGTTGCCCACCGAGTCGAGACGGTCGGTCTTGTCGCGGATCTCGGGCGGCTGCTGCGACATCTCCACGATGCCGCCGGCGTTGTCCGTGATCGGACCGAAGACGTCCATCGCGAGGATGTAGCCGGCTGTGCCCAGCATGCCCATCGTCGCCACGGCGGTGCCGAACAGGCCGCCCACCGCCACGCCGTTCTCCATCAGGCCACTGCCCTGCCCGATCATGAAGCTCGCCAGCAGCGCGATGCCGATCGTGATCACCGGCAGCACGGTGGACTCCATGCCGACCGCCAGGCCCATGATGATGTTCGTCGCCGGACCGGTGTTGCTGGCGTCGGCGATCGAGAGCACGGGACGGTACCGGTACTCGGTGTAGTACTGCGTGATGAACACGAAGGCGATGGAGGTCACGATGCCGATCACGCCACAGGCGAAGAAGCTCTTCCAGGCGTCCGGCGCCTCCGGCGTGGCGAGCAGCCACCGGCAGGCGAGGAAGAACATCACCGTCACCAGCGCGGCCGTGATGTAGTAGCCACGGTTCAGCGCATCCATCGGGTCCGCATCTTCCTTCGTGCTGACGGTCATGACACCGACCACGGAGCAGAGCAGGCCGAGCGCGCCGATGACGAGGGGGAACAGGATGCCGTTGATGCCGAAGAACTTGAACAGCGCCACGCCAAGGATCATCGCGCCGATGTTCTCGGCGGCGGTGGACTCGAACAGGTCGGCGCCGCGGCCGGCGCAGTCGCCGACGTTGTCACCGACGAGGTCCGCGATCACGGCCGGGTTGCGCGGGTCATCCTCGGGGATGCCGGCTTCCACCTTGCCCACCAGGTCGGCGCCGACGTCCGCCGCCTTGGTGTAGATGCCGCCACCGAGCTGGGCGAAGAGCGCGACGAAGCTCGCCCCGAAGCCGTAGCCCACGATCAGGAACGGGATCTTCGGCGCCCACTGCTCCGCCGTGACGCCCTCGGGGGCCAGCAGGGTGATGATGGCGAACAGGCCACCGACGCCGAGCAGCGACATCGACACGGTGAAGAGGCCGGACACCGCACCGCCGCGGAGCGCCGTCTGCAGCGCGGCGTTCAGCGACTGCATCGCCGCGCTCGCCACGCGGATGTTGGTCCGGATCGAGACCCACATGCCCATGTAGCCGGCGATGCCCGAGCTGAGGGCGCCGAGAAAGAACGACAGCGTGACGAACAGGGCCAGCACCTTCGGGTCGGACACCGGGTCCGAGGGCGTCGTGCTGCGCAGCAGCCCGTAGCCCACGAAGAGCAGCGCGGCGACCACGATCGCCAGCACCGAGATGGTCTTGTTCTGCCGCGACAGGTAGGCCTCCGCGCCTTCCTGGATCGCATCGGAGATCGCCCGCATCTTGTCGGTGCCGGTGCCCTGCGCCAGCACCCAGCGCGCGAGGAAGCCGGCAAACACGAGGGCGATCACGCTGCCCCCGATGATGATGCCGAGCAGTGAGGACTGCGAAGCGTTCATGACTGAGTCTGAGGTTGGGGGATGGTCAGGCGACGATCGACTGATTGCGGCGCGCCAGCAGCTGGACGGGACGTCCGGGCAACACCGGGAGGCGCGCCATGTTGCAGATCACGTACTGCAGGGTCACCCGGCCCGTGCCGCGGAGCAGGGCCCGCGGCAGGTTGCGCGTGGTCTCCTTCACCCCGCGGGCCGCGACGGTGACGCCGAGCCACGCCGTGCGCGGGAACAGCGAGTCGGGAAGCGGCCCGAAGGCGACCGCACCCGCAGCGATCGTGCGGGTCTGTATCACGACGAACAACGTCCACCTGAAAAGAAGGCCCATCGCTGGGCCCATCGATTGCTCGAGGAAGACATACCGGCCGCCCGCACGGGGCAACACCGCAGCCAGCTCGGCGAGCGAGAGCGCGCCGGCCATGGTCATCGCGCCGGTGAGGACCCACGCCATCAGCAGCCAGAACGGCGACGACACGGACCGCGCGATGTCGGCTGAGACGACGAAGATGCCTGCCCCGATCATCGAGCCCGCGACGAGCATCGCGCCATCCGTGCGGGTCAGTGCGGCAACGAAGCCCGGCGCGCTGAACATCCGTCCGCCCGTCGCTGGCGACGGCAGGACGGCAGCGCGACCCCCACTGGGCTTCGGCATGCGGGCTGGGCAATGAGGGTTGAGCGGTCTTCGCGCCTGCGTCGGCACGGGCAGCAGAACGCGGCAAGGTATGCACGGGATCGGCGCGGAGCCAGTTGTGAGATCCGCCACCGCAGCCCCCGCCCCGCTCCGGCGCCGCGGCTTGCGGGGCGAAACGACGAAGGGCGGTCCGCAGTGGACCGCCCTAGAGGAGAATCTCGTACCGGTAGGTGAACTTGACCGGTTGGCCGTTGGCCCGCACGGCGGGTCGGAAGCGTTGCTCCCGCAGGCTGGCGAGGAACTGATCGTCATAGCCACCGTCGCCGGATCGCGGCGCGAACTCGGCGGCCAGCACCTTCCCCGTCTCGTCCACTTCGAGCTCGATGACGATGGTCTTGCCGCGGAGCCGGCGTGGTGTGCCGTTGGGGGGCACGAACAGGGCACGCGGTGTGGGTGGATAGATCGTGGCGTTGCCACCGCCGGTGCCGGCCCCCACGCTCGATCCGGTGCCAGTGCCGACGCCAGACCCGTTCCCGCCGCCGGTGCCGGGGCCATTGCCCGGGCCAGCGTCGGTGCCGGCGCCAGCCCCCGCACCGGCGCCCGGCGCCGCGGCGGCAGGCACGGCCTCGGGCGCTGGCGTCGGCGCCGACGGGGCTGGCGTGGGTGGCGTCTCCACCGGGGGGGTCACCTCCGGCTTCTTCACCTCCGGCGGGACCGGTACCACCGGCGGCAGCACGCTCGGTGTGGTGGGTGCAGGGGGCGCGGCGGGCATCTGGTAGACCTGGATGCGTTCCGGGATGATCGGGGCACCACCGCGCCCGCCACCGCCGCCACCGGCCGCCCCGGGGCCGCCCGCGCCATCGGTGAGCGCATCGGTGATCTCGCGATGGAAGAACGCGGGCAGCAGGAGCAGCACGACGATCAGGAGGTGCGAGACCACGGCGACGACCGCACCGCGGCGTCGATTCTCCTGCAGCGCGCCCTCGGGCACGCCGATGAGCGGCCGGAGCTTCGGCCGTTCGCCGGGCTGGCGCGGGGTGACGTCTGCGTTCTGGGGGAGGCTGCTGTCGTGCATCGGCGGGGGCGAGGGGATCAGGCCTGCGATAGTACGCCTGAGTCAGGGTGAAAGGTTCGTGGCCCGCAACGCAAGTGGGCGACCAGGCCTCAGCCTGGTCGCCCACCGGCGCACCTGTCGCGCGGGACGGCTTACTGCGCCGTCTTCGGCATGTGGCCGATGACCTTCACGCCGGCGCCGCGAGCGACGTCCATGGCGAAGATCACGTCCTGGTACACGGCGTTCGAGTCGCCCTTGATGAAGATCAGCTTGTCCGGACGGGGATCGTAGATCTCCTTCAGGCGCTTGCCGAGGTTGGCCTTCGGCTGCTCTTCCGCATTGACCTTGAACTTGCCCCCTTCCATGACCGTCAGCACGATGTTCTGCGGCGGCGGCCCCGGCGGGGTGGGCTGCGGTGTCGGGTCGGGGAGCTGCACGTCGATCGTCTTGCGGGCCATCGGGACGATGACCATGAAGATGATCAGGAGCACGAGCAGCACGTCGATCATCGGCGTGACGTTGATGTCGTTCGTCAGGCCACCTTCGGAGTCCCCTGCGCTCATCGCCATTACTTCTTCCCTCCGCTCAGGTCGAGCGGGTTCGCCCCGCCCTTCGGTGAGTCGCCGGGAACGGTCGATTCGGTGCCAGGGGTCTGGTCCGTGATCAGGCCGGAGAGGCGGACGCCTCCCTTGGCAATGACGTCGAGCGCATCCTGCACCTTGTAGTACGGCAGTCCGGCGTCCGCCTTCACGTACATGATCTTGTCGATCGTGCGGGCGTCGTAGATCTGCTTCACGAGCTGCTCAAGATCCGCGTTGTTGATCGGCTTCTTGTTCAGGTAGTACAGGCCGTCCTTGTCGATGCCCAGCACCTGGTCGGCATTCTCATCCTCGGGGTGCGCCTTGATGTTCTGGCCCTTCGGCGGGGTCGCCTTGAAGCCAGCGGCAATCTGCGGCACCACGATCATGAAGATGATCAGGAGCACGAGCATGACGTCGATCATCGGGGTGACGTTGGGCTCGGCCTTGACCGAGCCCCCGCCGCCTGCGGACATCCCCATGGAGACGCTCTCTCGTTAACGGTGAGTCAGCTCGCTCAGCTGATGGGCTTCTGGCCGCCAGCCGTGGTGTTGAACTCGCGCGTGAAGCGGGAACGGCCGAACTCGCCCGAGACGCCCTTGATGAGATAGTCGATCATCTCCTTCGACGTGTACGTCATCTCGGCGGTCAGGTTGTCGATCTTGGTCTGGAAGTAGTTGTACGCCCACACCGCCGGGATGGCCACGATCAGGCCGAAGGCGGTCGTGATGAGGGCCTCGGCGACACCGGCCGAGATCGAGGCGATACCGCCCGAGCCGGAGGCGGCCATGCCCGTGAAGGCGTTCACGATGCCCATCGTGGTGCCGAGCAGACCGACGAACGGCGCGGTGGCACCCACCGTCGCGAGCACGGCGTTGCCGCGCTTCAGGCCGACGATCGTCATCAGCATCTCGCGCTCGACGGCGCGCTCCGCCGTGTTGATGTCGGAGACCGTCACCGAGCCGTCCTGGATCAGCGGACGGATCTCGCCGAGGGCGCCGCCGAGCACGCGGGCGACATGCGACTTCTTGTACGTCTCGGCCAGCTTGATCGCCTCGCCGAGGTTGTCCTCCTCGAGGAACTGGGAGAACTCAGGCGCGAACTTCAGCGTCTCGGCCTTGGCGGCGCGCAGCGACCACCACTTCGAGAACATCACGGTCAGCGACCAGATCGACATGGCGAAGAGGGTGAACACGATCCCCTTCGCGAACATGCCCATCGACTGATACAGCTCCATCATTGACAGATCCATCGGAGACTCCCAGTGCTGGTGTTGGTGAGATTGGGTGCCGGGCGAAGCCGGGGACTATCGACTGAGCGCGAACGCGAACGGCTGCTGCACCAGCATGCGGACCTTGCGGCCGCCGATCTCGGCGGGGAGGAAGCGCATGCGCGGCAGGGCCGCCCGGACTGCCTGGCCGAACGCGTCGTGCGACGCGCGCAGCACCTTGAACGACCCGAGCTCGGCCCGACCGGTGGTGTCCACGATGAACTGCACCAGGGCCTCCCCTTCCACGCCCGAGCTCTTCAGCATCTCGGGATACGCCGGTGCCACACCCGGGATCGCTGCGGCGGCCTTCTCGACCTGGAAGTCGAAATACGGCTGGTCGCTGATCACCGGACCCGTGCCACCTTCCACACCCTTCGCGATGCCGCCCTGCACGCCCTTGCCGCTGAAGTCGGCCTCGTCGGTCGCCTTGCGGCTCAGATCGACGTCCGGGATCACGTCCGGCACCTCGATCGGCGGAGTCAGGACCTGGAAGCCCTTCGGGGGCGCCACCTGTGCAACCTGCTGTTGCACCTGCTTCGGCTGCTCCTTCGGCTTCTCCGGCTCCGGCTCCTTCTTCGTCTCCGCGACGATGACCTTCTCCTCCTTCGGCTTCTCGAGCGCGTCGGCTGTCTTCTTCGTCAGCACGACGGCGGCCGCGATCAGCACCGTGTGCAGCACGATCGAGATGATCGTCCCGCCGGTGCTTCGCTGCTTCTTGGCCTTCGTTTCCAGCAATTGATCGAACATCCACCCTCTCCATTATGCCGGATGATGGTCGAACGGGACGAGTGCAAGCTCACCCCGTGACGCGACGGGCGCGACCGGACGTCCATTACGATTTGCTTAAGCGTCCGTGACGCAGGACACATCATTGCGGCGCGCATCCATCACCGCCCGGCAAGGCATGCCGGTTGCGCGCACACGGTGCGCGCGCTACCGCCGCCTCAGGCCACACGCGGCGGCGCACCGTCCTCGCGGCGCACCGCCCCCGGCAGCGTGAGCGTGAACGTGCTCCCCCGCCCGAGGCGGCTCTGCGCGGTGAGCGTGCCGCCATGCGCCTGCGCGATGTACTGGCTGATCGCCAGCCCCAGCCCGGTCCCGGCGCGGCCCGAGGCCCGCGACCGCGCACGATCCGCACGCCAGAACCGCTCGAAGATGAACGGCAGGTCCGCGGCCGCGATCCCCATCCCGGTGTCCTTCACCGTCAGCACCGCTGCGCCCTGGTCCGCCGTCAGGCTCAGCTCGATCGTGCCGCCCACGGTCGTGTACTTGATCGCATTCTCCACCAGGTTCAGCAGCAGCTGCCGCAGCCGCGGGGCGTCCCCTTCCACCGCCAGCGGCTCGCACGACGCCAGCACCACCGCGATCCCGTTCGGCTCGCCGAGGATCGTCGCCGTCTCGGCGATGTCGCGCAGGATCGCATCCAGCAGCACCACGTCGCGCACGAGGTCGAAGCGTCCCTCGTCGGCGCGGGCCAGGCTGAGCAGGCTGTTGACGAGGTCCGCCATCCGCGTCACCTCGTTCAGCGCTGCCTCGAGGTGCTCCATCTGCTCGTTCGACCCGCGCCGGGCCATCATCGCCCGCTCGATGCTGGCCCGCAGCACCGTCAGCGGGGTCTTCAGCTCGTGGCTGGCGTCCGCCGTGAACCGGCGCAACCCGCCGAAGCTGTTCTCCAGGCGCCCGATCATGGCGTTCAGCGTGCTCGTGAGCCGCGCCAGCTCGTCCCCCTGCGCGTCCGCCCCGCCGAGCCGGCGATGCAGTGACCGGCCGTCGGTGATCGCCTCCAGCTCACTGATGATCGTCGTGATCGGCCGCACCGCCACCCCGCCGATGACGTAGGCGGAGGTGCCACCCAGCAGCACCACCACCGGCGCCAGCAGCAGCATCGAGCGCAGCAGGTCGCGCCACAGCGCCTCCGTCGTCGTCGTCGAGCTGCCCGCCACGATCCGCTCGATCGGCGTCCGGGGATCGTTCTCGAGACGGGCCGAGAGGTAGATCTGGTCGGACTTCAGCGTCAGCAGTGACGCCGTGGTGCCGGCCTCGATGTCCAGCGCACTCTCCTGCAGGGACGAGAGGTCGGCCGGCGGCAGGTCGCGCGCCTTGGCCGACACGTAGACCGCACGGCCCGCGGTGTCGAGCACCAGCAGGTAGTCGGGGATGACCTCCATCGCCCCCGCCACGTCGGCCGTCAGTTGCGGCCCCACCAGCGAGTCGCGCGTGATCGTCACCGGCCCACGCAGCTCCGCCTGCGTGATGATCCGGATCGCGAGCTCGGCCTGCGAGTTCACGTACCGCTGCAGCTCGCGGTAGTAGGCCGAGTCCTTCCGCCCGATCCAGATGCCACCGGCGAAGACCACCACCGAGAGCAGCAGCGCCAGCGCGAACAGCAGCGTCACGCGCGCGCGGATCGAGCGGATCACCCCGTCACCCCTTGATCACGTAGCCGACACCACGCACGGTGCCGATCAGCTTCTGCTCGTGCGCCGCATCCACCTTCTTGCGCAGGTGCGTGATCACCACGTCGACGATGTTCGTGCCGGGATCGAAGTGATACCCCCAGGCGTACTCCGTGATCAGCGTGCGGCTCATCACTCGGCCCGGATGGCGCATGAGGTACTCCAGCACCTTGAACTCCTTCGGCGTGAGCTCGATGCGCACACCGGCGCGCGCCACCTCGCGGGTGTCGAGGTCCACCACCAGGTCGGCGATCTCGAGCCGTGGCGAGGCGAGCTGGCGCGGGCGCCGTGACAGCGCCTCGATCCGCGCCAGCAGCTCCTCGAAGGCGAAGGGCTTCGTCACGTAGTCGTCGGCACCGGCGCGAAGCGTCTGCACCTTCGCGTCCACGGCGTCCTGTGCCGTGAGCACGAGCACCGGTCGCTGGAAGCCGCGCGACCGGAGGGTCCGGAGCACCGACAGCCCGTCCTTCCCCGGCAGCCGCATGTCGAGGATGATCAGGTCGTATGCGTCGCCCTGGCCGGCCGCCCGCTCACCCGACTCGCCGTCGGATTCGAGGTCCACCGTCCACTGCTGCTCCTCGAGGCCACGCTTCACGAACTGCCCCACGATGGGGTCGTCTTCGATGACGAGAATGCGCATCAGGGGGTTCCGTCGTGCTGGAAAGTGTCGGGCATGGAGGAAAGGTGACGGGCGGAGCCGGGCGCGGCGAGGGCCGGCCGCGCCGCCTGCGGTGCGGGCCACGCCACACGACGGGGCAGCCGCACCTCGATCGCCGCCGGCCCGCGCACGGCGATCCGCACGGTGCGCCGGCTGCCATGCGCCTCCGACAGCCACTGCGAGAGTGCCGCCGCCTGCGCGGGATCGCGCGTGCGAAGCGTCACGGGCGTCCGGCCGTCCGCCGTCGCGCGGAGCAGGGTGCCGAGCACGGCGAGGAGGGCGGCATCGGGACGAGGCATGTCCGTACGCTACCGTGTCCGCCCTTCCGTGATCGCATCACGGCGCTGCCGCCATCACCACCCGGATGCGCGGCAGCGACCCCTCCGCCCTCACGCGGCCGCGATGGCCGCCAGGATCTCCGCGTTCGTGCGGCTCTTGCCGGGCGTCTCCTCGACGTGTGCCCAGCGCACCACGCCGTCCGTGTCCAGCAGGAAGTAGGCGCGGGCCGAGAAGAAGGTCTCCTCCATGAGCACGCCGAAGGCGCGGCTCGCCTCGCGCTTGAAGTCGCTCAGCAGGTCCACCGACATGTTGTGCTTGGCCTTGAATTCCTTCAGCGTCGGCACGCTGTCCACACTCACCGGCAGCACCGTCACCCCGGCCGCCGCGAAGCTGTCGTAGTCGTCGGAGAAGGCGCACAGTTCCGCGGTGCAGACCCCCGTGAACGCGAGCGGGAAGAAGGCGACGAGCACCCGTGCGCTGCCCCGGAACTGCGAGAGCGTGACCGGCTGGCCGCTGGTCGAGTTCAGGGTGAAGTCCGGGGCGGTGGCACCGACGGCGGGGACGGTCATGGAGGCTCCAGTGATGCGGGGCGGGAACGCACTGCGACGGGCGCGCCGGACCGTCATGCGGAGCGGTCCGGCAGCGAGCGCCAAAGATGCCGTACCGACACCGAAACGGCAGCCACCGGCACTCCCCGACGGGTGGGGCCGGGGGTACACTGCCCCGGACCATGTCCACCCCTGCCCCGCTCCACGGTACCACACCGACTGCCCCGCTCGCGGCCAGCAGCGGCGAGTCCGTCGGCTTCATCCTCCGACTGGGGCGTGCGCTCCACAACGCGGGGTTCTCGGCGCACCGCCTGGAGGCGACTCTCTCGGACGTGTCTCGGAAGCTGGGGCTGGAGGCGCAGTTCTTCTCGACGCCGACGTCGATCATGGCGGCCTTCGGCCCGCCGGACGCACAACGGACCCACCTCATCCGCGCCGAGCCCGGATCGACCAACCTCAGCCACCTCGCGGGGCTGGACCGCATCGCGCGCGACGTGATGTACGGGACGCTGGGGCCGGTGGACGGAACCCAGCGGATCGAGGCGCTGCTCGGCGAGCCGCCAAAGTGGGGACAGTTCCCGGTGCTGGTGGCATTCGTGATGGTCTCCGTGTCCGTTGCCACGTTCCTGAAGGTCGCCCTGCCCGACCTCCTTGGCGCGGCGCTGGTGGGGCTCCTCTGCGGTGCGATCGTGACGCGGAGCCGGAAGCACACCGAGTGGATCGACATCGAGGAGCCGCTGAGCGCGTTCGCCGTCGCGACCGTGGCCCAGCTCTTCGCGGCACTCACCGACAGCGGGGCGGGCTATGCCATCACCGTGGCGGGGCTCGTCGTCCTCCTGCCCGGGATGACCTTCACCACCGGCCTGATCGAGCTGTCCACGCGGCACCTGGCCAGCGGCACCGCCCGCCTCAGCGGCGCACTGGTGACCTTCCTGGGCCTGGGATTCGGCGTGGCACTGGGCACCAAGCTCGGCACGTTCACCGGTGACTGGCTGGTGGCGCACGACGTGGCGCTGCAGGTGGCCCACGCGGCCCTGCCCTGGTGGGTGGAGGGGGTGGGCGTGCTGGTGGCGCCGCTCTGCTTCACCGTGCTGCTGCAAGCCGACGGCAGGCAGGCGCCGTGGATCGTCCTCGCGGCATCGTGCGCCTACCTCACCTCGCGGTTCGCCGGCCGTGCGCTGGGCGACGAACTGGGCGCGTTCCTTGGCGCGCTGATCGTGAGCGCCGGGAGCACCTTCATCGCCCGGCGTCGCGACACCACGCCAATCGTGACGATCGTGCCCGGCCTGCTGATCCTCGTGCCCGGCAGCATCGGGCTCGGAAGCGTGACGAGCTTCTCGCAACAGAAGGTGATCACGGGAGTGGGCACGGCCTTCACCGTGGCGCTGATCGGGGTGTCGCTGGCGGCCGGCGTGCTGGCGGGACGCGCCGTCACGGGCGCCCTGCGACGCTCCCGCCGCGGCAGCCACGCCGGCGAGATCACGCGAACGGCGGAGTGGACCGTCTCGCGCGACTGGCGCTGAGAGTCAGCGGCGCGGCAGGGCCAGTGCGCCACGCTGCTCGCCCGGGCAGGCCTCGCGCAGGGCACCGAGCGCCGGTTCGAACCCGGTGGCGGCAAAGGTCCACGTCACCCGGCCGCGGCGCTGCGTCACGGCACTGATCCGGAGTTCCGGGACCGGCCGCAGCAGTCGGCGCTGGATGAGCTCCCGGAGGTCTGACGACGGGATGAAGGCGCCGGTGCCGGCCCGCGTGGCCTGCCAGCGCGTGTCGATCGGGCGCACCGAGTCCGAGTCGACCCGGACGCGCACGTCGGCCGCCAGGTCCGACTCGAGTTCATCGCGGGTGGTGAGGAACGCGTCGAGTTGGCGCGAGCGGCAGCGGACGACGAGTGCGATGGCCTCGGCGTCGTCGGCCAGGCTGTCGGACCGCTCACGCACCATCGCCGTCACCTCTGCCTGGCGACCGGCGCTGGCCGGCGTCTCCACCACGCGCCACTGCGCCCGGGCCGCCGCGAGGGGCAGCACCAGGCCGACGGCGAGGGTACGAACTGCGTGGCGCGGGTGTGCGATTCGCATGCGGATGGGTGGCAGATACGACAACGACCCCGGAAGGGGTCGTTGGATCCTGCAACATGGAGGTCCGGGGACTCGAACCCCGCACCTATTGCTTGCAAAGCAATTGCTCTACCAGATGAGCTAGACCCCCAGCACGCCTGATCGGCGCGTGCCGTACGATAAGCCAGTCCGGCCCGCTGATCAAGTTGTGCAGCGCGCGCGCCGGGCCACCGCGCTCCGCGCCAGCGGCGCGAGGCGACGCGGGCCCTGCATCGCCGGGGCCGTGGCCCCGCGGGGCCGCTCACGCGGCAGAAGCAAAGACGGCCCCTGCCGCGAGGCGGGGGCCGTCTTCTCAGCCCGTGAGTGACGGGTGCTACTCGTGCGCCGGCAGCGGCTCCATCGTGCGGACGTCCACCGGGATCTGTACTTCGTCACGGTACTTGCTGGTCATCCAGCTGATGCGCAGGCGCGGGAAGGCCTCGCAGAACTGGACGTAACAGGTGACCCAGATGCCAAGGTAGAGCGCCAGCATGCCGAACTCCTGCCAGCCGAACGGTGCACCATCGCTCGGAATGCCGTACAGCGAGGGGTACACCTCGATGTAACGCTGCAGGTACGTGCCAACCAGCGACAGGACGCCGAAGAGGATGTTGGTCGGGATGAACATCTTGGCGGCCTTCGAGATCAGGCCCGGGAACGGCGCGAGGAACACCAGCGTCAGGACCGTGAACGAGATCGGCAGCCACGGATCGATGAGGCGGAGCCGGAAGTAGTGCGTCTCCTCGCCGATGTTGCCGTACCAGATGATCAGGAGCTGGGCGAACGTCGTGTAGCCCCAGAACGCGGTCCAGGCAAAGCGGAGCTTGCCGAGGTCGTGGATCTGCTGGTCGCCGAGGATCTCGTCCGTGACCGGGCTGTTGAAGTGCTTGCGCCACATGAAGAACATGATGCCGAAGCTCATCAGGAAGCCGTTGATGCCGGTCATGAAGCTCCACCAGCCCCACAGCGTCGAGAAGAAGAACACGTCCAGCGCCATCGACAGGTCGTAGTGGAGCATCATCCAGCCGAAGCCGAAGATGATGGCCATCGCGACCGCGATCTTGCCCTGCTGCGAGTGCTGGTTGTGCAACTCGCGGCGCTCCTCGCCCCAGCCGGCGCGCATCCTCGCGCGCAGCCCCGACGCCCACCCTGCCCCGCCTTCCGGGAGCTGGGCCACGTCGATGCGGAGCGAGTTGTAGATGAACCAGAGCTGCAGGCCGTAGAGGACCGTGAGGATGCCGATCTCGCGCAGCGCGAAGAACGTGTGGCTGCCGAGCCACCAGACGCGCTCGGCGTTCGGCAGGACGTTCGGGTCGGCGACCCACGGGAAGATGTGCTTGCCGCCGATGGTGAGGCTGAGCACCAGGAAGAGCCACGAGACCGGCAGGAACGCGGCGTACGCTTCCATGAGGCGCGCGATCGAGCGCGACCAGCGCGCGGTCACGATCCGGAAGATCGCCACGAACATGACGGCGCCGGAGCTGATGGCGCTGAAGTACAGCCAGTTGACGTGGAAGGCGCGCCAGATGCGGTCGGGCGACATGGCGATGCCGGCGCCGAAGGCGGCGAGGCCCACCACCATCGCGGCCAGCGCCGCCGTCTTGACCCAGCCGGCGATCGGCTTCGACGTCGCCGCGATCAGGTCGGCCCTGGGCGGATAGGTCGGGTTGTGGATGCTCACTTGGTCGTCCCCTTCTTCGCCGCGGGCGCGGCGGTGGTCAGTTCACCCGCAGGCTGTGGTGCGGCGGGAGCCGCGGACGGGCGCCACATCGGCGCCGGACGCGTGGGCGCCGTGTTGGTGTAGGTGGGGATGGTCCAGCCGGTCTGCCCGGGATAGCCGAAGGCGCCGGTGGCGACGGTGCGACCGAGGCGACCCTGCAGCCCGCGCACGTAGTTCACCACGTCCCAGCGATCCGGCTCCTCGATGCGGTTGTAGCTCGGCATCACGCCGCGGCCGTTGCGCATCATGCCGTAGATGTAGCCGTCGGTGCGCGCCTTGGTCATGTCGGTCAGCAGGCTGATGCCCGGCATGCCGTACTTCGTGACAGGGCCGTTCCCGACGCCCGTGTCGCCGTGGCAGGTGGCGCAGTTCTGCTGGTAGTAGCGATGGCCGTTGTTGATCGACGAGTCGAGCTCCGCCTTGCTCAGCGAGGCTGCGTTCCGCGGGTTCACGACCACATTGAACGAGTCGAGGACGGCCGGGAAGGCGGCGTAGCTGATGGTGTAGCCCGGGGTCTGGGCGCCGGTGACCGGCACCGAGTTCACCGGCTGGCCACGGGGCGCGATGGTGTCGGCGACCGAGTCCCAGGGCTGGATCGCCGGCTGGTCGCGGAAGTCGGTGAACCACGAGCACGCACCGAGCGCCATCGGCGCCAGTGCGGTCACGGCCACGCGGAAGGACTTAGCGCTCACCGCGAACCTCCACTGCCCCATGGGCCTTCAACGTCTGTTCGAGCTCGGCGAACTTGTCCGGCGTGGCCTCGATCCAGATGCCGTAGTCGCCGTGCGTGAAGCGCGGGTCGAAGCCGAAGTTCGTCACCAGCCGCGGGATGCCGGCGTTGATGAACATGCCGGCCACCGTGCTCAGACAGCCGACCATCACGAACATCTCGAAGCCCATGATCGTGTACGGGATCCAGCTCGCGATCGCCTTGCCGCCGACCTGCAGCGCCCAGTACTGCGACGACCAGATCGAGATCCAGTAGCCGAAGGTGACACCCAGGGTGCCGCCGATGAGCGTGAAGACCCGGACCACGCTCGTCGGCGCGTCGATCGCGTCGTCGATCTCGTGCTGGATCGTGGGGGAGTAGACCGTGACCTTCGGCACCTTCCTCGCCTTCAGGTCACGGATCGCCGCGCAGACTGCATCCAGCTGCGGGAAGACTGCCAGGACGCCCTGCATCAGTGATGTCCTCCATGGTCGTGGAGCATCTTCGGGGGCACGATCTCCTTCACCTCGGCGATGGCGATCACGGGCATCTGCTTGATGAACAGCAGGAACCACATGAAGAACCAGCCGAAGGAGCCCACCAGGAAGCACATGTCGATCCAGCTCGGGACGTAGTTCGTCCACTGCCACGGCTCGAACTCGTGGCTGAGCGACGGCACCACGATCACGAAGCGCTCGTACCACATGCCGATGTTGATGATGATCGACAGGATCCAGAGCCAGGTCGGGTTGCGGCGCAGCTTCTGCGAGAACAGCGACAGCGGGAAGATCATGTTGCAGAGCAGCAGGATCCAGGCGCTCCACCACCACTGCCCGAACACGCGGTTCCAGAAGTACTCCTGCTCCGGGGCCACGCCCGAGAACCAGGCGATGAAGAACTCGGACAGATAGCCGGACCCCACCATGATCGACGTGAAGAGCACGACCTTGGCCGTGGCGTCGAGGTGGTTGAGCGTGACGTAGTGCTCGAGGTGCCACCACTTCCGGATCGGGATCAGGATGGTCCAGACCATCGCGAAGCCGGAGAAGATGGCGCCGCCGACGAAGTACGGCGGGAAGATCGTGGTGTGCCAGCCCGGCGTGAGGGCCATGGCGAAGTCGAACGACACGACCGAGTGCACCGAGAGCACCAGCGGCGTGCTGAAGGCCGCAAGGAACATGTACATCTTGGCGAAGTGGCGCCATTCACGGTCGGTGTTCTTCCACCCCAGCGAGAGCATCGCGAAGATGCGCTTGCGGATCGGGTTGGTCTCCTTGTCGCGCATGACCGCGAAGTCGGGGATCAGACCGAGATAGAGGAACGTCGTCGAGATCGTGAGGTACGTCGAGATGGCGAACACGTCCCACAGCAGCGGGCTCTTGAACTGCGGGAAGAGCAGGCGCCAGTTGGGATACGGGATCAGCCAGAAGAACTTCCACGGCCGCCCGATGTGGATGATCGGGAACAGACCTGCCGTCATCACGGCGAACACCGTCATCGCTTCCGACGCGCGATAGATCGTCGTGCGGAAGCCGGCGCGGAACAGGTAGAGGATGGCCGAGATCAGCGTCCCGGCGTGGCCGATGCCGACCCAGAACACGAACGTGATGATGTACACGCCCCACATCACCGGCGGCACGTAGCCGGCGTTGCCGAGGCCCCAGTAGATCTGGTAGGTCCAGGCCGAGGCGCCCACCAGCATCGCGAGGATCGCGAGCCCCAGGCCCATGAACCACTTCGGGCTGGGCTTGAGGGTGGCGAGGATCTCGTTGTCGACCTGCTCGAACGTGCTGACCGCGGGAACCTGGATCCCCGCCGCCGGAATGTTCGGGCGCTTGATCTTGCCCTGCACTGGCTTCGCAGTCGTCGCCATTCGGGTCAGGCCTCGACCGTGTGGTTGATCTTCTTCAGGTAGACCACGGCCGTGTAGGTGTTGAGCACCTCGAAGACGTGGTACGCTCGCTCGTCCTCCACCTGCTTCGCCACCGTCCACGCCGGATCCGCGGCGTCACCGAAGGTGATCGCCTTCGAGGGACAGGCCTGCGCACAGGCGGTGGTGAACTCGTCGCCCTGCAGCGGACGGTGCTCGAGGTCGGCGCGTGTCTCGGCCTCGCGGATGCGCTGCACGCAGAACGTGCACTTCTCCATCACGCCCTTGCCGCGGACGGTCACGTCCGGGTTGAGCTGCATCTGCATCGGCTCGGGGAACGCGTACTGGCGACGCTCCGGCTCGCCGTAGCCGAACCAGTTGTAGTAGCGGACCTTGTACGGGCAGTTGTTGCTGCAGTAGCGCGTGCCCACGCAGCGGTTGTACACCTGCACATTGAGGCCGTCCGGCGAGTGGTACGTCGCGTACACCGGGCAGACCGGCTCGCACGGGGCGTTGCCGCAGTGCTGGCACATCATGGGCACGAACCGCGTGTCGAACGCCGGGTCGAACACCGTCTCGGCCTCCGGAGCCCCCTCGAAGTACCGCTCGAGGCGGATCCACGCCATCTCGCGCCCCTTCAGGATGTTCGCACCGGGGCGCGTGTCCCACACGGTCGGCGACAGTGCCCGGCCCTGCCAGCTCGCGCCGACGGTCGGGATGTTGTTCTCGCTGTAGCAGGCGGTGACGCAGGCCGAGCAGCCGGTGCAGCGGCTCAGGTCCACCGTCATTGCCCAGCGGCGCTTGGCCATGCCACTCCAGTGCTGCTCGGAGTACATGCCCTTCGCCTTCGAGTCGGGATCGCCGAGGTCACCCTGCGCGTCGTTGGCCACCGGGCTCTTGAGGCCAGGGAGGAACTCGTGCGGCGCGCCGCCGACGAACTCGTGCTCCTGCTCACCCCACTCCTTCGGGCCCGTCGCGCCATGCTCGGCCGTCTCACCGTGATGCTCGGTGGTGGTGGCCGGCGCATGGCCCTCGCCTGCCCCTTCCTTCTTCGTCCGGCCCTCGATGAGCGCCGCCAGCGTGATCGCCTGGCCGATGCCGCGCGAATGCTGCCGGGCCGACCCCTCGGTCGTGATCAGCTCGACGTTGTCGCCGGTCTTCGTGACCTTCGCCTTCATGCTCGTGTACGCGATCGAGCCGGCCACGGCATCCGTGTCGCCACTGACGAGGTCCACGGCGTTGATGCCGACCCCCTCGGCGTAGCGGCCGTACCCGGTGAAGAACGGCACCTTCCGGTCGGCGTCCGGATCGTACTTCCGGCCCGCCTGGCTCTTGTGGCCGTAGCCGAGCGAGACGGCGATCGTGTCGGGCCGGATCCCCAGGTAGTTGTAGACGGGCAGCGTGACCTTGCCAGCCGCCGTCTCGATGGTGACCAGGTCGCCGCGCGTGACGCCAAGCTTCTTGCACGCCATCGGGTGCATCTCGACCCACGACTGCCATGCGACCTTGCTGACCGGGTCCGGCAGCTCCATCAGCCACGGCTTGTTCGCGCCGGCACCGGTGCCGAGCGTGGGCGACGGGTTGATGACGAGATGGAAGTCACCGGCGCCGGCGAACGCCGCCACCGGCTTCCGGGTGAAGTCGCCCGTCGTCCGTTCCGCCGCACGCAGCGAGGCGCCGGCGGCGACGCCCTTCGCGAGCGCCACCGTGTGTGCCGACTGGCCGCCCGGGAAGCGCGCGACGATGAACGACCGGTAGTCCTTGAGTGGATACTTCGCCGCCAGCGCCGGATCCTTCTTCGCCACGTCCATCAGCACGTCAGCGGTCGCGCGGCTCTTGAAGACCGGCTCCATCGACGGCTGCTGCAGGTGCAGCACGTTCGGCGTCGGCTCGGCATCACCCCAGCTCTCGAGGCTGTGATGATCGGGCAGCACGAGGTCTGCCAGCTCGGCGGTCTCGTCCGGCACGCTGGTGAAGGCGACCTTGAACCCGACCTTGGCCAGCCCCTCGGCGAACTTCACCGACTTCGGGAGCGTGTGCACCGGGTTCGCGCCGCGCACGAAGAGCACCGGCACCGCGCCGGCATTCATGCGCTCGGCCACGTTGTAGACGGCGGCCGGCACGTCGAGGCGCTGGTAGATGCCGAGCGGCGACGCGGGCTTGATGCTCGTGCCGACGTTGCCGAGTGCCTTGTTGTACTCCGCCACCTCGACCGCGACCGCGGCGGAGTCAGCGGCGTTGCCACCGGCGAGGAGCAGCGAGCGCCTGGCGCCCGTGATCTCGGCCTTCAGCTCCTCGAGCGTCGCCGCGGAGACGTCGGAGGCGCTGGCTGCGTCCGCGACCGACTTGCTGCCGCGCAGGAACTGGATGATCGCGAGCTCGGAGCCGGGACGCGCAGGGATCCAGGTGTCGGCATTGAGGCCGGTGAGTGACCGGCGCGCGCCGATGTAGATGGCCCGCGGGGCGCCCTCGATCTTGGCGCGGGCATCGGCCCAGGCCAGCTGCAGCGGGACGCTCGGGCCCCACCCATCGAGGAAGTCGGCACCGAAGCTCACGACCAGCGTGGCGGCGTCGAAGTCGAAGGTCGGCCAGGCCACGCCGTAGGCGGCCTTGTGTGCGGCGATCGCGGCGTGCGGCGCGTCGGCGTCGTAGCTGATGTGGGCCGGCATGCCATAGGAGGCCAGCCAGCCATCGAGGAAGGCGGGGAAGCTGCCGATCTCGTGCTGGTTGATGAACACCGCACTGGCGGCCTGCCCCTTGCTGCGCACCTCACCGAGCCTGGTGGCGAGCGTCTGCAGCGCCTCGTCCCAGGTGATGGCGGTCAGCTGTCCGTTCTTGCGTGCCATCGGGCCGCGGAAGCGGTCGGGGTTGTAGAGGCCCTGGAGCGCCGCCTGTCCCTTGGCGCAGAGGGCGCCGCGGTTGATGGCGGTGTTCGGGTTCCCCTCGACCTTGAGGGCCCGGCCGTCACGCGTCTCCACCAGGATGCCGCACGACACGGCACACTCGCGGCAGGTGCTGGCGAAGTAGTTCGACACGCCAGGGACGGTGGCATCCGGGCTGGCCACGTACGGGATCAGCTTCCGCACGTAATCCGTGTTGCACCCGGTGACGGTGGTGGCCGCCGTGGTGACACCCAGGACCTTGAGGAAGTCGCGGCGCTTGACGCCAGTGGCTCCCGACTCAGTGCTCATGCAGTAGTCCTCAATCGTGAAACACGACATGGCGTGATGCGCGCTGCATCACGCCGAGAGCGGCGGCTAGTAGTGGCAGGTGCTGCAGTCATACCGCGCCTTGCGCTCGACATGACAGTTCACGCACCAGCCCATGTTGAGCGAGGAGTACTGGAAGACCTGCGTCATCTTCTGGACCTCGCCGTGGCAGGTCTGGCAGGTGACACCGCTGTTCGCGTGGCGGGAGTGCGGGAAGTGCACGTACTCCGGCACCTTGTGCACGCGCTGCCACGGCACCGGCTGCCCCTTGGCGTAGTACTGCGCGAGCTTCTTGATCTCGGGCTTGCCGGTGGCGACGAGGGTGTGGCACCCCATGCAGGTGGAGACCGACGGGAGTCCGGGGTCCTGCGCGCGGCCGGCCGAGAAATGGCAGTAGGTGCAGTTCATGCCGAGCTTCTGCACGTGCTGCGGGTGGGGGAACTTCACCGGCTGTTCCGGGGAATAGTTCTGTGGCGAACTGGCGCCGGAGTAGGCCCACGGCCCCTTGGCCGGGTCGAGCTTGAGGCCGGAGTCCCCGGTGGTCTTGGGGAGGGCCTGGGCCTGGGTGTTGTTGCGCACCCCATCGAGGTTCAAGCCGCTCGGGCCCGAGAACGTGGGATAGGCGAGGGGGTTGGCGGCGCCCGGGGCCTGCGCCGCGTCAGCCTGGCGTGCGGTCGCGCCGCTCCAGGCCGAGAGGCCGGCCGCGATGGCGGCAACGACGAGGAACCCCGGAATCACTGCCCACTTCTTCCGCTGCGTCATTCGGTGAGACCAGTTGAAGTCCGACCCCTGCGGGACGCCCTCATGTGAAACTTTTCACAAAGTCAGGGCACATACGAGTGCAAAGAAAGCCGCACCGGGAAAATCGCGCAAGTCGTTGTCACATCGCACGGAACACGGTTCACGCCGGTCCTATTCCAAGTCGTGCTGTCACACGGACCTCGGACACGCCGGTCCGGATTCATGCGGATGCCAGCGTCCGTCACTTGCCCGACCGCCGTTGCGCCTCCGCCACGATCGCATCGCCCGACGTGATCGTGACTCCGGGCAACTGCGCCTCCGACAGCCGCCAGGTCGCCACCGGCGCCTGGATCAGCCGGAGCGGCCAGTAGCCGCCGAACACGAAACGGTCACCGCCGATGGTCGCCACCAGGTGCGCGAAGTGGTCCTCCGGCGGCCCCCAGACCCACGCCCAGTCCCAGAAGCACCGCGCCTGCTCGGCCGGCGTCAGCGACCAGTGCACCTCCTCGATCAGCTCACGGCCCGCGCCGCTCACCACCACCTGCACCCGCGCATCGGCGCGCACGATCGCCCGCACGTGCGCGGCCGTGAGGTCACCCGCAGAATCCATGGGGTGACGCTGCCGGAGGTCCTCGAACCGCACCGTCAGCTGGAGTGCGAGGCCCCGGTCCGCACAGGCCACCGCGAGCTGCGCCAGCGCCGGTGCCCCTGCCCCGATGCCGAGCTGCATCGGGTAGCTGCGCACCGAGGGTGCCCCGCGCCGCACCGCGTCATCGAGCCCGCCCTGCCACCCGGGCCAGTCCGGCCGGATGGTGGGCGACGGGAGGAGGAGACCGTCGTATGGTGCCAGCTGGGCGTACAACCAGGCGTTCGACGGGCCCGGGTCGCGATGCCACACCGCGGGCAGCGCCCCGACCCACGCCCGCGCAATCCCCTCGCGCGCCAGCACCCGCACCAGGACCTCGGCGTCGGGATGCGGCAGCTCGCGGAACGGGTAGGCCCCGATCCAGGCACTCACGTCGACCGGGAAGTGCACCGGCGTCATGGCGTGCCTCCTGCGAGCCCGAAGCTGCCCGCCGGGAAGATCCGCACGGCGTTCCGCCAGCAGACGTCGTCGAGATCCGCCTGCGGCATCCCGATCACCTCGAGCGCCTGCAGCTTGGCCAGCCCGGTGCACAGCGTGAGGTCCGCCGCCCAGAGCAGGCGCTGGGGCCCGATCGCCGCGAGGTACGCGTCGAGCATGCCGCGATCGACGCCGCTGCCGCTGGTGTCGGGGTAGACATTCGGCACGCCGCGGATCACCTCGATGGTGTGGGCCCAGTCACCGCCGCCCCCGATGTGAGCGAGGATGAAGTTCGTCCGCGGATGGCGCACGGCCAGGCGGACGAGGTCGACCGCGTCGCTGGCCTCCTGGCCGCCCCACTCGCGCTGGCGGTGCTGCCAGATGTGATGGAGCACCGGCAGGCCGTGCGCTGCCGCCGCCGTCGCCACCGCATCGACGAGTGCATCATCGGCGCGCCGGCTGGCACTCAGCTTCACGCCGATGGCTCCCGCCCTCACCCCCCGCGCGATCTCCGCCAGCGCATGTGCGGTGTGATTCGGGTTCACGTGCACGAACGCCCGCACGCGGCCAGGCTCCGCAGCGGCGATGGCATACATGGCGTCGTTGCCCGCCACGACGTCGGTGGGCGACGCGAAATAGGTCGGGGAATTGCGCCCCCAGCTGCCGAGGATCGACGCGACATGGCAGGTGATCCCCATCACCTCGCCGGCATGGAGGCGCGAGTCGTTGTACCGTGCGAAGTCGGCCCGGCTACCCGCCCAGTGGAAGTGCGCGTGCGCGTCGATGAGGTGACGAGGTGCCATGATCACTGGGTGAGCGCGCGGTGGAACGCCTCGCCGACTTCGGCGACGTCGGCGGGGAGCATGGCAGTGGTCGCGAACTGGTACGGCCCACGCTTCGCCAGCACGCCGGCCGTGCGCAGCGCCGCCAGCGTGCGATCCTCGGTGTCCTGGTCCGGCCAGCGGATGATGAACATCGCGTCGTGCCCGACGGTCCGGAGTTCGCGACCGGCATCCTGCGCCGCCCGTGCGATGACCTCCCGCAACGCCCGTCCGGTGTCCGCGAGCGTGGCACACACGGGGAGTGCGTCGTGCCGGTCGAGCACAGCGTGCGCCGCAGCGAGTGCGGTCAGCTCCGTGGCCAGTGTGCTCGAGATCCACGTGCGTTCGGTGGCCGCCATCACCTCCGCACGTCCCAGCACCGCGGCGAGCGGATAGCCGTTGGCCAGCGCCTTGCCGATCACGGTCAGGTCCGGCGCCACACCGAGCCCGGCCTGCGCGCCACCGGGATCGATCCGGAATCCGGTCTTCACCTCGTCGAAGATCAGGACCGCGCCCAGCCGGTCGCAGTGCGCGCGGAGGTCACCGAGCCAGTCCGGATCCGCCATCGTCTCGACGATCGGCTCGACGATCACGGCGGCCACCCGGTCGGCATGCCTCGCGAAGGCGTCGTGCCAGGCTGCCCGGTCATTGAAGGGCAGCGGCATGTAATCGGCATGTGCACCGACCGGTACGCCGGCGGAGTCGGACCACCAGTCGAGCCAGCCGAAATAGCCGCTGCCAAGGACCCGGTCGCGTCCGGTGTGTGTCCGCGCGATGCGGATGGCGGCGGCACACGCCTCGGCGCCGGTCTTGAGGAAGCGCACCTGCTCGGCCGACGCGATGCGCCCGCACAGGCGTTCCGCGAGGGTCACCTCGTCCACATACGAGAGGCCGGCGACCGGCCCACGCCGTGCCGCGACGGCCACGGCGTCGGAGACCCCGGGATCGGCGTAGCCGAGCGCCACCGCGCCGAGGGCGGAGGTGAGGTCGATGAGCCAGTCGCCGCCCGCGGTGCGGATGCGGCAGCCGCGGGCCTCGGTGAGGTGGGTCGGACCCTCGTGCGCCGGCCCGAACAGGCTGGCGGGGCGCTTGCTGCCGGTGGAACTGCCACCGGGGATGACGGCAGTGGCGCGCGCGCGCCAGTCGGGCGTCATGCCCCGCCGTCCGGCTCTCCGGTGGTGTCCTCGCTTCCGCCACGGTCTGCGTCCGCGTCGGAGCCGACGGGAATTCCCGGAATGCCGCTCGACGGGGGCTCGTACATGTCGCCGGCGAGGGCCGCCTTGAACGATCGGCGCGTCTCGCGCTCCAGCGTGCGCTCGACCTCGATCGCCATCGACTTGACGAGCTCCATCTCGCGGGTGGCCGGTTCGGCACGCGAGACCAGGGAGCGGACTGCGCGCATCACGTGTTCGGGGTTCCGCGTCTTGAAGAAATCGAGCAGGTCCAGGGCGCGATGGATGCGCTGGATGGTGAGCTCACGATTCTCCACCGTCGAGGCCGGCCCTTCCTTCCGGCGCCGCGGCGGCATTCGCGTGGCATCTCCGGCGGCGAGGTGTAACTCGTAGGCACCAACGAGGATAGCCTGCGCCAGGTTGAGTGACATGTGCTCGGTCGTCGGGATGCAGACGACGGCCGTACTCTGGTCCAGCGCCTCGTTCGGCAGGCCATGATCCTCGCGGCCGAAGAGCATCGCCACCGGGCCGTCGGGGACGCGCTCCAGCGCCGCCGCGGCCATCTCGCGGGGCGTGATCACCGGCCAGCGGACGGCGCGGTGCTTGCCCGCGAAGGCGTAGACGGCCACGCAGTCGTCGAGGGCGTCCCGGAGTTCGTCGACGTGCCGGATGCGGCCGGCAAGGTCGCGCGTGTTGTGCGCGATCCGCTCCAGCTTCTCGGGGTCGTAGCGCATCGGTCGCACCAGGACGAGGTCGTCGAGCCCCATGTTCTTCATCACGCGGACGGTCCCCCCGATGTTCACGGGGTCCTGCGGTTCGTGCAGGACGACGCGGATGTTGCGCAGCAGGCTCACGGATGCTCGGGTTCGAAGAGGACGCGGACGGCGCGGTCAGGAGGCTGTCGCGCTCCCCGAAGATAGGCGGTCTCCCCCTCGCGTCCGCCAAGCACGAGCTGCCCGCGACGTCGCTCGCGGCCCGGCGGGCAGTCGTTGACGCAGACGCAGAAACTGAACTCGGGGGCCGATGGCGGGCATGGCAGCGAGAACACGACCTGCACGGTGCTCCCCTCCAGCGACCAGGCAGCCTCGAGGCCGTCGAGATTGCCGTGCACGGCGGTGAGGCGGACCATGTCACCGGCCGGCACGGCGAGCGCCCCGTTCCAGGTGATGCCGTCGACCAGCGATCGCCAATGGAGCTGCACGCCATCGCTGTTCACATCGCTGAGCTCGTTGTCGAGCGGATTCTCGTCGCGGGCTGGCGCGAAGTGCGGCGGACGGTTGAACTGCGCCGCGACGGTGATGATGAGCATCCCCGCCTGCAGGCCGGTCACGAAGACCTGGGCAGTGGGCTGTCCGGCGAGGTGCCAGGGCACTTCGGTCTGGCGGTACTGGGCCTCGCCGAGCGTGATCGCCACGACGTTCTGCCGCGAGGTCCGGACGACGGCGACCGACTCACCGGCGGTGCGGGTAGCCCGCGCCGGCGCGGCAGGCCGGTCACGCACGCCGCCGAGTTCGCACGAGAATTCGTGCACTGTCACCGAATTGCGGCTGGTGCTGATGCGCCAGCCGGTCGCGGTGCGACGATGCGTCGTGACGGACTGGTCGGCGCAGGTGACGGTGATCGCACCGTCATCGACGCCGACATCGGCGATGGCGCCCGGGGAGGCAAAAACGCGCAGGCTGCGACCGGCACGGCCGGACTGGCGGAGGGCAACGAGGCCATGCGCGCTGCCGGCCGGCGGGCCGATCGTACCGGCTGACCAGAGCAGCGCGTCGGTGGCGCTCCAGATCGAGCAGGTGAACGTCAGCGCGCCGGGATCCGCGGGGCCACCGGCCGGCGAGGGCAGGCCGCGGAGCACCAGGGAACTGTGAGTGCCGGCCGGCAGCGCGGCCTGCTGCGGGTCAACCAGCCACTCGGTGCGATGGGACGGTGCGGCTGCCCACGTGATTCGCGGGTCGGCAATGCGCTGCGCCTGCATCGGCACGTCGACGACGACGTCGCGAGCCGAAGTCCAGGTGAGCTCGTCGATGACGTACCCGTCCAGCACGACTAGCGTTCGTACGAAGGTCACCGCGCTGCGCGGGTCCGTGAACTCCGCCGACACCCAGCCGGCATCAGCCTGCTCGTCGTGCGCGAGCAGCGTGCCGTGCGCCTCGCCCTGGTCACACCCATCCACCATCGGCGCGTTGTGGGCCAGGGAGCTGCGATACCATGCGAGCGTGGGCGAGGTGTAGCTGCCGGTGCCGACGTCGTCGAGCCAGCGCGACTGCCGGGTGGCGATGACGACGTTGAGCCGGTCGGGATGTCCGTGTCCGTCGCCGGGGTCGCCGTAGTCGAGCCCAACCCAGAACGCGCCAGCCCGCCGTCGGAACACCGCAAGCCCCTGCCCCTCCAGCAGTTCGGAGCGCAGCGCGGCATCCTCCAGTGGCGGCAGGGCGGGCACTGCGAGCAGCAAGGCGCGCCAGCCACAGTCGGCGCGCGTGAGCCGCAGGCCTGGCTGGTTGCGTTCCGCGTCGGCCGTGGAGTGGGCCCGCCCGGTGTCACCCGGCGACGGCCAGTCGGCATACAACATGGCGAGCGCGGCGCGCAGCGGCGGCGTGTCACGGCGCGCGAGGCCGCACTCGACCCAGTCCGCCGTCCGGTACTGGCGCAATGCCACGCCGTACTGGCTGTCACGCCGTGCGGGGAACGTGCCGTCGGGCAGCATCGTGCGGAACGGCACGGCGAACCCGCGCTCGAAGCGCTCCAGCAGTCCCGCCGGGACCCCGATGCCGGCACGCTCGGCGAGCGTCACACCGGAGAGGAGTCCGCGATGCGCGAAGAGGTGGTAGTTCTCACCCTCGTACCAGCTTCCATCGTCGTGCAGCCCCTCGCGGATCAGCGCCACCACCGACGCACCCGCGCGGTCGCGCATGGCGGCGTCATCGAGCAGGTGTGCCGAGGCGAGCAGCGCGGCAGCATGCCAGACCTGCCGGTTGCTGCGCCCCTCGTCGAACGACGCGATCAGCGCCGACGATGGCGCGACGAGCCGGTCGAGCGCCGCCGCGTGGAGGGCCGTCGCACCACCGGCGGCTGCCATGCGCAGGTCGAGCGCGATGGCGAGGTGCAGCAGCCAGATCGACTCGAGATAGGTGCTGAAGAACGGGCGCGTGGGGCCGAGTGCGTTGTCGCGGTTGGGCCACTGCAGGTAGCGCGCGGTGTACGCCTCGAGGATCGCGTCGGCGCGCCGGGCGGCGAGGTCGTCGTCGCGCAGGAACGCCAGTGCTGCCGCCCGCGTGCACTGCTCGGCGGTCCAGAGGTGCGCGTTCATCAGCCACCATTCGTGGTGCACCCTGTCGTCGTACACGGTGCCACACTGCGGACACGCATGCGCGAACGGCCGCCGCGGGTCGAACGCCAGCAGCACCGTGCAGCGCGCGCATCGCCCCCCCTGCCGCGTGAGGCGGGACTTGCCGGCCGGCACCGGCACGTCGAGCGCCGCGTGCAGTTCGCGCTGCAGCGACCCGGCGAGGCCGCCGAGCGCGTCGGGATCGCGAAGGAACTCCCGGCGCCCGCAGAGGGCTCGATGGTCGAGAAAGAGGCTCACCGGTCGGCAGGTGGTGCGAGGGTCCAGCGCGCGGCGGAGTACAGCTCACCGCGCAGGTCGATGGTCACGTGCTGCAGCCGCCGCGTGAGTCCCTGGACCCCGCGCGAGTGGAAGACCACGGTGCCCGGCACGCTGTCGGCGAGGATCCGCCGCACGCCGGCCCAGGCGGCGCGGTGGGCAACGGTGTCGGAGCTGGTCCGCAGCGTGCCGAACAACGGGCCGAGGGCGGCGGGCCTGGCGGCACCAAGTTCCAGCGCACCGCCGGCGGCGGCGGGATCGAAGAGCGCCCCGAGCTGACTGCGCGACGGATCACCGGCGACACCGGTGTACACGGCGCAGTGCGACGGAGCGCGCACGCGGGCGTTCGCCAGCAGCGCACCCATGTCCCGGGTGGCGATGCGGAGGTCGATGCCGCGGGCGCGCAGGTCGGCCTGCATGAGCTGCTCGACGGGATTGTCTCCCGTGCTCACGGTCAGCATCTCGATCACCAGCGGTGCCGCGCCGCGCCGTCTCGTGTCCTGCCCCGTACGCGTCCATCCGGCCGCGTCGAGCAGCGAATCGGCACTGGCGGGCTGCGCTGGCGTGGTGTCGGACGCGAGATCGGCGCTGGGTGCGGCACTCGGCACCCCGAACCCGCCGATGCCGGCGTCCACGATCCGGCGACGGTCGAGCGCAAGGCTGATCGCACGACGTACCCGCACGTCCGAGACAACAGCGCAGGCCGGGTTGAACAGGAGCCAGTTGCTGAAGAACGTGGGGTAGTCCAGCAGGCGCAGCGTCGGGTCACGCCGCACCAGCGCGGCGGTGGCGGGATTCACGCCGGCGATGTCGAGCGCGCCGCTCACCAGGCCGGCCACCTTCGTGGTGGCCTCGTCGATCACGGCAACGACCAGCGTGCGCGTGGCCGCGACACCGCCAAGCCGCGCCGGGAAGGTGTCCACGCGCTGCAGCACCCAGCGGCGGCCGGCGTCACGCTGCACGACGCGGTACGGGCCCGAACCGACGGGTGCGACAGTGAAGCGGTCACGTCGCAGGGCTTCCGGGGCCACGCCGTGCAGGCGGTGTTCCGGCAGGACGGGCAACTCTGCCAGCACCAGTGGTACGTCGGCCTGCGGGCGGGCGAAGGTGATGACGAGTGAGTCGCGCCCCCGGGAGTCGAGCCGGGTGATTGCCTGCAGGTCGCCACGGCGCGCGTATCCGGTGGCGGGATCCAGCGCGCGCTGGAGGGTGAAACGTGCATCGCCGGCGGTGACGTGAATCCCGTCGTGCCAGCGCAAGGTCGTGTCGACGAGCATCACGAGCTGCGTGCGGTCGGCGGACCAGCTCCACGACCGTGCTGCCCAGGGTTCCGGTGTGAGCGTGGCCGAGAGCCGCGTCAGTGGCGTGAAGACGAGATAGCGCTGCACCTGGCGCGAGAGTGGATGCACGGTGGTGAGCGGCTGCATTCCCTCGAGATCCGTGCCGGTCGCGATGACGATGGTGTCGGCAGACCGGGCGCTGCCGGCACAGGCAGCGAGCAGCATTGCCGCGGCCAGCCTTCCCGCCCGGTTGGCGGCACCACGTCCGCGGGCGATCATTGAGGCGTGGCCCACCTGCTCCGCCGCTCCGGCACCGCGCTCGTCCTGCTCTGGCTGGTCTGCACGCTGACGTTTGCGCTGGTGCACGCGGCTCCGGGTGATGCGGCGCTGCTCCTGCTGCCGCCAGAGGCGGACGCGGCGACGCTGGCGCGACTGCGCACGGAGCTTGGCCTGGATGCCCCGCTGGTGCAGCAGTACGCGCGCTGGCTCGGGAATATCGCGCAGGGCGACCTCGGGACCAGCCTCGCCACCGGACGCCCGGTGGTGGAGCGGCTGGCCGAGGCGCTGCCGGTGTCGCTGGGGCTTGGCGCCGCCTCGCTCACGCTGACGGTGCTGCTGGGCGTGCTGGTGGGCAGCACACAGGCGCGCCGCGCCGGGAGCGGCGTCGACACGGGGCTCACGATCCTGAGCACGACGCTCTACTCCGCGCCGACCTTCTGGCTCTCGCTGGCGTTCGTCGCCGCCGTCACCGTCGGCGCCTCGTCACTGGGCGTGCCCCCCGCGTGGCGCCTCCCGGCGTTCGCGATGCGTGACCCGGGGGTGCTCGATCCCTCGGCGGCGCCGCTGGACCTGTTCCGTCATGCCGTGCTGCCGGTGCTGGTGCTGACACTGACCGGGGCCGCCGGCGTGGCACGCTTCGCACGCGCCGCGATCGTCGAGGCCGCCCAGGGCGAGCATCGCCGCACGGCGCTGGCAAAGGGCGTGACGGCGACGGCGGCGTGGCGCCATCACGTCGTGCGCGTGGCGCTGCCGTCGATCGCGGCGCTGGTGGCGCTGGCGGTGCCGGGCATCGTGGCCGGCTCGGTGTTCGTGGAAGGGGTGTTCGCGTGGCCGGGCATGGGGCGGCTGCTGCTCGGTGCCGTCGCGCAGCGCGACCATCCCGTGATCCTCGCGGTGACGCTGCTGTATGCCGCAGTGGTGATCATGACGAACCTGCTCACCGACCTGCTGCTGCCACTGCTCGACCCGCGCCGGGGGCGTGCATGAGCGTCGGAATCCCGTTCCGCGTCCGCGTGTCACTGGTCGTGCTGGCCGTGCTGACGCTGGCGTGCACGCTGGGCCCGCTGCTGCAGCGGGACCCCACCGCAGTCGGCGACGTGCTGTCGCTGCGGTTCCGCGCGCCGCTGACGGCGGACGCCGGCGGGTGGCACCTCTTCGGCACCGACGCCTTCGGTCGTGACGTGCTCGGACGGCTGCTGCTCGCCGGCCGCCTGTCGCTGCTGGTGGGTGTGGCCGGCGCGGTGTTGAGCGGCGTGGTCGGCACCGTGCTCGGTGCGGTGGCCGGGTGGAGGGCCGGCGTGGCCGACACCGTGATCACCTCCGCCTCCGACACACTGCAGGCGATCCCGCGGCTGGTGCTGCTGCTGGCCTGTGCCGCGCTCTGGCGACCGGGGATCCCGACGCTGGTGACCGTGCTGGCGCTCACCGGCTGGATGGGCGTGGCGCGGCTGGTGCGCGCCGAGGTACTGGGCCTGGCGGGGCGCGACTTCGTGGCGTCGGCCACGGTGCTCGGCGCGTCATCGTGGCGGACGCTCACACGGCACGTGATCCCGAACGCGGTCGCGCCGGCGCTCGTGGCCACGACGCTCGGCATCGGCAACGCGATCCTGCTGGAGAGTGGCCTCAGCTTCCTCGGGCTCGGCGTGCAGCCGCCGGCGCCGAGCTGGGGCAACATGATCGCCGGGGGGCGCGAGCACCTCGTGACGGCACCGTGGGTGGCGCTGGCGCCGGGGCTGGCGGTGGTGGCGACGGTGACGGCGGCGACCCTCGTCGGCGACTGGCTGCAGGCGCGTGCGGCGGGGCGTTCGGCGGCGGGGTGACGCACGCCCTGCCCCGGGTGCTAGCGTTCAGCATGGCCGACAGCCTCCGCGCGTTCGCCCTGACCCTGCTGCCGTGGCATGCGACGTTCGATGCCGCCGCGCTGGTGTTCGTGGTGGCCTACCTGTCGGCGCAGGTGGCCTTCTGCCTCGCGCTGCGTCGCATGGCGATGCACATCCCCGGCCCGGAGCGGATGTGCAATCCCCTGGGACTCTGGCTGCTGGTGGTGCCGGGCCTCGGCGCGGTGGCGAGCTTCGGCATCCTGCACCATGTCTGGCACTCCGCGACCGCCGCCACAGCGGCGCACCACGTGCCACCGCCGCGCGGGGTCGTGCTGGGCTTCGTGGTGCTGTACGGCGTGAGCCGGCTCGCCATCCTCGTCCCCGGGCTGCTCGTGCCGGCGCTGCTGCTGCAGTCGCTGGCGGCCACCGGGTTCCTGCTGCGTCTCGGTGCGGTCGCGCGCCTGCTCCGCACAGAGGACATCGCGGTCGTTTGACGAGCGCGGCCCCGCAGCGGGGCTGCCGCGGTCAGCGCACGAGCAGGGTCACGACACCGTTCGGTGGCGCCTCGAACCGGATCCGGCTGCCGGTGCCGGTGAGCGCGATGCCCGGCGTCTCGTCGAGCCGGGAGAGGCGCACTTCGGATGCCGCGCGCGGGAGGTGCCACACACCGCGCACGGCGGCATCACACTGGTTGATGCAGCGCAGCACGAGCCACTGGCCATCTTCGCTGCGCCGCGCGGCACTGAAGGCGAGCCCCTTCCCCTCCAGGGTCAGCCCCTCGCAGGCATGCAGCAGCGTGCCCACGCCGCGCAGCGTGTCACCGGTGATCGGGTGCAGCACGTCGTCGGCCGTGGCCTCGAGCATCGCCTGCGCGGCATCGCGGTCGGCGGGGAGGATCACGATCGCGAAGCGCGCCTCGAATGGGCCGCGGCACTGCGCCATCGGCGTCGGCAGCGGCCAGCCGGCATGCCCGGGCCGCTCGACGACATCGCGTCGCGAGAGTTCGCCGACCGCGCGCAGCAGCGTGATCGCGAGGTGCCCGCCGGGCAGCAGCTCGTACTCGGCCAGCCCATCGCTCACGATGCCCAGTCCGTACGCCTCGCCCGTGAGGTGGAGCCAGCGATGGAGCGGCGCCGTCGGCAGGCGCTGCTCAGGGCTCCACTCGCGCGGATCGCGGTCCACATGCCGCCGCTCGATCGCACCGAACGCCGCATCGGCGATGACGCGATCGGTGTGGATGCTGCCCGGGAGCGGGAGGATCCAGCGCAGGCGATGATCCCCCGCCCGGTTGTCGCCCCGGATCGAGACCTCGATCCACTCCGCCCCCGCCTGGAGCGCGACGCCCGCCGTGACCATCACCTCGGCCGCCTCACGCGAGGGCAGGTCGCGGGCGACCGGATCGGTGGCCGGCGCGATCGCTGTCGCCGGTCGCTCGAATGCTGCCGCCAGCTCCCATTCCACCCGAAGCGGACCGCGCACCTGCATCTTCGGCGCCGACCAGTGCGACACGACCGGTGCCCCACGCAGGGACGGCGTGTAGGTGTCGCCGGCATCGGTGGTGCTCTCCAGCCAGCCCACGGCGTTCACGCGCGCCCCGGTGCCGAGGTGCGTCGCGACGAGTCCCTGCATCGTGGAGCTGATGCGCCACGCCGCACTGCTCAACTCGGTGTCGGAAGCCCGCACGCGCGACTTCACGGGCGTGGCCTGCACGAGGGCGGAGAGCTCGGCGAGCATCACCGGCTGCACGCCGTAGCCGTGCACCGGCGGCACCCAGGCCAGCACCTCGGTCACCCGCACGACGGCGTTCCGCGGGTAGTGCTGCGACGACTCGACGCGATCGAACTGCCGCGTGCGCTGCACGAGCTGCAGGTGCTCGTCACCCGACCAGCCGATCGGCGCTGCGGGCGGATTCACCCGTGCTCCCGACCGCGCGGCGCTGCCGGGACCGACGGGATCCGCGATCACGGCATCCACCAGGCGCAGGCGGGCCACGCCGCCGCGTGCCCGTGCGGCCGGATTGCGCAGCACCAGCGTGGGGCGCCAGTTCGCCTCCAGCTCCCGCTGCTGCGCGCCGTCGTACCCGACGAGGGCGCCCAGCGCATCCTCCCGCACCGCCTCGGCGAGCACACGCGCGTCGGCCCATCGCTGGTCGGCCGCGCGCGCGATGTCGTCGTGGCAGCAGCCGCAGAGCGTGTCGTGTGGCTGTGCCGAGAGGAGCATGCGCCAGGCGGCGCGCACACTGCCCTGCCGCCAGCCGCGGGTGAACCACGCCAGCGCGGCCCACGGTTCCGCCTCGCGCACCAGCAGGCGCTCGACCTGCGCGTTGGTGCGCTTCTGGTAGGCGCGGGTGGCGAAGGTGCCCTGGAGGGACCAGGTCCAGCCGCTCGAGTCGCGCAGCTCGCCGGTCACGACCGGCAGTTCGACCCCGGTGGCCGCATGCCGCAGCCGATGTGCGAACGAGGCGAGCGTCCCGGGAATCACGTCGTGCGGCTCGGCGACGCGGGCCAGCGTCGCCAGCGCCGCGCGCCGCTGCTCCTGGCGGGCGTGATGGTCGGCCCCGTTCGGCAGCAGCGCGATGCGCAGCGGATTGTTCCCCAGCACCGCGTCGCGCATGCTGCGCCAGCGGAAGCTCGCGGCAGAATCGGCGACGGGGAGCGACGCGCCGATTTCGTAGCCGGAGGGCGGGAGGTGGTACAGCACCACCCCCGCGCCGCCCGGGTGTGCCCACCAGGCGACGGTGCCATCCGGGTGCTCGGGACCGCCGAAGCCCCGCCACACGATCGCCGTGTCGAGGCCGAAGCCGTGGGCGAGCACCGGTCCTGCGCCGCTGTGCCCGAAGGCGTCCGGGGAGTAGAGGACGGGCGGAGGTGCCCCCCCGGCCTCGCGGACGGTCCGGGAGCCCTCGAGCAGGTTCCGGACGAGCGCCTCTCCGCCGGGCAGGAGCAGGTCCGGGAGCACGTACCAGGGCCCGGCCTCGATCTCACCGGCCCGGAGGGCGGCGCTCAGGTGCTCCGCACGTTCGGGGCGCATCGCGCGGTAGTCGTCGAGCACGATGGCCTGCCCGTCCAGCAGGAAGGGCAGCCCGTCGCGGTCGTCCAGCAACGCATCGACGAGGGCGGCCAGCCGCTGCTGCATCCGGCCGAGGGGGTGGTACCACTCGCGGTCCCAGTGCGTGTGGGACACCACCACCACCGTATGGGGGGCGTGGGTGTCCATGGTGGTGGGCGAGGGTGCGGTGGATCGGCGCGGCGGTGTCACGGTACGGCAGAGTAGTCGGAGGTCCCGTTGTGCGGACAGCCCGCACCGGTGATTTTCCGCCCGTCGGCGGGTGCCGTCGCGCGCCATCCGCCGCCGCATCGACGCGTCGCGGTCCGGGGCTTCCCCCGGGTCCTGGCGCGTTCTTCATGTGATTGACCCCGGACCAGATGGAATTCCTCCAGGACCTGTTCTCGCGCCTCCGTGACCTGCCGGAGCTCGTCCGCTGGGCGGGCACCGTCGGCATGATGCTGATCATCTTCTGCGAGACCGGCCTGCTGGTCGGTCTCTTCCTGCCGGGCGACTCGCTGCTCGTGACGGCCGGGCTGCTGGGCGCGACCCGCCCGGAGTTCGGCATCCACGTCTGGTCGCTCGGATTCCTGCTGATGGCGTCGGCGATCGTCGGTGACAGCGTCGGCTACCAGATCGGCCGATTCACCGGTCCCAAGCTCTTCACCCGACAGGACGGGCTGATCTTCAAGCGGAAGTACCTGCAGCGGGCCCACGATTTCTACGAGAAGCATGGTGGCAAGACGGTCATGATCGCGCGCTTCGTGCCGATCGTGCGCACGTTCGCACCGGTGCTCGCCGGCGTCGGTGCGATGCCCTATGCCCGGTTCGCGGGCTTCTCCATCTCCGGGAGCTTCCTCTGGATCTGGAGCATGCTGATGATCGGATACGGCCTCGGCAAGACGATACCCGGTGTGGCCCAGCACGTCGAGAAGGTCATCCTGGCGGTGATCCTCCTGTCGGTGATGCCGGGGGTGCTGAGCTGGTGGCGCGAGCACCGCAAGGCGAAGGCGCAGGCCTGATCGCGGCACTCCGGCCGGGCCTGCCTTGGCACCGGCACGCCCGGCACCGGGCTTAGTTTTCCTGCAGCACCCATGCCTCATTCCGTACGCTCTTCCGGAGACTCCATGGCATTCACCCTGCCAGCATTGCCGTATGCGCTCGATGCGCTCGAGCCGCACATCGACGCCACCACGATGGGCATCCATCATGGCAAGCATCACCAGGCCTACGTCACCAACCTGAACGCCGCGATCGAGAAGGCGCCAACCCTCACCGACACGCCGCTCGAGGCGCTGCTCGCCGACCTCGCCGGCGTGCCCGACGCCGTGCGCGGCGCCGTGCGCAACAACGGCGGCGGCCATTGGAACCACTCGCTGTTCTGGGAGATCATGGCGCCGCACGCCGGTGGCGAGCCGACCGGCGACCTGGGCGCGCTCGTGACCTCGACGTTCGGCGGGTACAGCGCGTTCCGCGACCAGCTCAAGGCGGCGGGCGTGGGCCGCTTCGGCAGCGGCTGGGCGTGGCTGATGCACGATGGCGGCGCACTCTCCATCACCAGCTCGCCGAACCAGGACAACCCGATCATGGACGGGAAGCGGGCGGCCGACATCCTGCTCGGCGTGGATGTGTGGGAGCATGCCTACTACCTGAAGTACCAGAACAAGCGTCCCGACTACCTCGATGCCTGGTTCAACACGATCAACTGGGCGAAGGTGGGCGAACGCTTCGCCGCGGCGAAGGGCTGAGCCGTCCCCCCCTGCTTCGTGAACGACACGATCCCCCGTCAGGCGCGCCTGACGGGGGATCGTCGCATGCGGGTGCCAGCGTGGCTCAGCGGGCGATGATGGCGTACCCGATGGCGTGGATGATCGCGAGCACGGCGGCCTTCTCCTTCTCGACCCGGCCGATCACGAAGACGCCGATCCCGACGAGCACCGAGCTCCAGATCACGAACGGGTCGGCCAGCGCCCCGAGCTTGAGCAGGAACTTGTTCGCATCGGCGGACATGAACCGCGCCACGCTGGTGGCGAAGGCGTACTTGCTGGTGACCGTGGCGGTGTCGAGGAACAGGCCCTGCACCCCGACCACGGCACGCCCCAGCACCTCCGGGAAGTTGGCCAGCACGCCGACCGTCACCCCCTGCGCGAAGTTCAGCTTCCCACCCATCATGTTCCCGAGGAGCATGATGATCACGCCGGACACCCACGCCGAGATGACCAGCATGACCGGCAGGATGTAGACGACGAGCGCCTTGAACTTGCCGGCGAACGCCTTGGCGGCCGCGACCTGCTCCGCCGTCATCTTCTGCCCGCCCTTGGCTGCCTGCTCGGCCATCGCACGCGAGAACTCCGCGTCCGCCACCGCCTCGTTGAACTGGATCGACAGGAAGTAGATCGCCACCGAGACGGCGCACAGGATGAGCAGGGGGATCCAGTACTTCCCGTCGCGGCGCCGCTCGAAGACCTGTCGTGGCGCGTAGAAGATGTCGAGCGCGTCCTCCCAGGAGCCGGCGTTCGCGGGCGCCGCCTGCACCGGCTGCGTGTCCATCGGGACCGGGTCGCTCATCGCGCTGCCTCCCCCTCGAGATAGGTGTAGCCCTCGAGGCCCGCGATGTAGTCCGCGATGAAGGCATTGGCCTCGGTGCGAGTGATGCCGCTGGCATTCTGGACCTTGCGGCGGAAGGTCGCAAGCAGGTTCGGGGCGTGGAACTGCACGTAGTTGAGGACCTCGGTGACGGTATCGCCGTGCACGATGTCGCTGACCACGTAGCGCCCGTCCTCTGCCAGCTTCACGTGCACGGCGTTGGTGTCGCCGAACAGGTTGTGGAGGTCGCCGAGGATCTCCTGGTAGGCACCGGTGAGGAAGATGCCGAGCACGTAGTCGTCGTCGTCCCGCGGCACGTGCAGCTCGAGGCTCGGCCGGCCGTTCCGGTCGCCGACGAAGCGGTCGATCTTGCCGTCGGAATCGCAGGTGACGTCCTGCAGCGTGCCCATGCGGTCGGGGCGCTCGTCGAGGCGGTGCACGGGCATCACCGGGAAGAGCTGGTCGATGGCCCAGTGGTCGGGGAGCGACTGGAACAGCGAGAAGTTGCAGAAGTAGCGGTCGGTGAGCGCGGCCTCCACCTCGGCGAGGATGTCCTCGAACTCCTCGGTGTCGTCGCGGACGAGGCGCTGCAGCCCGTTCATGATCCCGAGGTGGAGCTGCTCGGCGATCGCGAGGGAGCGCAGGTCGAGGGCGTCGGCGCTGAAGTACTGCCGGGCGCGGTCCTTGTCGAAGCTGGCGTCGTGCGCGATCTCGCGCACCTTGCGCGGCTTGAGCTCCTGGCCGCTGTGCACGGTGTGCCAGTCCTCGAGCATTTCGTGGAGCAGCGTGTGGTCGTCGTCGGTGAGCTCCGGCATCATCGGCACGGTGTTCGTCTCGACGTCGATGACCTTCACCAGCATCAGCGCGTGGTGCGCGGTGAGGGCGCGCCCGCTCTCGCTGATGAGGTTCGGCATCGGCAGCTCGTGCTCGCGACAGGCCTCGGCGATGGTGTAGACCACGTCGTTGGCGTACTCCTGCGGGGTGTAGTTGACGCTCGCCTCGGCGGTGCTGTTGGTGCCGTCGTAGTCCACGCCCAGGCCACCGCCCACGTCCACGTAGGTGACGTCCACACCCATGCGGCGCAGCTCCACGTAGAAGCGCGCGACCTCCTGCAACCCCGCCTTGATGTAGCGGATGTCGGGGATCTGGCTGCCGAGGTGGAAGTGGATGAGCTTGAGGATGTCGAGCCGGCCCAGCGCCTTCAGCTTGTCGATCAGCTTGACGAGCTGCGCGACGTTGAGGCCGAACTTGCTCTTCTCGCCGCCGCTCTGCGCCCAGCGCCCGAATCCGGCCGAGGCGAGCTTGATGCGCACGCCGGCGGTCGGGACGACGCCCAGCTCATCGGCCACCTCGAGGAGCACGTCGAGCTCGGAGAGCTGCTCCAGCACGATGAACACCCGGTGCCCCAGCTTCTGGCTGATGAGGGCCAGCCGCATGAACTCGTGGTCCTTGTAGCCGTTGCAGACGATCAGGTGGTCGGTCTTGTCGGTGAGCGCGATGACGGCCTGCAGCTCGGGCTTGGAGCCGCACTCGAGGCCGACGCCGTACGGCTGGCCGAACTCGTGGATCTCCTCCACGACGTGGCGCTGCTGGTTGACCTTGATCGGGAAGACGGTGGTGTACTTGCCGGTGTACCCGTACTCCTTGATCGACGCCTCGAACTCCTCGCTGAGCTGGTGCACGCGCGAGCGCAGCAGGTCGGAGAATCGGAGCAGCACGGGCATGGCGACCCCCTGCGCCTCGAGGTCCTGCGCCAGCTCGAAGAGGTCCACCTCGCGATCGGGGTGCTCGCGGTCCGGCCGGACGACCACGTGCCCCTTGGCGTTGATGTCGAAGTAGCCGCTGCCCCACCCCTCCACGTTGTAGAGGGCACGGGCGTCGTCGATGGTCCACGGCGTGATGGCGCCGGGCGCGGCGGGCGTCGGAAGCGGCAGGGTTGTCATGGGCGGAATTCTAGGGCATGCCGGGAGGCGGGGGTATGCTTGGCGCCTCGCCACCTGCGGGCTCAGGTGGGCAGCGCGCGGTAGCGTTGCAGGTAGCTGGTGTCGATCCGGGTCTTGAGCCGCTGCGCCCACCGCGACTCGAGCGCGACGCCGTGCCATCGGAGCAGCGCACAGCCGTCGCCGGTGCTCAGCAGCGCGAGGAAGTCCGGCTGCGGCGCGAAGTGCACCCGCGCCGTGTCGCCGCGCATGGTCGCGAGCACGTTCGCCGCCAGCACGGGTGCCATCCGCACCGCGTAGACACCGGCGCGCGCCGTGCGACCGGCATCGCGCAGCGTGACACAATCCCCCCCGCCCCAGGCGGTGCCGTCCCCGTCGAGCTGCAGCGTGCGCGATGCGAGCGGATAGCCGCCGGCGTCGCACGGCAGTCCGCTCGCGCCGAGCCAGGGGTGCGCAGCGGGCCCGGTGACCCAGGCCGTGGCACAGGTGGCGAGTGTCTCCTCCCGGCCATCCACATCGACCTCGATCGACCCGGGATGCACGCGCAGCACACGGGCGGCGCGGACGCTGATCCCACGATGGGACAGGGCCAGCGCGGCACGCTCGCGCGCTGCCGTCGCGAAGCCCGGCAGCGGGAGACCGCCGCCGGCGCCCGCATCGACGATGGTGATGCGGGGCAGGCGCCCGGCACGCATCACCCGCGCGCGGATCGCGAAGGCGATCTCCACACCCGCGGCGCCGCCACCCACCACCGTCATCGCGAGGGCAGCGCCATGTGTCGTCTCACGGATCCGCTCGTCGATCCGGGCCATCAGTGCGAGCGCCTGCACGAACGGTCGCACCGGGTGGGCGTGCGCCGGCACTCCCGGCACATCCAGGCCGGCCGGCACGCTGCCGACGTCGAGTGACAGGATGTCGTAGCCGATCGTGCGCCCGCCCCGCAGCGTGAGGCTCCGCGACCGGGCATCGAGGGCCGCAACCGCGTCGACGGCAACCGAGATGCCCGCCGCCCGTGCGATCGCGCCCACCGGGATCTCGGCCGCGGACGCCGGCTCCAGGCCCGCGATGACCGCCGGCAGCATCCCGCTGTAGTGGAACGCCGGCTGCGGGGTCACCAGCGTCACGTCCCAGCCGTCGGGAACGCCGTGCGACAGGGCGGCGAGCAGGTCGAGCTGGGCATGGCCGGCACCGGCCAGCACGAGGTGGCGGCGGCTCAGGCGACGCACCGGCGGGCGAGGGAGGATGCGGCGGCTGGCATGGCTGGAGTCTACGCACGCCATCCCGCCACCGGGGAATCGTGCGAGATTTCCCACGGCCGCGACAGCCCGGGCGAAACCACGCGCTCCCGTTTCCCGTCCTGACGACAGCACCTGATGACCAGCCTCCCCGCACCCCAGCCTGCCGATCCGACGATCCCCGACGCCGTTCGCACGGCGTTCGACATCGTGCGCCCGTTGGGCCAGGGCGGGATGGGCTCGGTCTGGCTCGCTCGCGACCGCCTGCTCGACCGCCTCGTCGCGATCAAGGTGTTGCTCACCGGCACGGCCAGCGATGCGACACGCGAGCGCTTCCTGCGGGAGGCCCGCACGGCGGCGAAGCTCAGCCATCCGCACATCGTGCCGGTGCACCGCGCCGACGAGGCGAACGGGCAGGTCTGGTTCAGCATGGGGTTCGTCGAGGGCGAGTCGCTCGGCGACCGCATCCGCGAACGCGGTGCCCTGCCGGTGGCCGACGTGGTGCGCCTGCTCCGCGAGACGGCGTGGGCCCTCGCCTACGCGCACGCCCGCGGCGTGATCCATCGCGACGTGAAGCCCGACAACATCATGATCGAGCGTGACACCGGGCGTGCGATGGTGACGGACTTCGGCATCGCGCGCGACCTGCGCACCGCCGAGGCGCGGCTGACTGCCGACGGCAGCGTGCTCGGCACGGTGTTCTACATGAGCCCCGAGCAGGCGAGCGACGACCCGCTGGACGCACGCAGCGACGTCTACTCGCTGGGGGTGGTGGGATTCCACGCACTGAGCAACCGGCTGCCCTTCGAGGGGTCGCCCAATGCGGTGCTGGTGTCGCACGTGACCAAGGCCGCACCCTCGCTTCGCAGCGTGTCGCCGATGGTGCCTGGTCCCATCGCAGCGGTGATCGACAAGTGCCTCGCGAAGGAACCGGGGAGCCGGTGGGACAGCGCGGAAGCGCTGGCGGATGCCCTCGGCAAGGCGCTGGACGAGGTGGTGACGGCCGAGCGCGGAGCGGTAGCCGCGACCGGCGGTGAGGTCATCTCGGAACGTGATGCCGCCGCCGTCTGGCAGCGCGCGGCCCAGCTGCAGGCGGAGGCCGCGCGGCGGATGGAGAAGAGCGTGCACCTCGCCGCCCCGGCGGACGGGTCGGCGACCGTGCCGACCGACACGTACCGGGTCCGCGACGTCGAGGCGGCCGCGGTCGAGGCGGGGATCTCGCGGCAGTTCGTCGCCATCGCGCTGGCGGAACGCACCGCGGCCGCGAGCCACGGTGCGGTGGCCGTCGCCGCGCTCAGCGACCGCGACGAGCGTCGCCTGACGCTGATGTTCGGCACCAGCGACCGGAGCATCAGCGCGTCACGCACACTGCGGGTGTCACCGAAGGTCGCCCTGCAGCTGATCGGGCGGGTGTTCACCGCCACACCGTTCCATCTCAAGGTGCGGGAGACGGTGAACGGCCACCCGCTGGACGGCGGCATCCTGCGCTTCGACGTGCCGAACCTGTATCAGGCCATGTCGGACGGCCGCGTGGGCAGCGGTGGTTTCAGCCGCAACGGCGCGCTGATGTACCGGTGCGCGCAGCTCGAGATCGGCGTGCTGAACGTGACGCTGAAGGCGCGCGGCACCGCCGCGGCGCCGGAGTGCGAGGTGGTCGTGACCGGGGACCTCCGCGCCGGCTATCGCAAGCAGCTGAAGGCGATCACCTGGTCGGCAATCGGGAGCGGCGGCGGGTTTTTCGGCGCCGCCATCGGCATCGGCACCAAGGTGCTGGGCGGCCTCGCGCTGGCATCCCTGCCCGCGCTGGCCATCGGCGGCCTCGTCGGCGTCGGCGCCATGTACGGCTACCGCGCCATCCTGCGGAAGGCGATGCACAAGGGGCAGGAGGAGCTCGACACGATGCTCCTGGCGCTGCAGCAGAGCTTCGAGAGCCAGGCGCTGTTCGGTGAGCTCCCGGCACCCGCCTCGGCGAATCGCCGTGATGGCGACGATGCGGCGATGCTCGCCGCCGTCGTCACCGTCGTGACGTGACCGAGCGGTCACCGGGACGGTACCTTGCGATCGACGACGGATCGCGGGCCAGTCGTTCACCGAAGAGGCGCGGAGCACTCGCATGACACCTTTCCAGCCCGGCCGCAGGACTGCGCAGGCCATCGCCGTCAGCCTCGTGCTGCTGCCTGCCGCATGCTCGTCGTCCCTCGAGCCGAGTGACGTGGGACTGCGGCTCACGTCGGCGGTGACGGTGGGCACCACGGCGCAGCAGCTCCAGGTCGCTGCCATCATCGAGAACCGCACCGACGGCACCTTCCGCAGCGCCGGCTGCCTGCGTCCCGAGCTCGTCATCGACAGCCTCACGCCTTCCGGCACCTGGGTGGTGCTCGACGCGCGCCAGCTCGACGACCTCGCCAGTTGTGCGGCGCCGTTCAACGTGGCTCCGGGCACCTCGCAGCCGTTCCAGACGGCGTTCGTGCGCAGCGACACTGCGGCCCGCTTTCCGCGAGGGGTGTCCCTCCGGCTGCGCGCCGTCCCGGTGAGCCTGGGGAACGCCCCTGCCGTCCGCTTCGCCCTGCCCTGAGGCCGGCGCGCGACGGACCGGGAACTGATCCGGGTACCTTGTCCGGGTGCGGGCGCCGCTGCCGGCACGCCCTTCCCCTGCTCCCCGCGCATGCGACGCCTGGCTGGCTATTTCCTCCGCGGACTCGTGATCATGGCGCCGCTCGCGCTCACGGTCTACGTCTGCTACTCGATCGTCACGGCCATCGACAGCTGGGTGCCGGTGGCGATCCCCGGCGTCGGCTTCGCCATCACGATCGGCCTCATCACGCTGGTCGGCGCGCTGGGCTCGAACGTGCTCGCCGATTCGCTGGTGGGCCTGCTCGATGGCGTGCTCGAGAAGCTGCCCTTCATCCGCCTTCTCTACGGCACGGCGAAGGACTTCTTCGAGGCGTTCGTCGGCGACAAGAGGCGCTTCGACACGGCCGTGATGGTCACGCTCTACCCGGGCTCGGAGGCCAAGGCGCTCGGCTTCATGACGCGGCGCGACGTGTCGATGTTCGGGCTCACCGACCATGTCGCCGTGTACCTGCCGCACAGCTACGCCTTCACGGGCCAGCTCGTGCTCGTGCCGTCGCAGCACGTGACGCTGGTGCAGGCCGGCAGCGCGGAACTCATGACGTTCATCGTCTCCGGTGGCGTGACGGAGAAGTCGAACGGGAGCGGATTCACCCCCGCGACGGGGGTGCCGCCGACGTCGCCCGACCCCGCTCCCGGCGCCGGGCGAGCGCGGTGAAGACGAGGGGGCCGGCCGCGGCGGTCGCCGCAGCCACCAGCAAGGCCCGCCCCCCGAACTCCCCCGCCTGCAGCTCCAGCGCGGAGACACCGACGAGGATCACCATCGGGCAGAGCGCCAGGAGCACCAGTCCGCCGCGCCCGATGGGGAGTCGGAACGACCCCCGCAGTGTCGGCTCGGTGCGACGGAGCCGGATCAGTGCCGCGAACTCCAGCGCGAGCGCCACGGCGTAGAGCAGCACGTCGGCCGAGATGAGTTCGGAGAACGGCAGCAGTGCGATGCCGCTGTAGAGCGTCGAGGCGAGGAGGATGGAGCGCCGCGGAACTCCACGCGTATCCGTCACCGCCAGCCAGCGCGGGAGCAGTCCATCACGCGCCACGATCAGCGGGATGCGTGAATAGGCGAGGAGCAGCGAGTTGAACATCGCCGTGGCGCTGAGCATGGCGAGCACGATGATCGCGACGGCCAGTGGCGGGCCGGCCGGCCCCGCGACCGCCCGCGCGATGTCGGGCCATCCCCCCTCGCGCCAGGTGCGCCAGTCGTCGGCGGCGAGCGCGGGCAGCAGCGGCACGAGGTAGCCCAGCGCCACCAGCGGCACGGCGAGCGCCAGCGCCCGGGGATAGGTGCGCTCGGCATCCTCGATCTCACCGCAGACGGTGCTGGCGTTGTCCCAGCCGATCCAGTTCCAGAGCGCGAGGCTGAGCCCCGTCCCAAGCGACGACCATCGCACGGGCTCCGTCGGGCCGAGCGTCGCCCATGGCGCATGTGTTATGCGCGGCAGCGCGAACAGGGCCAGCAGGCCGAAGCAGGCGAGGACGAGGATGCCGATGAGCACCGACACCCGTCCCACCGGCACGGCGCCGCGCAGGTTGAGGAGCGTGGGCACCCAGATCACCACCAGCGTCACGAGCACGATCCAGCCGCGCGTGAGGCCCGGTGCGAACGCACCGAGGTACTGGATGACGATCGCCGGATACAGCGACATCTCGACCAGCGAGTAGAGCCAGGTGCACCACGCGTTCTGGAAGCCCCAGCCGTCGCCGAATGCGCGCTGCACCCAGCGGTAGTAGCCGCCCTCGACCGGGAGCATGCTGGCCAGTTCACCGATCAGCAGCGCTTCCGGGATGGCCCAGAAGACCGGGATCACGATCAGCGCCGAGAGCGCGATGACGGGCCCGACGGTCGCGACCAGCGTCTCGAGGGTGAAGGCACCACCCGAGACGGTGAAGTAGAGGACGAAGACGAGGCCGAGGAGCCTGAGGCGCGGCGCGGGCGGTCCCGATGCGCGCGCCGCGACGGGCGCGGTGGCCTCAGCGATCAGCGGGCACCGGCGCGGGGGTGTTCGATGCTCCGGAGCTGCGACCGACGAAGCTCCTTCACGCCACCCGGCGTGGTGGTCACGACCATGAGGCGGACGATGTTGCGCACCGACGGCGCGTACCAGAAGGTGGTGACGTGCGTGCGGGCGAGCGCGGGGCTCCGCGTGCGCTTCGGCGCCTCGATGGTCTCGACCACCCAGGTGTCGAAGGTGCCGGCGGGGGTGGTGATGCGCTCGGTGTCGACGACGCGCGCGTCATACAGCCACTCGAGCTGCCCGCGCGAGGCGACGAACCGGGCGCGCTTGCCGAGGCTGAGCGGGAACAGGGCGGCGAGCGAGTCCTGGTTGTACTCGAGCGGTCGGGCGGCATTGTCGACGAAGAAGATGCCGAACCGTGCCCCGCCGCGGCCGGCGTTGTCGACGTAGCGGGTGACGAATCCTTCACCGCCGAGGATGCGGTTGGAGAAGTCGTCGTAGCGGAAGGTGGCGCCGAACTCGGGCTGCTCGAACGGGGCGGGCGGCAATGCCGGTCCCGGTGCACGCGTGCGGGCGGCAGCCTGCTGTGCGGAGAGCGTGGTGACCATGGTGAGCGAGGCGAGCACCGCGCACGTGACGGAGCGAATCGTCATCGAACCTTCCGGACGGGTTGGGGGCGAACGGGACGCGGCACCGGGACGAGGTCCCGGTGCCGCGAGAAACTACACCTGCGTACCGCTGAGTGTGCCGATCAGGCCACGTTGCGGCGACGGCGGCTGATGCCGACCAAGCCGACCAGGCCCGTGGCGAGCAGCGCGTAGGTGGACGGCTCCGGCACGACGCTCGGACCACCCGGGAGCTCGGGCGGCTTGGTGCCGCCGACGCCCTTGAAGCCATACCCGAAGACGCCCGGGCCGGCCTTGCCGGAGCATGCCGAGGAACCACCGGCACACCAGGCAGCGGTGTAGACCTCGGCGCCAACCGAGCCGAGGGCGGCCAGCAGGCCGTCGAGCGTGCCGGCTGCGCCGTAGAACGTCTGGAACGCGCGGGACTCACCGGCGGCCAGGGCGCCGAAGCTGAAGTCGAAGAACGACCCGCGATCGCGGCTCACGCTGGTCTCGAAGTTCCCGTTGCAGACAGCCGAGGAGCCGGCAATCGTGCAGCCGTTGACCGAACCGGTCATGCTCAGCGGCTGGGCCGAGAGGAAGCCGTTGTCGCCGGCGCCGATCAGGTTGGTGGCGCCCCAGCCGGAGATACGGACGTTCTCGCTGAAGGCGGTGGGCTGGATGTCCCAGTCCATCACGCGGCGGTAGACGACGTCATCGATCGTCGCAGCGCCGGTGTTGGTGATGGTGATGTTCACCTCGTACAGGTTCGGCACGCTGCTCGGCTTGTACTCGTGCGAGATCTGGAGGGTGGCACCGCTGGTCAGGCGCACCGTCGAGGTGGCCGAGGACGCGTCGCTCGTGAAGCCGATGTTCGTCAGGTTCGTCACGCCGCCGACGGCATCGTTCGCACCGCCCCACGAGGTCACGACGCCGCCGGAACGGACGCCCACGCCCCAGCCTTCACACTCACAGCCGTCGGAGGTCGACTCGTACTCCCGGGCCGGCGTGATGTAGCGGAGGCCGACGCCGGCGTTGTTCAGATGCCCCTGGGCATTGATGCCGAGCTTGACCGTGCCGTTGGAGATGATCGCCTGTCCGCCTGCAGTGCCTGCCACGAGGGCGAGGGCTGCGGCGGCAGCGGGAATCCGCATTCGCTTCAACATTGCTTCTGTCTCCTGCCCTTTCGGGCATGGGTGGGTGGTGGCGCGCCGTCAGGTCTGCGATGCGGTTCGCTCCGGCACGCCGCCGCTGTTAACACCTCAGCCCAAGGCAAGAACGGGCGCAGCATCGTGTTCCACCGGGAGTCTTTGAAAATCAACGACTTACAATGGATGTGTTCGTCTCCTGACTTGCGCCGACTCACGAAACTGCGGAGGCTGGACTACAGCTCTCGTTGCGGCCGCGCAACGCAACGCCGAACACGGCAGCGCGTCCCGGAAAAAACTGCTCACCCGTCCGGAGGGGTATTCCCATGATCTGGCACGACGGGCTGGGCCGGCGGCGCCATCAAAGGATGCGGGAATCCGGACAGAGTCCGAATTCCCGTGCCCAGGTGCAGAGGGCGCTCCCAAACGCAGCGCCGCCCGTTTACGGCGCCGCGACCCGCCCGTGTTGCGCCTCGATCCAGCTGGTGTGGTACGCCGGATCCTCGATCCCCGCCACCGCCTTCGCCACCCGCAGCGGCCGGAAGGAATCCATCATCACCGCCAGCTCGCGCGTCTCCTTCTGCCCGATGCTCGCCTCCATCCGGCCCGGGTGCGGGCCGTGCGGGATCCCGTCCGGATGCAGGGTGATCGCCCCGAACTCGATCCCCTTCCGGCTCATGAAGTCATCCGATGCATAGAAGATCAGCTCATCCGAATCGACGTTGCTGTGGTTGTACGGTGCGGGAATGGCGTTGGGGTCGAAGTCGTACGGCCGCGGGCAGAACGAGCAGATGACGAACCCGTCGCCCTGGAAGGTCTGGTGCACCGGCGGTGGCTGGTGGACGCGGCCGACGATCGGCTCGAAATCGTGGATGTTGAACGTCCATGGGTAGAAGCAGCCATCCCAGCCGACGACGTCGAACGGGTGGTGGTCCAGAATCAGCTCCTGCAGCGCGTCGTACTGCTTGACGAGGATGCGGAAGTCTCCCATCTCGTCGTACGTCTTCAGCACCCGCGGGATGCCGAAGTCGCGCTCCGAGTACGGCGCCCCCTCGATCAGCTGGCCGAACTCGTTGCGGTAGCGCTTCGGCGAGCGGACATGCCCGCGGCTCTCGTGCACGAGCAGGTTCGTCGGACTGGTGGGGTCGAGCTTCCAGCGGTGCATGATGCCACGGTGGATCACGACGTAGTCACCTTCGCGGTACGGCAGGTCGCCGAACTGGGTCTCGACGATGCCCTGCCCGCGAGCGACATACACCACCTCGTCGGCCTGGGCATTCCGGTAGAAGTGCTCGTCCGTGACATCCGGCGCCACGTAGTACATGGCGATATCGGCGTTGAACACCAGCGGCACGCGATCGAGCGTGGGACTGCCCCCCGGCGTGAGCCGCGAGGTGAACCACTTCCGGTGTTTGAGGACCTCCTCGTCCTCGGCCTCGAGCCGCATGTCACGCAGGCGGCGCACGCTGCGCACCGTGGTGGGCGGATGGATGTGGTAGAGCAGCGCCGAGGTGCCCGTGAAGCCCTCGTGGCCCATGAGCTGTTCGGAATAGATGCCGCCATCCGGACGGCGATGCACCGTGTGGCGCTTCTGCGGGACGCTGCCGAGTGAGTGATAGTAGGGCACGGAGACCTCGGGACGGCGATGGGGCAGCGCCAAACCTGCGACGCTGCCGGGGGCAAGGGTGCTACCGGACGGCGAGCGACAGGGTGCCCAGTCCCGGGGCACTGCCGCGCAGCCAGCTGCCGCTCGACACGGGAGGGGCAGGCGGTCCGGGGGCGACCGGGGGAAAGATGGCGAGGAGATCACCGGGCTGCAGCGCGTGCGACCGGAGCGCGGCCCGGGCCAAGGCGACGAACGCGCCGGGTGCCGGCGCCGGGATCACGACGCCTCGGTCGGCGGCACCGGTGTGCCCGGGTGGTGCGACTGTGGTGAGCGTGAGCGAGGCGGGCTGGCGCTGCGGCACGGCGAGGTACGGACCCGCCGCGCCGACCTGCAGGGGCGCTCCCGCCTCCCCTGCCGCCTGGGGCCAGCCCAGGACGAGTACCGTGCCGATCAGCGCGTGCGACACGGCCTCGTGATCCAGGGTCGCCCGCGCCGTCAGCACGGCCCCCACGACGGCCGCGAGCCCGACGCGGGCGAGCCGTGCCTCGGCGCGGCCGAGATGGCCACCCGGCCCCTGCAGCGTGGCAGGGTCGGCGAACAGCGGCCCCGCTTCGTGGGCGTCCCGGCGAATTGGTGCACTGTCACCGGATTTCGGGGGAAAGAGTGCACTGGGAAAGAGTGCACTGTCACCGGATTCCGGGGAAAAGAGTGCACTGTCACCGGATTGGATGTCACCGGATTGGACGTCAGCGAATTGGACGCTGCGTGCCATCGGGATGGGGGCGACGAGGTGCAGGCCCTGCACCGGCAGCCGCACGCGCGCGGCGCCGTGCACGATGGCCCCGGCGGCCTGGCGCAGCATCGGGAGCTGGTCGATCGCCTCGAGCACGTCGGTGATGCCGAGCGGCGCGAGGTCGATCACCGATGCGGCGTCGGGTGTGAGCAGGCCGACGTGCACGGCATCACGCTGCGGCGGCACGTACGACACGAGGCGCAGTGCACTCAGCGCGGGCAGCGACGCAGCCGCCGGACCGGTCATGCGCCAATGCGTGGGCGGAGGACGACCCGGCGTGTCAGAGGTTGCCGCGCAGCGCCTGCTCGCGCTCGATGGCCTCGAACAGCGCCTTGAAGTTCCCCTTGCCGAAGCTGCGGGCGCCCTTCCGCTGGATGATCTCGTAGAAGACCGTCGGGCGGTCCTGCACCGGCTTGCTGAAGATCTGCAGCAGGTACCCCTCGTCGTCACGATCCACGAGGATGCCGAGCTCCTTCAGCGGCTCGAGGTCCTCGTCGATCTGCCCGACGCGGTCGAGGAGGGTGTCGTAGTATGTGGTGGGGACGCGCAGGAACTCGATCCCGCGCGCGCGCAGCGCGGTGACGGTCCCGATGATGTCGTGCGTGATGAGCGCCAGGTGCTGCACGCCGGCGCCGCGGTAGAACTCGAGGTACTCGTCGATCTGGCTCTTCTTCTTGCCGGCGGCCGGCTCGTTGATCGGGAACTTGATGCGGTCATTGCCGCTGGCCACGACCTTCGACATCAGCGAGCTGTACTCGGTGCTGATGTCCTTGTCATCGAAGCTGATGAGGTTCCGGAAGCCCATCACGTCCTCGTAGAACTTCACCCAGCGGTTCATGTCGCCGAGTTCGACGTTGCCGACGCAATGATCCACGTACTCGAGTCCGACGGGGGCGGTGACGAGGTCCGAGCCGCGCGGCTCGTAGCCCGGCATGAAGGCACCGGTGTAGTCGCTGCGCTCGACGAGGGTGTGGACCGTCTCGCCGTAGGTGCAGAAGCTGGCGGTGACCACACGGCCGTGGGCATCCTCGCGCACCTCGGGTGCCCGCCAGGGGGTGGCACCGCGCTCGACCGCCAGCCGGAACGCCTCGCGGGCGTCATCCACCCAGAGCGCGATGTCCTTGACCCCGTCGCCGTGCCGACGCACGTGCTCGTTGATCCAGTGGGCGGGGTCGAAGGCGCTGGTGAGCACCAGCCGGATCCGGTTCTGCTGCAGGACGTAGGAGCAGGTCTCACGCTCGCCGGTCTCGGGGCCGCGGTAGGCCACGAGCTGGAACCCGAAGGCGGTGCGGTAGAAGTGCGCTGCCTGTTTCGCGTTGCCGACGAGGAACTCGACATGGTCGGTACCGTTGATCGGGAACGTGTCGTGCGTGGCCGCGTCGTCGGGCCTGGTCTGCGTCGCCATGGGTGCTCGCCTCCGGGAATGCCGCGCCGGCGGGCCGCCGCTGGGGGCGACGCGGAGCGCGACGAGGGATGTCGCGTGGTGGGGCGTCCCGCGCCGCACGATCCGGTGCGCGCGGTGGTGCCGGTCAGCAAGATAAGATACGGCGCGGCAGCCAGCGCGGACGCCGCGCAAGCTGTTCCTGCCTCCCAGCCCTGCCCCCCTCCGAGCCCGTGGCACCCATGTCCAGACGCGCCGCGCAACCCGCCAGCCGGCCGGGAAGCTTCGCACGGGGGCTCCTCGCGCTCCTGCTGGCCGGTGCGATCGTCGCGCTGCCGTGTCAGGCCCAGCGTCAGGACAAGGCGGCACCACCGCGCGGTCGTGCGGACACACTCCTCTCGGAGCTCACCGGCGTGCCGGGCTCGCCCGGCGCCGTGCTGCGGGCGACGATCGTCCGCCGGTACCTTCGCGGCACCGGTGCCGATTCGGGACTGCTGGTCCGCCAGAGTGACTTCGTGCAGCCGGACGCCGCCGGCGGAGGCGTCCGTGTCTCGGAGCGGGCCGCCGTGGACACGGCCACCGGTGCGTTCCGGCGCGGCGCCACGCGGATCACGCGCCTCACCGGCGAGCTGGTGCGCGACACGCGCACCGAGGTGGCGGGAGGGCGCATCCGGCAGGTCGCCACCACGGCGCAACGCACGGACACGACGTGGAGTGCTGGCCCGCCCGCCGGACAGGTGTTGTACGCCGTGTTCGACGACGTGCTTCGGCGGCTGCCTGCCGAGCCGGCCGGGCAAATGGCGTTCGAGGTCCTGGCGCCTGCCCCGCCCTTCTTTCAGCGGCTGGTCATCGATTCGCTCCTGCCGGCGGAGGCCGGTGGCCAGCGTCACGTCTTCGGCCACATCGAGCAGGCGGGGACCCGCATCTCGTCCATGCATGCCACCGTCGATACGGCCTCGCGCGGGGTCGAGCGCCTCGAATGGCGGCTGCCCAACGGGATCGTGAACACCGTCACCCGCCGCACCGGCCCGCCAGCCACGGGCACCCCGGACACCGGCGCGCCGGTCGAGCCAGGGGAGCTCCGGCGCCTTGCCGGTCGCTATCGGCTGGAAGGTGAACGGGAGGTGGCCTCGGAGATCCTGCTGCGCCCGGACGGACGCTTCTCGTACGGTCTCGCCTATGGAGCCGTGGACGAGTCGGCCGCCGGGCGGTGGACGGTGCGCGACGGCGCCGTGGTGCTGCAGTCGGACGGCGATCCGCAGCCGCCGTCGGTGACGCTGCAGTCTGCGACCGGTGCGCCGACGGACTCGGTCGTGATCGTGGTCGTCGACACGGCGGGGACGCCGGTCCATGGCATCGAGGTGGATGTCGTGCGCCCCCGCAGCGGCACCTCCTTCACGCTCGCACGACAGGGCCGGCACGTGGTGACGTTCGCGAAGGGAGACGCACCGACCGAGATCAGCATCGGCTACGACGTGCTGGGCTTCATGGTCGCGTTTCCGCTCGAGGGCAAGCCGCGCGCCACGTACCGCTTCGTGTTCGACCGTGGTGACCTGGGTCGCCACCGGTTCGAGGGCGCCCGCCTCGAGACCGCGACGAACCAGCTGATCCTGACCCGCAACGGTCGCCGCCTGCACTACGTGCGACGGTGACCGTCACCTGCCACACCCATGCCCTGCGTACTGCCGGGCATCCTCACCCCTCCCGGCACCATGCCCATCACCCGACGCCACCCGTGTCCTCCTGTTCGCTTCCAGACGACGATCGCGCTCCTGCTCTCGATGGCATCCATGGCTGAGGCCCAGCGCCCCGCGCCTCCGGTCGCGCCGAAGGTGCCGGTCTCCGTGACGCGGCATGGCGAAACGCTCACGGACGACTACGCGTGGTTCCGGGACCGCACCAACCCGGCCGTGACATCGCACCTCGAGGCGGAGAACGCGTACACCGCGGCCATGACCGCCCCCACGCAGCCGCTGCGCGATGCGCTCTACGCGGAGCTGGTGGGGCGCATCAAGGAGACGGACCTCAGCGTCCCGACCTTCGATGCGCCGTACTGGTACTACACCCGCACCGAGCAGGGGAAGCCGTACCCGGTCTATTGCCGCAAGCTCACGTCGCTCGAGGCGCGTGAGGAGGTGATCTTCGACCAGAACCGCGAGGCACGCGGCCGGAGCTTCTTCAGCCTCGGCGGCTTCGAGGTGAGTCCGGACCACAACCTGCTGGCCGTCCTGGTGGACACCACCGGCTACGAGGACTTCACGCTCCGGGTGAAGGACCTCCGCACCGGACGGTACCTCCGTGACCGCCGCGAGCGCCTCGGGTTCGGGCTGGCGTGGGCGAGCGACAACCGCACGCTCTTCTACATGACCACCGACAGCGCGAAGCGCGGCGACCGGGTCTGGCGGCACGTCATCGGGTTGCCGGTGCGGCAGGACGTGATGGTGCACCATGAGCCGGACGTCCTGTTCAACGTGGGCGTGCAACGCCTGCGCAGCGGGAAATTCATCACGATCTCGTCGGGCAGCTTCACCCAGGGGGAGACGCGCGTGATCGATGCCGCGCGGCCGGCACAGCCCGCGCGGCTGGTGGCGGCGCGGCGGGCGGGGGTGGAGTACGAGGTGGAGCACGGGAACGGGTGGTTCTGGATCGTGACGAACGACGCGGCCCCGAACTTCCGCATCGCCCGGGTGCGCGATGACAGCCGCGACCTCTCGGCCTGGGAGGAGTGGCTTGCGCCGCGCGCCGACGTGTTCGTGGAGCAGGTATCGGTGTTCGCCGGCCATGCCGTCACCAGTGAGCGCCGCGCGGGGCTCCGCCGTCTGCGGATCACGGATCTCGCCACCGGCGTGCCGCACGACATCGGCTTCCCGGAGGCGGCCTACGGGGTGTCGCTGGCGGCGAACCCGATGTTCGAGACCGCCTCGCTGCGCTTCACCTATTCCTCGCTGGTGACGCCGTCCACGGTCATCGACTACGACATGCGCACGCGCGACCGGGTGGTGAAGAAGCAGCAGGAGGTGCTGGGCGGCTACGATCCCACGAAGTACGGCGTCGAGCGACGGATGGCCCCCGCACGCGACGGCACCCTGGTGCCGGTGTCGATCGTCTACCGGCTGCCGCTGGAACGCGATGGACGGCGTCCGCTGCTCGAGTACGCGTATGGCTCCTACGGTGCGAACACGGAAGCCACCTTCAGCTCGAACCGCGTGTCGCTGCTCGATCGCGGGGTGATCTACGCCATCGCGCACGTGCGCGGCGGGCAGGAGATGGGGCGGGCCTGGTACGACGACGGGAAGATGCTGAAGAAGATGAACACCGTCACCGACTTCATCGACGTGGGGGAGTTCCTGGTGGCCGAGGGGTACACCGCGCGCGACCGCATGCTCGCGAACGGCGGGAGCGCGGGTGGGCTGCTGATGGGGGTGGTGGCGAACATGCGCCCCGACCTCTACACGGCGATCGTCGCCGCCGTGCCCTTCGTCGACGTGATCAACACGATGTCGGATGCCAGCATCCCGCTCACGGCGCAGGAGTGGGAACAGTGGGGCAACCCGGCGCAGGCCGCCGAGTATGCGTACATGCGCGCCTACTCTCCCTACGAGAACGTCGCGCGGCAGGCCTATCCCGCGATGCTCGTGACGAGCGGCCTGAATGACAGCCGCGTGGCGTACTGGGAACCGACGAAGTGGGTGGCCCGGTTGCGCGAGCGGAAGACCGATGCCAATCCCCTGCTCCTGCGCATGAACATGGGCGCGGGTCACGGCGGCAGCAGCGGGCGGTACGAGCGCCTGCGCGAGATCGCGTTCGACTACGCGTTCATGCTCGACCGGGTGGGGCTCTCGGGGCGCATCGTGCCCTGAGGGCGACGCCCGGCGCGCGCCGGCTCAGGAGGGCGCGGCCTCCAGCGCGCCGGAGGCCACCAGTGCGCGGAAGGCGTCCAGCGCATCCGGATTGGCGAGCGCATCGCCGTTGACCACCGGCCGCCCGTGCAGCACGTCACGCACGGCCAGCTCGGTGACCTTGCCACTCACGGTGCGCGGCAGGTCCGGCACCGCGAGAATCACCTTCGGCACGTGGTGCGGGCTGGCCTCGGCCCGCACGAGCGCCCGGATCTGCTGCCGGAGCGCCTCGTCGAGCGTGACGCCCTCACGCAGGCGCACGAAGAGCACGATGCGCACGTCCGGCGTGCCGTCGACCACCACGTCCTGTCCCACCAGCAGGCTCTCGAGCACCTCCGGCACCTGATCCACCAGCCGGTAGATCTCCGCCGTCCCGATGCGCACGCCGCCCGGATTGAGCGTGGCGTCGCTGCGCCCTAGGATCACGAGTCCGTGGTGCGGCGTGCGCTGCGCCCAGTCGCCGTGGCGCCACGCCCCGTCGTAGTGCCCGAAGTATGCGGCGCGGTAGCGTGCACCGTCGGCGTCATCCCAGAAGCACACCGGCATGCTCGGGAAGGGCCTGGTGCACACGAGTTCCCCGGGCATGCCGATGACGGGGGTGCCGTCGCCATCCCAGACCTCGACCGCCATGCCGAGCCCGAGGCACTGCAGCTCGCCGCGATGCACCGGCAACGTGGGGGCGCCGAGGGCGAAGCAGGAGAGGATGTCGGTGCCACCGCTGATGCTGCTCAGCCGCACCTCGGGTGAGATGGTGTCGCGCACCCAGTCGTACGAATGGCCGGCGAGGGGGCTGCCGGTGCTGTAGATCACCTCCAGCGCATCGAGGTCGTGCCCGGTCGATGGCTGGTGCCCGACCTTCTCCGCCATCGCGAGGAACTTCGCGCTGGTGCCGAAGTGCGTGAGCTTCTCCTCGGCGGCCAGCCGCCACAGGATGTCACTCTCGGCGGGCGGCATCGGGGCGCCGTCGTAGAGCACGACGGTGGCTCCCACGGCGAGTGCGCTGGCGAGCCAGTTCCACATCATCCAGCCGCAGGTCGTGTAGTAGAAAATGCGGCTGCTGCGTCGCAGGTCGCCGTGCAGCACATGCTCCTTGAAGTGCTGGAGCAGCGTGCCGCCGTGGCCGTGCACGAGGCACTTCGGCAGCCCCGTCGTCCCCGACGAGTACATGATGAACAGCGGATGCTCGAACGGCACCCGCGTGACCGGGAAGAGGTCGGGTGGTTCGTCGCGCCCCAGGTCGCGCCAGGCAACGGCGTCGTCGATGCCGCGGAGGGAGGGCTCCGCCTTCACGTACGGCACCACCACGAGGTGCTCGACCGACGGGAGCGCGTCGCGGATCTCGCAGGCACGCGTGAGCGTCTCGAACACCTTGCCGCCGTACCGGTAGCCGTCGGTGGTGATGAGCACCTTCGGTGTGACCTGGCCAAAGCGGTCGATCACGCCGCGGTTGCCGAAGTCCGGTGAGCACGAGGTCCAGACGGCGCCAAGCGCGGTGGTCGCGATCATGGCGATGATCGTCTCACCGACGTTCGGCATGAACGCCGCAACCCGATCGCCCTTGCGCACCCCGATCGCACGCAGCCCCTGCGTGATGCGGGAGACATCGGCGAACAGCTCCTCGTACGTCCAGCTGCGCGTCCAGCCGCGCTCCGTCCACGCGACGAGTGCCGTGCCGCGATCCCGGTGCTTCACGAGGTGCTCGGCGTAATTCAGGCGGGCGTTCGGGAACCAGTGCGGACCACCGTCCTGCGTCGGGGGCGCCATGTGGTCGAGCCCCGTGCCGGCGGGGCTGAAGGGGTCGCGCCCCTCGATGGCGGTGGCGGAGACGTCACACAGCCGGCTCAGCTCGCGCCAGAAGGTGCCCCGCTCGCGCACCGACCAGGTGTGGAGGTGCGCGTAGTCGTCACCCACGGCGGCCGCACCGTGGGCCGCGCGCATCAGGTGATGGAAGCGCGCCAGCTGGGAATGGGCGGCGTGGCGGGGGTCCGGGGTCCAGACGGCGGTCATGCCCCCCCCAGTGAGGCACGTACGCCACACAGCGGACCCATCCATTCATCGCTTGTGGTCGAGTTCGCTGAGAATCGACCAATCATTGTGGCATTCGCGCCGCACCCAGACACCGGGCGCGGTCTCGATGTTGATCCGTATGTCGCTGCGGAGCAACCGTTTAGACCATCAATGGATGAGATCGACAAAATGTTACTCCGAATGGTAGGGCTCGTCATCACCACGTTGATCGATCCCCTGCGCCACCGCGCGACGACGCGCCCTGCGGCAAGGTCTCATGTCCCATTTGCGTTCGCTGCTGACGTACATGATGTGCACTGTCGGCGTCAGCCTGCCGTCAGCGCTGGAGGCGCAGGACGATGGTGCGGCGGCGTACTCGGTCTCGGCGATTCACTTCGCGATGCCGTTCACGCAGCCGGCCCAGACGCTGATGACCGCGGCGACGGTTCGGCTGCCGCTGGACTACGACCTGGACCTGGCCACGGCGCCGGCTGCGCCAAGTTACCTGCCGGAACTGCTCGTGGCGCGTGACTCGGTGGTGCGGCGCTGGGTGGACCGCACCGACGACCCGATCCGTGTCTGGGTGCAGGGCGCGCGGGCGCTGGAGGGCTGGGATGCCGCCTTCCCCGAGATGGCACACCAGGCGCTGCGCGAGTGGACGACGGTGGGGCTGCCGGTCCGCTTCTCGGTCGTCACGGACTCGGCGGCGGCGGAAATTCACGTGCTCTGGACCGAGCGCCTGGGCCAGGACGAAAGCGGCCGCACGGTCTGGTGGAGCACGTCGAAGGGCTGGATCAGCCGCGCGCGCGTGACACTCAGCACGCACGCCAGCGACGGGCTGCCGCAGACCCCGCGCGCACTCCGCGCCGTGGCCCTGCACGAGCTGGGGCACGCACTCGGACTCTCACACACCAGCGATGCCCGAAACATCATGGCGCCCTGGGTGGAGGTGGCCGAACTGAGTGATGCCGACCGCTCGACGGCGGTTCAGCTCTACCAGCTCCAGGCCGGCCGGGTGGTGGCCGGCGCGGACGAAACGTCCCGCATGGAAACCGGCGGCCGGCAGCGCCGCGACACGACCGCACGGAACGGGACCCCCGAGTAGTCCCGGCTTCGTGGCAGGAACACGATGCCCGCTCCGGCGGGCATCGTGCGTTCCGCCACCTGCTGGCAGCGCCGTTGCGGACTCGTGGCGGGCGGCCACTCGCGCCGGCCCGCGCGGTGCGACACCGTTCGCCGATGCCTTCGACACTCCGCTCCGCCGTCACAGCCCTGGCCCTGCTTGCGCTGCCCGGCGCCGGCACACCGTCCGACCCGCCCACGCGCGCGCCGCTGCCGGTGATCATCGGGCATCGCGGCGCCAGCGGCGACCGGCCCGAGGAGACGCTCGAGTGTTACGCCCTCGCGGTGGCGATGGGCGCCGACTACATCGAGCCGGACCTCGTGAGCACGCGGGATGGCATCCTGGTGGCGCGTCATGAGAACGAGATTGGCGGCACCACCGACGTGGCGTCGAAGTTCCCGGAGCGCCGTCGTCTGGGCCGCATCGACGACGACACCGTCACCGGCTGGTGGACGGAGGATTTCACGCTCGCCGAGTTGAAGACGCTCCGGGCACGCGAGCGGATCCCGTCGCGCGGGCATGCCTACGACGGCCTCTATCAGGTGGCGACCTTCGACGAGGTGCTCGACCTCGCCGTGCGGCTGGGACGCGCGCGCGGGCGGCCGGTCGGCGTCTACCCCGAGACGAAACACGCCGCACACTTCCGCCGCATCGGGCTGCCGCTGGAGGAGAAGCTGGTGGCGTCGCTGCGCCGTGTGGGCTGGGATCGCCGCACCGCACCGGTGTTCATCCAGAGCTTCGAGATCACGAGCCTGCTCCGCCTCAGGCCGATGACGAAGGCACGGCTGGTGCAACTCGTGAACGTGACCGCGCACCCGCCCGATTCCGCCGGGGTGACGTTCGCGCAGATGCGCACACCGGCCGGCCTGCGACGGGTGCGCCGGTACGCGGACGGCATCGGGGCCGCGAAGGAGCTGGTCCTCGACGCCGCGGCAGACGGGTCGGTCGGCATGCCCTCCACCCTGGTGCGCGATGCCCATGCGGCAGGGTTGCTGGTGCACATCTGGACGATCCGCAGCGACGCACCGTTCCTGCCGGCGATGTGGCGCGGCGACGAGGCGGCAGAGCTGCGGATGTTCGCGAGGCTGGGGGTGGATGGAGTATTCACGGACTTCCCGGCCAATGCGGTGAAGGCGCTGCGGCAGTAGGGCGCATCCGCCGTGCACGCGATACACTTGCGGGCATGTGGCATCTCCTCCTTCCCCTGCTCGCACAGGTCCCTGTGGAGCGCCCGGTCCTCGAGGCCGAACATGCACGCGAGGCCGGCGCCGTGGCGCTGGTGCGTGCCACCACCAGCGGCACGCCGCGCGTGCGGGCCATGGCGGCGCGCGGCCTGGGGCGGTTGGAGAACCCGGTGCACCGGCAGGCACTGGAGCCGTTGCTGGCCTCGCCGTCGCCCCTCGTGCGGGCCGCAGCGGCCGGTGCGCTGGCGCAGATGAAGGTGGCGCGCGACTGGGCGCCGGCACTCGCCAGCGAGCGCGATGCCACCGTGCGTGCGGCGATCTACGAGGCGATCGGGCGAGGGGCACCGGTGCCACCGAACGCCGAGTCGCTGCTGGCCGGCGGGCTGCGCGAGTCGGACCTGGGTGCTCGCACCGGTGCCGCGCGGGGACTGGAGTCGCTTGTCCGGCTGAACCGGCGCACCGTCACGCCGTCGGCGGCCACGCTGACCGCACTTCGGGCGGCGTTCGCGTCCACCGCCAGCGAGGAGTTTCGCATCATCGCGCTGCTGGTGCTGAACGCCGCGCGTGCCCAGGACACCGCAACCGCGGCAGCGGCGCTGGCGGACCCGAGCCCGCAGGTGCGTCGCCTCGCCATCATCGGCACGCGGCGGTTCGTGCAGGATCCGTCGCCGCTGGTGCGGGTCGAGGCCTTCCGGTACGCGACATCCTGCGACACGCTGGCTGCCGGCCTGCGCGACACCGATGACCATGTCGCCATCACCGCCGGCCATGCCCTGATGGAACGAGGGTGCCCGTCGGCAGCGCTGTCGGCGGTGGCCGCGTCAGGCCCGAACTGGCGGCGGCGCGGCAACGCGCTCGTGGCACTCGCGCGCCGCGACACGGCGGCGGTGCGTCGCGCACTGCCGGGCACGGCCGGCGACACGGTGTGGCAGGCGCGGGCGTATGCCGCACAGGCAGCCCGCGCGATCGGCGACAGCGTCACGCTGGACGTGCTCGCGCGCGACTCGAATCCCAACGTGGCGGCGGCGGCGCTGCGGACGGCCGACGACGCCGTGCGCGCACTCCGCAGCGATCATGCGGGGCTGGTCCTGGCCGGCACCGCGCGCCTGGCCCAGGCGCCTGATCTCGCCGCGCGGCTGCCGCGCGTCGTCGGCGCGTTCAACCGGCTCACCGGCGGCGGCAGCATGACTATGCGCGATCCGCGCGAGGCGCTGCTGAAGCTCATCGGCCAGGTCCCGGACACGTCGACGAACGCGCTGCTGCGCGACGCCCTGTACGACCGTGATCCGGCCATCGCGGCGGTCGCCGCGAGCATCCTCACCGCCCGCACGGGCACGGCAGTTGCGCCCGGCACCACGGCGCTGCCGATCCCGCCGATTCCTCCCGCGCACTACATCGCAGGCCTGGCCGGCGCGCAGGCACGGATCACCATGCGCGGCCTCGGCAGCATGACACTCGCGCTCCTGACCAGCGAGGCCCCGGTGACGGTCGGCGTGTTCGCCCAGCTGGCGGAGGCCGGCCAGTACACCGGGCTCACGTTCCACCGCATCGTCCCGAACTTCGTCGTGCAGGGCGGCAGCCCCGGCGCCGACGAGTACGATGGCCGCAGCCGCGAGTTCATGCGCGACGAGCTGGGGTTCGCGCGGAACGCGCGCGGCACCATCGGCATCTCGACCCGTGGCCGCGACACCGGCGACGGCCAGCTCTACTTCAACCTCGTGGACAACGTCCGCCTCGACCGCGACTACACGGTGCTGGCGCGCATGGTGTCGGGGCTGGACGTCATGGATCGCATCCAGGAGGGGAACGTGATCGAGCGCGTCGAGATCATCCGGCGACCGCGCTGAGCGTGACGAGTCACTGACCTGCACTTCCCGACGGGTGCAGTTCGTTGCGTCCCTCGCACCTGTGCGTTGACGCCGTTCGCGGTGCAGGGTCGCTGAACGGCGTCCGCGCACAGACGCAAAGCGGGCGCAGTGTGCGCACGTGACTGCGACCTGACGGGGCGGACGTCCGGGAGTGCGGTGTGGGGTGACTACTTGACGCGCCTGCCGGACTGGATCACGACCTTCACGTCGCGCATGACCGTCATGTCTGTCAGCGGATCGCCACGGACGAGGATGATGTCCGCCATGCGGCCGGCGGCAAGCACGCCGAAGCTCGCCTCGCTGCGCAGGAATCGTGCGGGCCAGAGGGTGGCACTCTGGATGGTCTCCATCGGGCTGACGCCGAGCTCCACCCACTTCACCATCTCGCGCCAGGTGGCGTCGTTGTGGAACATGCTCGGGATGCCGGCGTCGGTGCCGATCATCATGCGCACCCCTGCCTGGCGGAGCTGCGCGAACTTCGCCGGCAGCAGCGGGATGCGGGACGGGAAGAGGGCGTAGTAGCCGAGGTGCGGGATCTGGTCGAGCGACTGCCGGATCTCGCGCCACATCGGTTCCGGCATGAACTCGTGCCACGCCGGGTCGTCGATGCGCTCGGGGAAGAGGCTGCCGGTGTGGTACATCGTGTACAGCGGCGAGATCGTCGGCGTCCAGTACAGCGCCGAGTTCCGCTGGCGGAGCGCCTGCAGGATGTCCTCGGGATACCCTGGCGCGGTGCCCAGCCCGGTGTGCTCGAAGTCATCCACGTTGTGCTTCAGCCCGACGCGGATCTCCTCCATGCGGTGTGCATGTGCCACGACCTGGCGACCGCGCCGGTGCGTGGTCTCGACCACGGCAGCCACCTCGGCATCCGTCATCTGGTCCTGGTCGATGAGCTTGATCTGGTCCACGCCGGCATCCAGCAGCGTGGTGACCTTGCGGCGCGCGTCCTCGGCACCGGTCACCCCCCAGCGGAAGGCCTCCTCGTACCGCTCGTAAGCGGCGTGCTGGATGAATGGCCCGGTGACGAACAGCCGCGGGCCCGGAATCTCTCCGCTGGCGATGCGGCGCTTGACGGAGAGGATGTCGTCGAGCCGGGCACCGAGGTCGCGCGCGGTGGTGACACCGGCCATGAGGAGCTGTCGCGCCGCGATGGGCATGACCTCGGTGGCGTCCTTCGTGCCGTACAGGTCATCCCACCGCTTGTAGTCACCGTGCCCGAGGATGTGCAGGTGCACGTGCATGTCGATCAGGCCCGGCAGCACGGTGTGCCCGTTGGCGTCGATGACGGTGGCGCCCGCCGGCACCGCCACCTCGCCCTCGCGCCCGACGCGCACGATGCGGTCACCGGCCACGAGGATCACGCCGTTCTCGATCACGGGACCGCCGTATCCATCGATGATCCGCCCGCCCACCACCGCCATGGTGACGCGCGGTGGGGCCTGGGCTCCGGCGGTGGCCCGCACGCCGGCCAGCGCGCAGAGCAGCAGTGCGACGGCGCGGCGTGCGGTGTGCATCAGCGGCTGCCCCGGCCGGCCGGACGCGCCGGTGCCGGCGCCACGCTTCGACCGAGCGCGTTCCAGTTCGCGATGGCGTTGAAGGCGAGGGCCATCGCACCCTGGTTCTGCCAGCGGTACCACGGGCGAGTGCCCATCAGGATCACGTGGCCGGCACCCACCGGGGCGTCGATCACCGCGGCCTTGCCGGTCATCTCGCCGGCGCCCGCGATCAGGCCGGAGATGAGGAGCGAGTCGGCACTGCTGGCCCATCGCACCACGACTTTCGCGCGCAGACGGTCGATCTCGGCGAGAACGGCCGGATCCACCGGCCGGCCGCCGATCCCCATCGCGGGGCCGGCCGGTGTCGCGGCCCCTGCCCCACCACCTCCACCGCCTCCACCACCGCCTCCGCCACCGGCGCCAACCTGCAGCACCGGGGCCTGCGAGAAGAACAGCGGGAAGCTGCGGCGATCGTAGCCGTAGAGCATCGGGTGTGCGGCAGTGACGACCTCACCGCGGAAGACGCCGCCTCGGGCGCGGAGCGTCGGCGTCTCGACGGCCGAGACCTGCGCATGGAAGCCCATGTCGGCGACGAAGCGCGACGTGCCGCCCTCGGTGAGCAGCAGGCCACCGCGCTCGACGAACTTCCGCAGGGCCAGCAGCCCGTCGAGTCCCATGCCGGGGCGGACGTCGTCGGTCTCGTCCACGCTGCCGAGCTGCGGCGTCTCCGCCGACTTGCGCCAGGGCACGGGCGGGCCGGCCATCGAGCGGCCATTGAGGAGGGTGGCGGCGTTGGCGCCCACGTGCGGGTAGATCACCACGTCGAAGCGATCGAGCACGCCGGGCGCCCGGATCTCCTGCTCGGAGATGCCGGTGTACGGCACGCCCAGCCGGTCGAAGGCGTAGCGCACCCACCCTTCGTCCTGCGTGGAGGTCCAGGAATGCATGATCGCGATGCGGGGCAGCGCGATGGCATGGGACGCGACGGTCACGTCACCGGTCGCCGCGGCACCCATGCCGAGTGCGGCGATCGTGCTGCGCGCCGCTGGCGCATCGCCCACGAGGAAGGTGCCGGCGGGGTACGAGCGGCCCGACACCTCGAAGGTCGAATCCGCGACGCGGACGCGCGCGCCGGCCAGCTTCCAGGGCAGGATCGACGAGCGCCAGTCGCCCAGGTGCGGCACCACCAGCGTGTTCCCGGAACCGGCCACGGTGCCGGTGACGACGGCGTCCGCCGACAGGAGGCGCATGGGGCGCGTGAGGACGGAGGCATCGGCGATCTTCAGCGTGGTCACGTGGCGCAGCAGGTCCATCGTCCAGCCCGTGTCGTCGTACGGCTGGGGATCGGTGGGCTTGAAGCTCTGCAGCGCGAGCACCGTGCGCGGGAACTGCGTGTACGGCTGGTCGAGCTTCACGACCCAGTCCCCTGCCTGCACCGTCACCGTGTCGCGGCCGGCGGTGAGCGTGAAGGCCTCACTGGCCTCGTGCACCTCGGTGCCTTGCGCACGGAACAGGTTGACCATGTCGGCCGCCTCGGCGGCGTGGCGCTGGCCCTTCGGGATCACGAAGGCGTAGGGCGCCTCGCGCCGGCCGCGCGCGATGGTGCGCTCGGCCTTGGTGACGGCGTTCTCCAGGTAGCGCTCACGGTTCTCGGCGACCGCGCGCAGGGCGACCAGCACACCCGACTGCTGGTAGTTGATGTTCGAGCGGATGCACCACCGGATGCCGTTCACAGGCGGCGACGGGCGGTACCACTGCACCGTGGTGGCCGTGGGCGGGAGCGCGACGCTGTTGACGCAATCGGCACCACTGGAGGTGTAGGTCTCGTAGAAACGGCCGATCGAGTTGTGCAGGTTGGCGATGGAGAGGCCGTAGTTCGGGGCCCAGCCGTCGTAGAACTGGTACGTGAAGACACCCGGCAGGCCGCGGCGGGTGAGCTCCGTGATCTCGGTGTAGGCGAGCTGGAACCACTCGTCGATCTGGATCGCGTCGTACTCCGTGTTGTACGGGCCCGTGCCGGTGCTGGTGTAGAGGAACGGCACCGACTCGTGCAGGTCGTGGGTGACGGTGGGACGCCAGTCGAGGAAGGCCTTGAGGAACGAGCGCGTGAGCTCGAGGGTGAGCGCCATGCCGTCGCGGTTGTTGTCGTGTGCGACGTACTTGCCCCAGTACGGCAGGCCGACGCCGGCAGTCGCCGGGAGGTTCAGCCGGCGATTCTGCTGGTAGAAGTCGATGTAGTGATCGCGGCCATCCACCTCCCACACCGGGATGATCATGGTGATCACGTTCTCCCGGATCTTCCGGATGTGCTCTCCCTCGTCCACCGCGAGGCGGTAGAGCATCTCGATCATCGCTTCCGGGCTGCCGGTCTCGGTCGAGTGGAGCGCACCGCTCAGCAGGTAGATCGGCTTGCCCTTCTTCACCAGGTCCGCGCGCTCGGCGGCCGAGAGGCCGCGCGGGTCGGTGAGCTTGCGCAGGATGGCCTTGTACTCGTCGAGGTGCGCGATGGTCTGCTCGTCGGCGACGATGGCCGCGACCATCTCACGCCCCTCCTCGGACCGGCCGAGGGAGATCACCTGGACCCGGTCACTCGCCGCATCGACGGCGCGGTAGTACTTCACCGCCTCGGTGCTGTAGGCCAGGCGGCCGATGGTGCCCGGCACGTACCCGAGCGTCTGGAACGGCGTCGGCACCGTGCGTGACGCCGGCAGGTAGTCCACCAGGTCGGTGATGAACTTGTGCTGCGGGTGCGTGGGGGTGAGCTCGAGGATGCGTGCCGTGTAGGCGGAATCGATCGCCTGCGCGCCGCGCTGCGCGGCGAGTGGCGTCGCGATCAGGGTGAGCAGGGCCGGCAGGACTGCGGCAGGAGCGAAACCGGGGAGTCGTCGCATGTGGCGGGGCTGTGGTCGGAGGTTGCGGAGAGTACGCCGCAGGCGGGACGGACGCTGATGGGTGCCGGGCGCCGGCGATCAGCGGGGGGCGACGTGCAGCTGCGCGAGCCGGACCTTCGGGATGGCGCCGGGCACGGTCCACGCGAGCGCCACACCGTCGGCGCGACGGGCCATGCGGGGGAAGCCTGTCGCACGGCCGCTGCCAGGGGCGTCGATCGTGAGCGCGGGTTCGGCGATGCCGCGTGCGTCGACCAGGCGCGCTCGCACCTCGCTGCGCGTCGGCCCCACACGCTCGATCCAGGTCACCAATGCGCTGCCGCCGTCGAGCAGCTCGACGTCGACGCGCCCCTCGGGCGCTCCCTGGTCGATCCGGACGGGGGCGCCGAAGGTGGCGCCGGCGTCCACCGAGAAGACCGCCTGCACCCGGGCGGTGTCCCGCGCGCCCGTGTACCAGACGGCCACCACCGTGTCGCCACGGGCGGAAACCGCCGGCCCGTTCACCGGGCAGCCCTTGATGATCCATCCGTCGGCGTGCAGCGGGGCCGGCGTCGTCCAGGCGCCATCGACGAATCGGATCACGCTGATGTCGCGCTCCTCGCCTTCGCTCCGGTCCCGGTACAGGACCACCGGGCCCCGGGCGGTCTGCGCCGCCGCGGTCTGGCAGCAGTCGCAGGTGCGCAGGTCGAGCAGGGCGTCGGGCGCCGCGGCGCCATCGACGGGCCACCGGCTGTGGCCGAGGCGCATGGGTGGGCCTTTTCCTTCCTCGGTCCCAGGGGGTGTCGCGCTTCCGTTGAGGAAGAGGACGTCAGCGGAGGAGTCGGCGCGCGCGAGCAGTGTCACGAAACCGTGTTCCGCCGGTACACCGGGGTCATGCGGAATGGTCGGCGCCGACCAGGTCACGCCGCCGTCACCCGAGCTGGCCAGCCGCACATCGTAGGAGTACTTGCCGGTCCCGTTACGCTGCAGCCAGTGCGCCAGCAGCCGGCCCCCCGGCAGCCTCACGACGGAGGGGAAGTCCGCCCAGTTCACGAAGAGGTCCGATGCCCGGATGACATCCTGCGGTGCACTCCAGTGACCGGCGGCATCGAGCACGGCCAGCCGCATGGCGACGGTGACGGAATCTGGGCCACGCTCGAGCCAGCTCAGGAGCACCGAGTCACCACCGGCAGGACTCACGAACGGCTCCGCGCCATTCACCATCCCGGGCGCGTCGAGCGGGGTCATCGCGAGACGCTGCGTTGGCGTTGCCACCTCGCGGGACGGTGTGCACGCGCCGGCGACGGTCGCCATGACGGCGAATGCGGCGCCGCATCGATAGTGGATTCTCATCATCTGCAGAGTGAGGGGTAGGCGTCGAAGCTGCCGCCTGGGCCGGGCCCGGTCAACGAGAATGGACCGGCGCTTCACCCGTTCGGGCTCTGGTGCGCGCCGTGCATGGGTGCGTTTGTTACGTTCTGCTCACCTTCACCGCCACCCGGTCCTGATGTCGTCCTCGCCGTCCCAGTCCCCCCTCGCGCGCCGGTCGTTCATGGCCCGGCTCGCCGCAGGGATTGCCGCTTTCAGTGGGACGACCGCGGTCGCCGCGGCGGCGGCCCCGTCCGCCGGTCCGTGGCAACCGACTCGGCACCCCCAGGACGACTGGCTCGACGAGATCCCGGGCCAGCACCGCTTCTTCTTCGATGCCCTGACGCCACTCGGCGCGGGCGAGGCGCTGCAGTTCACCACCAACTTCCTCGTCGCCAGCCGCGCGGGCTACCAGCTCGCCGATGCCGACAATGCGGTGGTGATCTGCCTGCGGCACTGGGCCACGCCACTGGCGTTCTCCGACGCGATGTGGGCGAAGTACGGTGCGGTGTTCTCGGAGCGCAGCCGGTTCCTCGACCCGAAGACGAGCGCGGCACCGACGATCAACGTCTACCTGACGAAGGGCTACGGGCTCGCGCTGCCGAACCGCGAGCACACGTTCACCGACGCCATCGGCCGGCGCGTGCAGTTCGCCGTCTGCGAGATGGCACTCCGCGCCTACGCGACGATGATCGCGCAGGCACACACGCTGCCGCTGGAGCGCGTGGTGGCCGAGTTGCGGGCGTCGGCCCACGCCGGCTCGCACTTTGTGCCGGCGGGGATCGTGGCCGTGAACCGGGCGCAGGAACGCGGCTACACGATCCAGCACATCGGGTGACGTGAGCGCTCCCACCCACCTTCCCTCCTCCCTTGGCGCGCTGACGCCGAGCGGCGCGACCGTGTCGGTGGCGCCGCCGGTGTCGCGGCGTTTCCTGATCCTCGGTCTGCTGGCGCTGGGCTACTTCGCCACGGCGCTTGGCGGCCTGGCGATCAGCCGGCAGGCAGGCAACGTGGCCACGCTCTGGCCGCCGAACGGCATGCTGGTGGCGGCGCTGATGCTCACCACGCGGAAGCGCTGGGGCGACGTGCTGCTGGCGGGCCTGCTCGGCAGCCTCGCGGCGAACATCTACAATGGCAACTCCGTGCTGGCGGCCGGTTCGATCACGCTCGCGAACCTCGCCGAGGCGCTCATCGCGGCGACGATCATCCGGCGGCGGACCGGCCAGCGGCTGCTCTTCCAGCGCTCGAGCGACGTGGTGGTGCTGATCCTCGCGTCGATCGTGGCGGCGGTGGTGGCGGGGGCGCTGAGTGCGACGTCGGCGATGCTGCTCGCACACGCGCCATTCACCACGATCTTCATCAAGTGGGTGCTGGGCGACCTGCTCGGGCTGCTGGTGGTGATGCCGATCGCGATCATCGTGCACGACCTCGTGAAGCATGGCCCGGACATCATCCTGGCGGGCCGGACGCAGGCCGAGGCGACGCTGGTGATGGCGGCGGTGGTGCTCGTGTCGGTGGCGGTGTACTCACCGCAGGCGCCACCGGTGCAGTTCCTGGTGATGCCGACGGTGCTGCTGGCGTCGTACCGCCTCGGCCCGTTCGGGGCGGCGATGTCCACCACCATCGTGGCGGTGCTCGGCTCGGTGGGCACGGCGGCGGCGGCGGCGGCGGTGGCGAGCTCCCCGTACGAGGTGACGCTGAAGGTCTTCAATTTCCAGCTCAACCTGGCCGTGCTCTTCCTGACGGCGCTGCCGATCGGGTCCGCGATGGCGCAGCGCTCGCAGCTGGAGGCGGACCTGCTGGACGAGAAGGAGCGGGCGGACCGGTATGCGGCGGACATGGCGATGCTGGTGAACGTGGACGACCTCACCGGGCTCTCGACGCGGCGGCACCTGCTGGAGGAGCTGGACCGGCTGGCGGCGGCGGCGAGGCGAGCTGAGCAGCCCTTGACGCTGGCGATGATAGATATTGACCACTTCAAGCCAATCAACGACCAATTCGGGCACGCGGTCGGGGATGCGGTGCTGATGGCGATCGGTGCCGCGTGCCGCTCGGCGGTGCGCTCGGATGACGTGATCGGCCGGCTGGGTGGCGAGGAGTTCGCGATGCTGATGCCGCTGACCGACCAGGAGTCGGCGTTCCGGATCGTGGACCGCCTGCGCGAGTCGGTGGCGGCGATCGCGATCCCGGTGAGCGACGGGCGGAACGTGTCGGTGACGATCAGCGTTGGCGTGGCAACGTTCGTGGGTCAGCAGATCGACCGGCTCCTGCTGGACGCCGACCGGGCGCTGTACGCCGCGAAGGAGATGGGCCGCAACCGCATCGTCGTGGCGGAGCGCGGCGTGGAGGTCATGTAAGGCTGCTGTCCCGGACTCCCGGTTCCCTGCTCACGTGACGAGGCGCACATGGCGGACTGGCTCGACGACATCATGGGCGGACCGGACGGCCCGTTCTCGCCGATGGACCCGATGGAGTTCAATGCCCCCGACGACCTGGTCGTGACGCTGATCGGGCACGCGGTGGTGCAGTTCCAGGCGCGTCGCGACGAGCACCTGCGCGAGCAGCCACTCGACGAGGCCGGCCACCTGTACCACCAGCAGCGCGTGCAGAGTGCGATCAACGCGCTGGCGTGGGCCCGCCGCCAGACGACGTCGACCATCCGCATCGGCCTCTACCCGATGGACGTGGACAGCGAGATCGCGATGTACGAGCAGTTGCGCGAGCTGGAGCCGAATGCCGTCGACCCCGAGCTGGCCGAGGCCGACGAGGGCAACGAACACATCGACCGGATGATGGACGAGCTGCGGCGTTCGCGCCCCGACGAGCGGCCGGAGTAGGCGCGTCACGCCTGGAGTGCACGACGGCCGGCCCCTTCCCCCGGGGCCGGCCGTCCTCGTTCCTGCGCCACCGCCACCCGGCACTGCACGCGAATCCCCCTTCGGGGGCGGTTCGCCCTGCCCGACGCACCTACCACCGTCGGGTTCATCGCGGCAGGCCGGCGATCCGGGGCTCAGCCTGCCGCGAGCACCGGCGCGGGGATCGCCGCGAGGGCGCGGTCGAGGTCCGCGAGCAGGTCGCGCAGGTCCTCGATGCCGACGGAGAGTCGGATCAGGTCCGGCGTCACACCGGCGGCCAGCCGCTCACCCTCCGTGAGCTGCTCGTGCGTGGTGGACCAGGGGTGGATGACGAGGCTCTTCGCATCACCGACGTTCGCGAGCAGCGAGAAGAGCCGCAGCGAGCCGATGACGTGGCGCGCGGCCGCTTCCTGCTCCTCGACCGTGGCGTCCTCACCCGCATTCACGCCGAAGGTGAGGACACCGCCGAAGCCGCCGGCGAGGTAGCGCGAGGCGAGCGCGAAGGTGGCGTGCGAGGCGAGGCCAGGATACTGCACCCACGCGACGGCCGGGTGGGCCTCGAGGTGCCGAGCGACCGCGAGCGCGTTGGCGGCATGCCGTTCGATGCGCAGGTGCAGCGTCTCCAGTCCCTGCAGCAGCAGGAACGAGTTGAACGGCGAGAGTGCGGCGCCGATGTCGCGCAGCAGGAGCACGCGCAGCCGCAGCGCGAAGGCGGCATTCACCGGACCATTGCCGAGGTCCACCGCCGCGAAGGCGTCGCCGAAGACGAGGCCGTGGTAGGCCGGTTCGGGCGTGGCGTAGAGCGCGGCAAAGCGCGGCGCCTTGCGCCAGTCGAAGGTGCCGCCATCCACCACGACACCGCCGATCGCCGTGCCGTGGCCACCGATCCACTTGGTCGCCGAGTGGAGGACGATGTCGGCGCCGTGCTCGATGGGGCGGCAGAGGATCGGCGTGCCGAAGGTGTTGTCCACCACCAGCGGGACGCCGGCGGCGTGCGCGACCGCGGCCAGCGCCTCGAAGTCCGGCACGTCGAGCCTCGGGTTGCCGATGGTCTCCACGTACACCGCACGGGTGCGGTCCGTGATGGCATTCGCGAAGGCCTGCGGGCCGCGCGCCGGATCCACGAAGACGGTGGTGATGCCGAGTCGCGGCAGCGTGTGCGCCAGCAGGGCGTAGGTGCCGCCGTACAGCGACGTGGACGCCACGATCTCGTCGCCGGCCTGCGCCAGGTTGAGCAGCGCGAGCGTCTGGGCCGCCTGCCCGCTGGCGGTGGCCACCGCCGCCACCCCGCCCTCGAGTGCGGCGATGCGCCGCTCGAACACGTCGTTGGTGGGGTTCATGATGCGCGAGTAGATGTTGCCGAAGGTGCGCAGCCCGAAGAGGTCGGCCGCGTGCTTCGGGTCATCGAACACGTACGACGTGGTGGCGTAGATCGGCACGGCGCGGGCGTTGGTGGCCGTGTCGGCGTGCTCCTGGCCGGTGTGCACGGCGCGCGTGCCCAGGCCGAGGGGTGCGGGGGGGGAACCGGCAGCATGGGTCGTCATGATCGCCCTCCGGGGCGAATGAGTGCTGCCGCCCGGTCAGCGAGTCGCAGTGCGGACGCGGCGCACCTCGGGGTGCACCACTCCGCATACAACAAGGCCCGGCAAGCTGGAGGCCGCCGGGCACTCGCGTTTTAGCTCGTTGTTTTGCGTGGCGGCAAGAGGCGGCAAATGACCACGTTCGTTCGATTGTGCGAGTACTGTACCCCGTGCCCTGCCGGCACGTCAAGTCCCCGCCCCGACACCCGTCACACGAGCCCGCCGATGCACGACGACCGCTACCTGTTCACGAGTGCGCGCACCGGCCTGCGCGAACTCGTGCCGTCGGATGCCGACTTCATCCGTGCGCTGCTGAACGAGCCGTCGTTCCTGCGCTTCATCGGCGACCGCCAGGTGCGGACGACGGCGGAGGCGGAGCACTTCACCGAGACGCGCTACCGTCAGGCGTACCGTGACCACGGGTACGGCCTGTGGCTCGTGGAGCGCCGTGCCGATCACGCGGTGATGGGGCTGTGCGGGTTCGTCCGCCGCGATGCGCTGCCGCACGCGGACCTGGGCTTCGCGTTCCTGCCCGCCTACGAGGGCCAGGGGTATGCCTTCGAGGCCACGCAGGCGTCACTCGCTTACGGTGCGGCGACACTCGGGCTCACGCAGGTGCTCGCGATCGTGCAACCCGACAACGCGCGCTCGATCCGCCTGCTCGAGCGCCTGGGCTTCGTCGCCGACGGCAGCGTGACGATGCCGGGAGACACACAGCCGGTCCGGCTCTACCGGACCGGCTGAGCGCGCATGCCCCGGGGACACGCGCCGACGCTTCAGCCTCAGACCTTCGCCGTCTCCTGCAGCCTGCGGATCGCAGCCTCCACCTTCACGCTGGCCGTCGCGAACCCGGACGGCGGGTCGAGCAGTGCGCTCGCCTGCTCGAACTGCTTCGCGTTGATCGCAGCCGCCACCTTCGCGGCCTCCGCGTGGAACTGTGCGTGCTGCGTCAGCAGCAGCCCGAAGGCGGTCTGTCCGGCGTAGAGTGTGCGCGCATCGCCATGCAGCCACTTGCCCAGCGCGCAGCTGTTGTCCTTGGCAATCGATGCCACGTCGAGCTGGTCACCGCAGATGATCGCCGCGCGAAACCGTGTACGCCATTGTGCATGAGCCGTGATCGCACTGTTCAGGTCCACTCTCGGTACTCCACTGGCGGCATGGGCAGGGCTGTGGCATCCGTGCGATGCCCGGTACCCTGGTTCGATCTGAGTGTCGTCCATTCAGGTGGAAGGTTGAGCCCGCTGTGGATCGAGATACATCATCTGTGCGTCGCCGTCCGGCGTGCGGACAACCGCCTGTTCCCTGAATCCGACCTTCGCGTAGCACCGGATCGCACGCGCGTTGCGCGGATCGGGGTCGACCTGGATGCGGGTGACGCCAGGCCCACAGAGTATCGTCCGCACGAAGGCAGAGATCATGGCGGTGCCAAGGCCCTGACCGAGCCTGCCGGACTCCGCGAGGAACTGGTCGATCCCGAACACACCCGGGTCGTTCTCCGCGAGCCACCAGCCGTCAGCGTGACAGTCGACGGCCCGGTAGTGCTGGATGAAGCCGATCGGCTCGCCGTCCAGCATCGCGATGAACTGGCGGCCGGGCTCCTCACCGGCGATCGACGGCCCGTAGTACTCCCGCAAGGCCTCCAGCGAGGTGTCGTCATCCCACCACTCCGCGACGTGCGGCCGGCGGACCCACGCCTGCAGCATGGGGAGGTCGTCGAGCGCGAGGGCGCGGAAGGTGATCCGGGCGATCGGCGCGGCAACGGCGTCAGTCACCGCCCCGCGCCATCTCGAGCTTGGGGTAGGTCACGCGAAATCCGCACGACTCGAACGAGCGCTGGCTGGCCGTGGACGGTGCCGTGCTGGCGCAGGCGATGTCACAGCCGGCGGTCCTGGCCGTGTGCAATCGCGCCGCGATCAGCGCCTTCTGGAGCCCGCGCCCGCGCGCGGCCGGGAGCACGGCGTCGCCCGAGAGCAGCGCGACCCCATCGACCATACCGAGCACCCCACCCGCGACCGGTTCCCCGTCCACGAAGGCCATCACGGCCGAGATGCCATCGACATCGAGCGGCATGGCGAACGGCGATGGGGACTCCCGCCACGTGTCGTTGTCGGTGAAGCCGGCGAAGACCAGCCGGTTGAAGAGGTCGGCCTGGTCGACGGGGACCGGGCGCACGTCCACTGCCGGCGGCTGCGGCGTCGTGGAATCGAGCGGACGGGAGAGGAGTTGCTGGAACTGGTGGACGCGATACCCGCGAGCGGCGAGCAGGGGCCAGAGCGATGCGTCGGCGGCGGGGCTGACCTCGAGCACCACCGGGAAGCCGCCGGCCCCCAGCACCGCCTCCACCGCCGCCAGTTCATCCTCGCGGACCGGGGCCACCAGGCCGAGCGCCTGGTTGAGCGGATGCCCCTCGCCGCGACAGTGCGCGAAGCCGCCGCCCAGCGGCATGCTCTGTCCGCCTGCGGCACGGGTCAGGCGGTCATTCTGCGCCGCCTGCGCGCGCTCGAGGCGACGGGCGAGTGCAACGAGTGCGTCCATGCGGTGCTCGGGTCGAGGGACATGGCCGCCGGCAGCCAGGCGGGCGGCCTGCGCGATCCTGCGCCGGGGCTCCCCAGGCGCACGGGCGGGGTCAGGGGCGGACGATCACCGCGATCACGATCACGAACAGCAGCAGCGTCGGGACCTCGTTGATGAAGCGGCACTGCACTTCGCTGAGGACGTACTTCCCTTCCGCGAAGCGCTTGCGCACCCACGACGCCAGGCCGTGGTAGCCCAGCAGGAACACCACTGCTCCGAGCTTGGCGTGCATCCACGGCATGCGCATCAGCGACGGATTCACGACCAGCATCGCGATCCCGAGTCCGATCGCGATCACCATCGCCGGGTTCATGATCGCCCGGATGAGCCGGCGCTCCATGACCTCGAGGGTGGCGGTCACGGTGGGATCGTCCCGTTTCTGCACGTGGTAGACGTACAGCCGGAAGATGTAGAACAGGCCGGCGTACCAGGCGATGACGGCGATGACGTGCCAGGCCTTGAGCCAGAGGTAGCCCTGCCCCGTCACAGGTTGTGGAGCTGGAACCGGCAGCGTGCGCCGCCCTGCGCCATGCACTCCACTTCCGACACGCGGACCTCGTCCGCCACGAGGACGCGGATCAGCCGCTCGAAGGTGCCGGCGTAGAAGTCACACATGGGTTGATCCTCGTGCATGTCGCGGCACATGAGGCATGACTCGAAGACCAGTTCGGGGGTCCGGGCGGCGGCGATCACCCGGAACGTCCCGCTGCCGGCGAAGGTCCAGGCGTTGGCCGACATCGCCTTGAGCAGGATCTTCAGGCCGATGCGACGCGGTGCCGCCCGGATGATCCACTGTGCGACGGAGGGGATCCGGTTCGCCAGCAGGTAGTCGGCAGTACGATAGCCTGCCTCACGCAGGACGGAAACCGCGGCCGTGGCCCCGACGCGGCGGACGAGGACCCGGACCATCCCCAGCGCCTCACGCTCGTCGACCATGTCGTGGGGCATGGTGTCGAGGGTGTAGGGCGTCCCCTCCCGCAGCACGGCCTCGGCGAATGACTGGCTGAGCCGGTCCCGCAGCACGCCCGCCACCTGGATGATGGTGTTCGGGCCGATGCGGGCCGGGGCGCCGTGCCCGGGGAGTGCCGTGGCGGACATGGCGCGCTCAGACGGCGCGGGAGAACCTGAACGTGGAACTCGTGTTGACCCGGTACGCGTCCAGTGTCGCGCAGAGGTTGCGGAGGAAGAACCGGCCGAGGGGCGTGACGCGCACCCGGTCACTCTCGAACTCCACCAGGCCATCGGTGGCGTACGCCTCGAAGCGATCGACCAGCTCGAACATGTCGCCCACGAACATGTCGAACGGCAGCTCGGCGTTGCACATGAGGTGCGTGATGGCGTCGGCACGGTTGCTGTCGTCCACCGAGCGGACGTGGCCGCGGGCGATCGACAGCTGGCCGAGGTCGATGTCGCGCTGCCACCCGCCCAGTTCCGGCGTGTTCTGCACGTACCAGCCGTTCACCTCGGAGATGGCGCTGGTGCCGATGCCGAGCAGGTTCTCGCCGACGCGGGTGGTGTAGCCCATGAAGTTGCGGTGCAGCCGTCCCGCCTCGGCGGCCAGCGACAGCGGATCGTTCGGGAGCGCGAAGTGATCGATGCCGAGCCACTCGTAGCCGGCACCGACGAACTGCTCGACGGCGTCGCGGAAGAGGGCGAAGCGGGTCACGCCGCGCGGCAGGGCGCGCTCGTCGATGCGCTTCTGCTGCGCACGCATCCAGGGTACATGGGCATAGCCGAAGCAGGCCACCCGGTCCGGCGCGAGCGAGAGGCACTCCTTCACCGTGTGTGCGAAGCTGGCCGCCGTCTGTTCCGGCAGGCCGTAGATCAGGTCGAGGTTGATGCCCCCGAAGCCGGCCGCACGCGCCATGGCGACCACGTCCCGGACCAGCGCCTCGGGCTGGATCCGCCCGATGGCATGCTGCACCACGGCGTCCAGGTCCTGGACACCGAAGCTGATCCGGCTGAAGCCCAGGGCGTGATACTGGTCGAGCTGCGCGCGGCTGACGAGCCGCGGATCCGCCTCCACCGAGCACTCGGTGCGGGCATCGATCGGAAAGGCGCCACGCAGCATCGTGAACAGCCGCTCGGTCTGGCGCTCGTCGAGGAAGTTCGGCGTGCCGCCGCCCCAGTGCATCTCGGCCACGCGGGGCGCCACGCCGATCGACTCGCTGAGGAGGTCGATCTCCACCTGCAGGCGATCGAGGTACCGGTCGACGACCTCGGCACGCCGCGTCACGGTGGCGTTGCAGCCGCAGTACAGGCAGCGCGAGGCGCAAAATGGCAGGTGCACGTACAGCGCCAGCGAGTCGGTGCTGCCGTTGAGCGTCCCCAGGTGCTGCCGCCACGCGTCGCGCGTGAAGGCGCCATTCCAGTCCGGCACCGCCGGGTAGCTCGTGTAGCGCGGCACGGAAACGTCATACCGGTCCAACAGCGCCGGATCCACCTGCGGCACGACGAACCGGCCGCCGACAGGGTCCAGGCCGTCCTCGAATGGGTCAACGCGCACGGGTCGGCTCCTCATCCAGTTTCATGTGAGTGCATGGCTCCACCGCCCGGAACCGACAGGTCACCGGTGCTGAAACACCGACAGAACATCATGCACTGCTGCACCACGAGCTTGCACTCGAATCGCCAGACATGCCATAAGGCAAAAGAACGCGGCCTGTCAGGCAACCGCTGACGGCGGCGGGCGTGGTGGTCCGGCAGGGCCTGACCTGCTCCACCGCCGGACGGCGGCGGTCAGGGTTCGGCGCGGCCCGTCGAACGGACGCTGATGGCGCGCTCGCGGCGCAGGTCGGCGAGGAGGTGATCGCGCAGGCCGTCGACGGCTCGTCCGCGGACGTTGAGGATGCCGCCGCGCGGCAGGTTGTCGAAGCGGTAGCGGCGTTCGATGACGATCCAGCAGCCGTCGGCCGTCCCGGCGACCTCGCGGTCGTTGACACTGATGACCTCGAGCGCCGCCTCGAAGAAGTGATTCGAGTAGATCTGCTTGGCGGCGATGATGGTCGTGCCGCCGAGTTCCGGCGGGGTCATGACGGCGCTGTGGGTCACGCTGAGGATGGGCCGCAACCGTGGCACCACGTCCTCGGACCAGTACAGCACGTCGGCGACGCCGGCGGGGCGTCCGCGCGGGAAGGTGCGCAAGTACGCGGCGAGCGCCGGCACGGTCTGGTTGAGGTACGCGGACTGCGCCAGGACGGCGAGGAACGCCTCGCTGGCACGCACCGGCGGCCGGTCGTCGTAGGTGGGCAGCGACGCGTTGCCATGGTCGCGGTACTCCTCCACGAAGCTCACGAGGCGACGCCTGGCGAGCGCGTTCACCTGCGCATGCACGTCCGGCGCCGACCAGTCCACCTCGTCGTGCAGCCGCTGCATGGCACTGGCGGGGAGCTTCGTCGAGCAGTCACCGGGCCGGCACTTGCGCAGGTCCTTCAGGTCCTGCGAGGTGACGGTCACGGCCTCGACGTCGGCGGCGCCGGCGGGATCGGAGAAGATGCCGAAGCGCGAGCGCGTGGGTGCGTCCAGCCATGCGCGCGTGTCGTGCACGCGGCGCAGGAACAGGTCGCGCGAGACACCGAGCCGGACTGCGCCGATCACGCTCACGTCACGCCCGTCGGTGGTGGGCAGGACTCGCACGAAGGCGCTGCCATCCTCGATCGTCGCCAGCTGTGCGGAGTCGATGCGCACGCCATGACGCAACAGCACCGTGTGCAGCGGCACGGCCTGCGGCAGCACCGGCGCCGTCAGCACGGCCGTGCACGCCAGCACGAGCGCGAGGACACGGAGGGAACCCAATCGACGCATTGCAGGAAATAATCTAGTACATCACGGCGTGCCGCGCCGGCCGGTCGCCGTGCGCATGCACTCGAGCACGCTGCGGCAGCCGCACGCGCGCGGCACCACACCACGCGGCGTGACGACATACGTTGCATTCACGGTGCAAGGCGGAGTTCGGTGTGGCGACCCGGCTTCGGTAAATACCGCCTGAGCGCGCACACGCAGCCATCCTGTGCGCCGTGGCCACGGGTCCGCCCGTCGCTGCGCATTTCCCTGAACGACGACAAGATGCCAGTGACGCTTCACAGGTGAGCAGCAGAGCCGAACGTTCGAGAGCGGAAGCAGTGGACGAGTTGCTCACCGGGCCGATCGGCGGTGAGCTGCTCGGGGCGGAACATCTCGCGGCGCGGGCGCGGGCCCTCGCGCGTGGCCAGCGCCTGGCGGCGACGCGCGGGCCACTGCGACCGGCGCGCCTCCTGGCGCGGCTGGCGCAGACCCGCGAGATCCTGCGCGATGCCCACACCCGGCTGCTGGCCGCGGCCGCCATGAACGCCGACGCCGGTCCCGCGGCGGAATGGCTGCTGGACAACTTCCACGTGGTGCTCGAGCACCTGCAGGAGGTGCGATCGAGCCTGCCCGGCGGCTACTATCGCGAGCTGCCGGAGCTGGCGAGCGGTCCGATGACGGGGTACCCGCGCGTGTACGAGATGGCGATCTCGCTGATCTCGCACACGGAAGCGCGCATCGACCTCGACAACGTGGACCTCTACGTCGAGTCGTTCCAGAGCGTGACCCCACTCTCGCTCGGCGAGCTGTGGGCCATGCCGGCGATGCTGCGCCTCGGGCTGATCGAGAGCGTCCGCCGCATGACGCTGCGGACCATGCAGCGGCTGGACGAGATCGAGCTGGCCGCCCTCTGGTCGGACCGGATCCTTGAGGCGAATGCGCGTGGCGGCACCGCGCTGCGCGATGCACTGCGCACCTTCGCCGACGCCGGCCACGAGCTCACACCGCACTTCGTGTCGCGGTTCCTGCAGCTGCTGCGGCAGGCCGAGGGCGCCTCGCCGCCGCTGGCGTGGCTGGAGCACTGGATGCGTGATGGCGGCGTGAGTCCCGACACCGCCGCCGCGCAGTCCGCCCATCGCGTGACGCTGACGCAGATCATGATGGCGAACAGCATCACCAGCCTGCGTGACATCGGGCGCCGCGACTGGCGGCACTTCGTCGAGAAGCAGAGCGTGATGGAGGCCGTGCTGCGCACCGACCCCTCGGGGCACTACGCACTCATGACCTTCGCCACCCGCGACTCGTACCGGCACGCGGTGGAGCGGATCGCCAAGGGCACCCGCCATCGCGAGGCATCGGTGGCACAGTGGGCCATCGACCTCTGCCTGCGCGCCCCGACGGTCGCGAGCGAGGTGCCGGCCGGGATCCGCGCGCACGTGGGATACTGGCTGGTGGACGAGGGGCTGCCGGAGCTCGAGGCCATCGCCGGCTACTCCCCCACCCTGCTGGAACGGATCGAGCGCGGGGTGCACACCCAGGCGAACCGCGTGTTCGTGGGTGGGCTGGCGCTGCTGGCGACACTCGCCACGCTGACGGTGCTGCTCCTGACGGAGCCCGGCATGCGGCCCTCCCTGCTCCTGCTGCTGCTGCTCGCGTTCCTGCCGGCGCTCGACATCGCCGTGACGGTCTTCAACCAGCTGATCACGGCCTTCCTGCCGCCGCACATCCTGCCGCGGCTGGACCTGGACCGCACCGGCGTGCCGGAGGCGTACCGGACGGCGGTGGTGATTCCCACGCTGTTCGGCACCGTCGACGACGTGCACGATGCGCTCGCGATGCTGGAGGTGCAGTTCCTCGCCAACCGCGAGACGCACCTGCACTTCGCGGTCCTCAGCGACTTCACCGATGCCGCCACGGAGGACCGCGAGGGTGACGCGGCCATCGTGGCGGCGGCGGTGGACGGCGTGGCAGCGCTGAACGCGCGGCATGGCCCGGAGGCGGGCGGGTCGGGGCCGTTCCACCTGCTGCACCGCCCGCGCCGCTGGAACGGGGCCCAGGGCACCTGGATGGGCTGGGAGCGCAAGCGTGGCAAGCTGGCGGAGTTCAACCGGCTGGTGGGCGGCGAGGAGACAGGGGCGTTCACCGTCCGCGCCGGCGACACCGAGGCGTTGCGCGGCGTGACGTACGTGATCACGCTCGACTCCGACACGATCCTCCCCCCCGACGCCGCACCGGCCCTGATCGGGGCGATGGCGCACCCGCTCAACCGCCCCGTCTACGATCCGGCGCGCGGCGTGCGCCGCGGCTACGGCATCCTGCAGCCACGCGTTGGCGTCGCGCTGCCCAGTTCCCATCGCTCGCGCTTCGCGGCGATCGCGTCGGGGCATCCCGGCGTGGACCCGTACTCGACGGCCGTCTCGGACGTGTACCAGGACCTGTTCGGCGAGGGCACGTTCACCGGCAAGGGGATCTACGACGTGGCACTGTTCCAGGCGGCCACGCACGGCCGGTTCCCCGAGAACATGCTGCTCTCGCACGACCTGATCGAGGGGAACTACGCCCGTGCGGGGCTGGCGTCGGACGTCATCGTGTACGACGACTATCCCACGACGTACGTGGCCTACACGCGGCGCAAGCACCGCTGGATCCGCGGCGACTGGCAGCTGTTGCCGTGGCTGCGGCGCACGGTGCCGGGGCCGGCGGGACCGGAGCGCAACCGGCTGTCGCTGGTGTCGCGCTGGAAGATCGTCGACAACCTCCGGCGCAGCACGGTGGAGCTGTCGCAGCTGCTCTTCCTGCTCGGCGGCTGGACGATCCTGCCCGGCTCGATGCTGCGCTGGACTCTGCTCGGGCTGGGCGCGATCGTCGCGCCGTGGGCGACGGCGCTGCTGCTGGCCGCCCTCCGCCCGCCGCGCGACAAGTCGTGGCGTGCCTACTACGAGGCGGTGCTCCAGGACGCCGCCGTGAGCCTGGACCAGGCGATCGTGGCGGTCGTCACGCTGCCGCACCAGGCGCTCGTGTCTGCCGATGCCATCGTGCGCACGCTCCACCGCCTGCTGGTCTCGCGACGGCACCTGCTGGAGTGGCAGTCGGCCCAGCTGGTGCAGCGCAGCGTGACCGACGTGGGGGGCGCCACCTGGCGCGCGATGCGCGGCAGCCTGGCGTTCGTGGCGGTCACGATGCTGCTCGTGACGTGGAACGGGGTCGCGCGGCAGCGGGCGATGGGACTGGAGCTGCGGTCCCTCCAGTTCGTGGCCTTCCTGATGGCGCTCCTGGTGACGGGCTGGATGCTGGCCCCCTGGCTGATGGCGCGCCTCAGCCGGCCGACGATGGAGGAACGGCGGCCGCTGACCGACGCGATGCGGGCCACGGTCGCGCAGTACGCGGCGGTGCACTGGCACTTCTTCGATGCGCTGGTGACGGCGGAGACGCACTGGCTGGCCCCCGACAACATCCAGACCGAGCCGGTGACGGTGGTGGCGATGCGCACCTCGCCGACGAACATCGGGCTGCAACTGCTGGCGACCGTGAGCGCGTGTGACCTGGGGCTCATCGCGCCGGCCGAGATGACCGCGCGGCTGGAGCGCACCATGGCGACGATGGCCACGCTGCGCCGCTACCACGGGCACTTCTACAACTGGTACGACCTCGAGACGCTGCAGGTGCTCGAGCCGCACTACGTCAGCACGGTGGACAGCGGCAACATCGCGGGCCACCTGCTGGCGCTGCGCCAGGCCTGCCTCGCCTACGGTCTGGCGGAACCGGCCCTGCAGCCGCGCCTGCTGCAGCTGGCTGGCGACGCGTGGGCGTTCGTGAACGAGATGGAGTTTTCGTTCCTCTACGACGCCGAGCGGAAGCTGTTCACCATCGGGTACCACCCCGAGAGCTTCACGCCGGACGAGTCGTACTCCGACCTCCTGGCCTCGGAGGCACGGCTGGCCAGCTTCATCGCCATCGCGCGGAACGACGTGCCGATCGAGCACTGGTTCCGCCTGGGGCGCGCGCTGAGCCGCACCGTCGGCGAGACGGCGCTGGTGTCGTGGAGCGGCAGCATGTTCGAGTACCTGATGCCGGCGCTGGTGATGCGCTCCCTGCCCCACACGCTCCTCGCGCAGACGTACGACGCGGTGATCGCCCGGCACATCGCCTACGCCCGCCTGCGCGGGGTGCCGTGGGGCATCAGCGAGAGTGCCTGGAACATCCGCGACCGCCACCAGACGTACCAGTACCGCGCCTTCGGCATCCCCGACCTCGCCCTGAAGCGCGGGCTGGCGCGTGACCTCGTCATCGCGCCGTACGCCACGGCGCTCGCAACGCTGGTGACCCCTGGCCGCGCGCTCGCCAACCTGCGCGCGCTGGAGTCGATGGGCGCGCTCGGCGACTACGGCTTCTGCGACGCGCTGGACTACACGCGGCCGGCGCCCGGCGAAAAGCTGGCCTTCGTGCGGTCGTACTTCGCGCACCACGTCGGGATGTCACTGGTGGCCTTCACGAACGTGCTCCACGCCGACATCTGGCAGGAGCGCTTCCACGCCGACGCGATGGTGAAGGCGGTGGAGCTGCTGCTGCACGAGGCCGTGCCGCGACGCCTGGTGATGCAGCCGGCGCAAGCCACGCCGCCGGATGACGTGCGGCCGCAGGTCGAGGCGGACCGGCCAGTGGTGCGCGAGGTCGACACCCAACAGGTGTCGGCCCCCCGCATCGCGTTGCTCGGGTCCGTGCCCTACACGGTGATGCTGAACCACAACGGCAGCGGATTCAGCCGCTACCGCGACATCGCCGTGACCCGCTGGCGTGCCGACAGCACCTGTGACGACGCGGGCCAGTTCTGCTACGTGCACGACCTGACCACCGGCACCACCTGGTCCACCGCCCAGCAGCCGGTCGGGCATCCCGCCGACTCGAGCCACGCCTGGCTGGCGTCGGACCGCGTCACGCTGCGCCGGATGGATGGCGACATCGAGACCCGCACCGAGATCACCGTGGTCCCGGCGGACTCCGCCGAGGTCCGGCGCGTCACCCTCACGAACTTCGGGCGCGAAGGACGCGACATCGAGCTCACGAGCTATGCCGAGGTGGTGATGAACACGCAGGCGTCGGACGCGGCGCACCCGGCGTTCTCGAACCTGTTCATGGAAACCGAGTGGCACGGGTGGTGCACCGCACTCACCGCCGCCCGGCGCCCACGCAGCCACGCGGAGGTGCCGCTCTGGTGCGTGCACGTGGTGGACGCGGGTCGCGAGCGGATCGGCGAGGTGAGCTGCGAGACGGACCGCGCCCGGTTCATCGGCCGCGGCCGCACCCTTCGCGCGCCCGCCGCGATGGCGGCCCGCGGACCACTGCCGGGCACCACCGGCCCGGTGCTGGACCCCATCCTCTCGCTGCGCACCCGCGTGCACGTGGCACCGGGCCAGTCGGTGAGCGTGGCGTTCACGACCCTCGTGGCGACCACGCGCGCCGGCGCCTTCGAGCTCGCCGGCCGCTACCACGACTCGCATGCTGCGCAGCGCGCCCTCGACTTCGCCTGGACGTCGACGCAGATCGAGCTGCGCGAGCAAGGGATCACGCCGGCCAACGCCGCCGTGTTCCAGGAGATCGCCACCCAGCTGCTCTACCTCGGTGGCTCGCTGGCGCCGCCGCACGACGAGCTGCGCCGGAGCCGTGGCTCGCAGCCGCTGCTCTGGGCGCACGGCATTCCCGGCGACCACCCGATCGTGCTGGCGACGATCGACCGGATGGAGGGGCTGCCGACGCTGCGCGAGCTGTTCGTGGCGCACCGGTACTGGCGCCAGCGCGGACTGACGGTGGACCTGGTGGTGATCAATGCCCACGCCTACGACTACCTGCAGGAGCTGCGCGACGCGATCACGGAGGCGACCGTCGCCGCCGACGATGCCTCGCTGATGGACCGAGCCGGCGGCGTCTTCATCCGTCGCCGCGAGCTGTTCGGCGCCGAGGACCTCCTGCTGCTCTCCGCCAGCGCCCGCGTCCAGGTGACCTGCGACGGGCGATCGCTGGCTCGCGTGCTCGCCAACGCGGACGCGAGCACGATCGACGTACCGACCCTCCTGCCGTCGGTGGTCACGACGCGCTCGATCGAGCGCACCACGCCCGCCACGCTGGTGCCGGCGCAGGATCGTGCCGGGCCGCTGGCCTCGATCGTCTCCGCGTTGCGTCCGCTGGTGGAGCCGCTGATGCCACGGTCCGCGCGGACCCGCACCGTGCCGGTGGCCGTCGAACGCCGCGCTCCAACGCTCCGGTTCGCGAACGGCTACGGCGGACTGGATCAGGAAGACAACTACCGCATCACCGTGGGCAACGGGCACCTGCCGCCGGCTCCGTGGGCCAACGTGATCGCCAATCCGCACGGCGGCTTCCTGGTCACGGAACGCGGCGCAGGGTGCACGTGGGCGGAGAACGCCTACTTCTACCGGCTCACCCCCTGGCACAACGATCCTGTCTGCGATCCGGTGAGCGACGCGATCTACCTGCAGGACGACGAGACCGGCGACCTCTGGAGCGCGACACCGGCGCCGGTGGACGGCGACGGCACGTATCGCGTGCTGCACGAACCGGGCGCATCGACGTTCGAGCACGACCATGATGGCGTGTGCACCACGCTGCGGCTCGGCACCCCGACCGATGCGGCCGTCAAGGTCTCGACGCTGTCCCTGACCAACACGACGGCGCACCCCCGCCGCATCACGGTCACCGCCTACGCCGAGTGGACGCTCGGTGCGCGGCGCGACAGCTCGCAGCACCAGGTGCGCACGCGGTACGTGGCCGAGCACCAGGCCATCTTCGCCTTCAACCACTTCGACCCGCTCTTCGCCAGCTGGACGGCATTCCTGTCCGTGAGCGAGCCGGTCGCGAGCTTCACGGCGGACCGCCTCGGGTTCCTGGGTCGCAACGGCCGCCTCGCCGCACCGGCCGGGCTGTCGCGGAAGGCGCTCGACGGCGCCAACGGGGTGGGACTCGATCCGTGCGCGGCGCTGCAATGCACCGTGCTGCTCGCCGCCGGCGAGACCCGCGAGGTGACCGTCTTGCTCGGCGCGGCCTCCGACGAGGGTCGCGCGCGGGACCTGCTCCGGACGCTGCGACCGGCACCCGCCGCCGCGGCGGCAATCGCCACCAGCGTCGAGGCCTGGGCGCACCGTCTCTCCGCGGTGCGGGTGACCACGCCGGACCCGGCGTTCGATGCGATGCTGAACAAGTGGGCGCTGTACCAGGCGCTCGGCTGCCGGATGTGGGCGCGCACGGGCCTCTACCAGAGCAGCGGCGCGTTCGGGTTCCGCGACCAGCTCCAGGACACGATGGCGCTCCTCCACGCCGAGCCGGGGGTGGCCCGCGAGCACATCCTGCGCGCCACCGCGCGACAGTTCGTGCAGGGCGACGTGCAGCACTGGTGGCACGCACACAGCGGGCGCGGCGTGCGGACGCGGTTCTCCGATGACCTCGCGTGGCTGCCGTACGTCGTGCATCACTACGTCACGGTCACCGGCGACAGCTCGCTCCTCGAGGAGTATGTCCCGTTCCTGACAATGCGGGAACTCGCGGAGGGCGAGCACGAGCTCTACGACCTGCCGCACCCGACGGAGGAGCATGGGAGCGTCTACGAGCATTGCCGGCGCGCGCTGCGTCGCGCCTGCACCACGGGGGCGCACGGCCTGCCGCTGATCGGCACCGGGGACTGGAACGACGGCATGAGCCTGGTGGGTGCGGAGGGCCGCGGCGAAAGCGTGTGGCTGGCCTGGTTCCTGATCCGCACGCTGCGCAGTTTCGCGGCGCTGGCAGACGCACGCGGGGACAGTCCCGAGGCAGCGTGGATGCGGGCGCAGGCGGACGCATACGCGGCGGCCGCCGAGGAGGGCGGCTGGGACGGTGCGTGGTACCGGCGCGCCTACTATGACAACGGCCGCCCGATGGGTTCCGCGTCGAGCGCCGAGTGTCGCATCGATGCCATCGCGCAGAGCTGGGCGGTGATCTCCGGTGCTGCCCCGCCGGACCGGGCGGCGCTGGCGATGTCGGCGATGCAGGACCAGCTCATCCGCGAGCACGACCGCATCATCCAGCTCCTCACGCCGCCCTTCGACAAGGGGGAGGATGATCCCGGGTACATTCGCGGGTACGTGCCGGGCGTGCGCGAGAATGGCGGGCAGTACACGCATGCGGCGCTGTGGGCCGTGCTCGCCACCGCGATGCAGGGCGAGGGCGACCGGGCATTCGAGCTGTTCGCCATGCTGAATCCGCTCACGCGCACGGACTCCGCTGCCGGTGTGGCGCGGTACAAGGTGGAACCATACGTGGTGGTGGCGGACGTCTACACGTCACCGTTGCACGTCGGGCGCGGAGGCTGGACCTGGTACACCGGGTCGGCGAGCTGGATGTACCGCGTGGGGCTCGAGTCCATCCTGGGGCTGCAGCGCGAGGGCAGCCGGCTGCGCGTCGTCCCCTGCGTACCGGCGGCATGGCCGACGTTCACCGTCGACTACCGCTTCGGCACGACGACCTACCACATCGAGGTCCGCCGGCCATCGCTCGTGCGCACGCAGGGAGCGCGGGTGACGATCGACAGCATCCCGCACCCGCAGGGCGAGATTCCGCTCGTGGACGACGGCGCGGCGCATCTCGTCGTGGTCGAGCCGCACCCGGTGGAGGGGTAGCGCGAAGACGACGAGGCCGGGGCGCTACGCGACGACCGGGTTCGACGAGGTGATCCGGCGTTCGTGCACGGACAGCTCACGCAGGAAGTGGTACGCCTGCGGCCCGGTCATCTCCGCCGGGTCGAAGGCCGTCATCCCGAGCAGCTTCAGCATGAGCTCACGACGATGCGGCGTGTACGCCTCGTCCCAGCTCACCAGCTTCATGGACCAGTCGAGGAAGCTCAGCGCCGAGATCGGCTCGGCGCTCATCACCTGCGGGTCACTGTGCCGCGGGTCGGTCACGATGCGGTTGTAGAGCCGGTTCACCTCGCCGCGCTCGCCCTCGAGCGCCTGCAGGAACACACCGGCACCGAAGCAGAGCACCCCGCAGATGTGCTGCTCCCGGTTGTGCGCGACCGCGGTCGTCCGGATGCGGAGGAGGTCCTCGTATCCGATGCCCGCGCTGGCCTTGCTCGAGTAGATCAGTCGGATGAGTTGCATGGCCCACAGTATCGGCGCTGATACGTCAGGGCTCAAGGTGATACCAGAACTGCGCACGCGGATTACGGGCCACTCATGCAGGCCGAACCCTCTGTTTACAAGACTTTCCCAACAATCAAGAACCCCGGACAAGGGACGAGCCTCGTACAGGTCAGCACACCGAATCTCATCTCCGTCACCCACATGGACGACCTTCTGCAGGACTTCCTCACGGAGAGCAACGAGAACCTGGCGAAGCTCGACAACGACATCGTCGAGCTCGAACGCACGCCGCACGACACCGCGCGACTGCACGGCGTCTTTCGCACGATCCACACCATGAAGGGCACCTGTGGCTTTCTCGGGCTGCCGCGGCTCGAAGGCGTGGCACACGCGGCCGAGAACGTGCTCGATGCGCTGCGCGCGGGCCGGCTGGAGGTGACGCCGGCGCTGATCGGCGACGTGCTCGCGGCGGTGGACTGCATCAAGGCGGTGCTCGCACGGCTGGCGGCCGACGAGGTGGAGCCGACCGGTGATGACAGCGCCCTGATCGCCACGCTCGAGCGCTGGATCGCCCCCACCGGGAGCGCCGCCGCCGCGCCGGTGCCGGACGTCCTGATCGCGCCGCTCGTCCCGCTGCCCCTGCCAGTGGTGGTGCCTTCAGCGCCGGCCGACGCGCCGACGTCCGCCGGCCGGGGGGGATGGGACGGGATCGAACGACGCGGCTCCGGTGACGGCGCCGGTGACCCGCACCACGCCGTTGCCGACAGCACACTGCGAGTCGGCATCGACGTGCTCGACAAGCTGATGAACCTCGTGGGGGAGCTCGCGCTCGGGCGCAACCAGCTGCTGCAGCTCGCCGCATCCAACGAGGAGTCACCCTTCAGCAAGCCGGTGCAGCAGCTGGACCGGGTCACGACCGAGCTGCTCGAGGCGGTGATGAAGACCCGCATGCAGCCCATCGGCAATGCCTGGACGAAGCTGCCGCGGCTGGTGCGCGACCTGTCGAACTCCAGCGGCCGGGCGATCACCCTCGAGATGCACGGCGCCGAGACGGAGCTCGACCGGCAGATCCTGCAGGCGATCACCGATCCCCTCACGCACATGGTGCGCAACTCCGCGGACCACGGCATCGAACCGGCGACCGTGCGGGTCGCCGCGGGCAAGCCGGCGGGCGGCACGATCCACCTCTCGGCACGGCACGAGGGCGGTCACGTGCTGATCGAGATCCGTGACGACGGCGCGGGCATCGACGCGAACCGGATCCGGCGCAAGGCGGTGGAACGCGGCCTGGTGCGCGCCGAGGCCGCCGATTCCCTGTCGGAGGCGCAGGTGCTGCGGCTGATCTTCGAGCCCGGCTTCTCCACCGCGGAAGTGGTCACGAACGTGTCGGGCCGCGGCGTCGGCATGGATGTCGTCCGCAGCAACATCGAGGGCATCGGCGGCACCGTCGAGCTGGCGTCCACCGTCGGCGCCGGCACCCTCGTCCGCATCAAGATCCCGCTCACGCTCGCCATCATCTCCGCGCTGCTCGTCGGCACCGCCGGCGAGACGTTCGCGGTGCCACAGATCGGGATCGTGGAGCTGGTGCGCGTGACCGAGGAGCAGGCCTCCCTCATCGAGCAGGTGCACGGCACCCGATTCTATCGCCTCCGCGACACGCTGCTCCCGCTGGTCAGCCTGCGCACCATCCTGGCGCTCGGAGACGAGGACGAGATGGACGCCTGCAACATCGTCGTCTGCCAGGTGGGCGAGGTGCGCTTCGGGCTGGTGGTGGCCGAGGTCTTCGACACCCAGGAGATCGTGGTGAAGCCGGTGGGCCGGCTGGTCAAGCACCTCAGCGCCTACACCGGGTGCACCATCACGGGAGACGGGCGCGTGATCATGATCCTCGACACCGCCGGGCTGGCCGACATGGCGCGGGTGGTGCACGATCCGCGCGCGGGCGACGGGCAGGCCGCCGCCGCGGCACAGCGCGCGCGGGATGCCGCCACGGCCCATGGCACCGAGAGCGTGCTGCTGTTCGAGGTCGGCGCGGGGGCCCTGCAGGCGGTGCCGCTCGCCCTGGTCGCACGACTGGAGGAGTTCCCGCTGTCGAGCCTCGAGGAGGCGGACGGCCAGCACGTCGTGCAGTACCGGGGCAGCCTCATGCCCATCGTCGCCGCCCGCGCGGGGATGGACATGCGCAGCATGGACCCGCGCCCGGTGATCGTCTTCAGCGACCGCCACCGGACGATGGGGCTCGCCGTGGACGCGATCCGCGACATCGTCGAGGAACAGCTCGTGCTGCAGCGGCGCGCGACGCGCGCGGGTGTGCTGGGTGTGGCCGTGCTGAGCGGCCGCGCCACGGAGGTGATCGACACCGATCACTTCCTGCGCCTCGCACACGGCGATGGCGATGTCACCGACGCCGCGGCGCGGGTGACGGCGGTGACACCATGAGCGCTGCACTGGCCGACGCCCGCACCACCACCGGGCACCAGGAGTACGTCACCTTCCGGCTGGCCGGGCAATGGTTGGGCATCCCGGTCATGGTCGTGCAGGAGGTCCTGGTGGCAATGCAGATCGCCTGCGTGCCGCTCGCCCCGGACGCCATCGCAGGGTTCCTCAACCTCCGCGGGCAGATCGTGACGGCGCTCGACCTGCGCACGACCCTGCGCATGCCGCCGCGCGAGCCGGGCGCCGCGATCATGAACGTGGTCGTCCGCCACGACGGTGAGCTGTTCGCCTTCATGGTGGACGAGGTGGGCGACGTGTTGTCGGTGGACGCCGCGGACGTGGCGCCTCCCCCACCCACGCTCGACTCCCGCTGGCGGAGTGCCTGCCTCGGCATCATCCGGCAGGAGGCCGGGCTCCTGCTGGTGCTGAACGTGCACGACGTGCTCCGCCTCGATCCGCCACCACCCTGACGGCGGCGCGACGCACACCGCCTCCCCTCCGTCGCTGCTGCAGCCAGCGCCATCCACCCATCGCACCACCCCTACCATGCCAACGAATCGCCGTCCGTCTTCGAGCCCCCGCCCCACCAAGCCGACCCGGGGCAGCCGCGCCGTGGCTCGCCCGATCACGCTGCCCGCCGACGGCGATGCCGGCGAGGTACTGCGCCTGAGCGCGGCACTCGCCGAGGCGGAGTCGAAGGTCGCCGCGATCAGCACATCGATGGCGGTGATCGAGTTCGACCTCGACGGCACCGTGCTGACGGCGAACCAGCACTTCCTCGCCCTGCTCGGCTACACGCTGGCAGAGATCCAGGGGCGCCATCACGCACTGTTCGTGGACCCGCAGCACGTCGCCTCGGAGGCGTACCGCGCCTTCTGGGCGAAGCTCAACCGCGGGGAGTCCGATGCCGCCGAGTGCAAGCGGATCGGCAAGGATGGGCGTGAGGTCTGGATCCAGGCCACCTGCAATCCCGTGCGCGACCACGCCGGGCGGGTGACCAGGGTGGTGGAGTTCTCCACCGACGTCACGCCGCTGGTGAGACTCCGCCGCGAGATGGCGCTCTACAAGCCGATGGTGGAGTCGGCGAAGGTGAACCTGATGTTCTGCGACCTCGACTTCAACATCACGTACATCAACCCGGCCTCGCTGGAGACCCTGACGCGGATCGAGGCACACCTCCCGGTGAAGGCCAGCAGGGTGGTGGGATCGTCGATCGACATCTTCCACAAGGATGCCGCACACCAGCGCGCGATGCTGGCCACCGACCGCAACCTCCCGCACAACGTGCGGATCCGCGTCGGCCCCGAGACGCTGGACCTGACGGCGGTCGCGATCTACGACGCCGGGGGATCGTACGTCGGCCCGATGGTGAACTGGTCGGTGGTCTCGGACCAGGTCCGACTGGCCGATGACTTCGAGTCCACCGTGGCGGCGATCGCGAGCGTGGTGAGCTCGTCGAGCACGGAACTCGAGGCCAGTGCCCAGGGCATGGCGGCGTCGTCCGAGGAGACCACGCGCCAGGCCCAGGCGGTCGCGGCGGCATCGGAACAGGCCACGCGCAATGTCCAGACGGTGGCCAGCTCCGCCGAACAGCTCACGGCCAGCATCCGGGAGATCGCCGGCCGGGTGCAGGACGCCTCGCAGATCTCGCAGGTCGCCGTGCGCCAGGCCGCCGAGACGACCGAGACGATGGCCAAGCTCGGCGTCTCCAGCCAGGAGATCGGGCAGGTGGTGAAGGTCATCACGTCGATCGCGCAGCAGACCAACCTGCTGGCGCTGAATGCCACCATCGAGGCCGCGCGTGCCGGCGAGGCGGGTAAGGGCTTCGCCGTGGTGGCCAACGAGGTCAAGGAGCTCGCGCGCCAGACGGCGCGCGCCACCGAGGAGATCGGCACCAAGATCGCCGGCGTGCAGGCCGAGACGGCATCGGCGGTGAGTGCCATCCGCGACATCGCGGGGGTGATCAACAGGATCAACGAGATCTCCACCACCATCGCCGGTGCCGTCGAGGAGCAGAACGCCGCCACCAGCGAGATCTCGCGCAACGTCGGCGAGGCGGCCCGCGGCACCGCCGAGGTGAGCTCGAGTATCTCGACCGTGACGCTGGTGGCCGCCGAGGGCGGGCGCACGGCCGAGAACATCCGCAGCGCGGCCGGCAACCTCTCCATCGAGTCGGAGCGCCTGAACCGGGCCGTCACCGACTTCCTCACGAAGATGCGGAGGACGTGATGAAGCGCATCCTGGTGGTCGACGACTCGGGCACCATCCGCAAGGCCATCCGGCGCATCCTCGAGCAGCTCGAGTACACGGTGACCGAGGCCGAGGACGGGGCGCAGGCGCTGCACGTGCTGGTCGCGGGGGACCCGTTCGATGCGGTGCTCTGCGACATCGACATGCCGGTGATGGACGGGCTCTCGTTCCTCACCGCCGTCGCCGGCCAGAACGCCGTGGTGCCACCGCCGATCATCATGTGCACGACACACACCTCGTTCGACAAGGTCGAGACCGCGCTCACGCTCGGCGCCTCGGAGTACATCATGAAACCCTTCGACGCCACGATCATCGGCTCGAAGCTCGGCGCCTGCGGGGTCCAGTGACCGGCACCGGCCCCACGCCGATCCGCGTCCTGATCGTCGACGACAGCGCCGTGATCCGCGGCGCACTCGGTCGCATCGTGGATGCGGAGCCGGACATGACGGTCGTCACCACCGCACCCAACGGCCGGGTCGCCCTCGACGCGCTGCGGCACACCGTGATCGACGTGGTGCTGCTGGACGTCGAGATGCCGGAGATGGATGGGCTCGCGGCACTGCCGCTCATCCTCGCGGGGCATCCCGGGGTGCGCGTGATCATGGCCAGCTCACTCACGCAGAAGGGGGCCGAGGTCACCATGCACGCCCTCGCGTTGGGTGCATCGGACTTCATCGCGAAGCCTGCCGCGCGCAGCGGCGCCGCGACGCTCGCCGCGATCAGCGCCGAGATCGCCGCGAAGATCCGCGCCGTGGGCCGCGCGCCACGCACCGGCGCGCCGCACGAGACGCTGCCGCCGGGTTCCGCCGTGCCGCGGCGCACGGAGCTGCTCGCCACCCGCCACGGCGAGGCGCGGCCACGCATCCTCGCGATCGCCGCCAGCACCGGCGGCCCGAACGCACTCGCCACCGTGCTCGGCGCCCTGCCCCTGAGCTTCGCGCTGCCGATCCTCATCACCCAGCACATGCCTGCCCTCTTCACCACCCTGCTTGCCCAGCGCCTCGAGCGCGACGCCCACCGCCGTTGCGTGGAGCCGAGCGACGGCGACCTGCTGCAGCCGGGGTGCACGTACGTCGCACCAGGGGAGTATCACCTGACGGTGCAGACGGACGAGGGACGCCCCGTCGCACGCCTCACGCAGGCACCGCCGGAGAACTTCTGCCGCCCATCGGCCGATCCGATGTTCCGGTCCATCGCCGGCATCTACGGCGCCTCGACGCTGGCCGTGGTGCTGACGGGCATGGGCGAGGATGGAATGCGCGGCGCGCGCGAGGTGCACGCACGCGGCGGCCGGGTCCTGGCGCAGGACGAGGCGACGAGCGTCGTGTGGGGCATGCCCGGTGCCGTGGCCGCGGCAGGCATCGCACACGCCATCCTCCCCCTGGACCGCATCGCGGCCGCCATCGTCTCGGAGTGCGGGCTGGCGGTTGCCGCATGATCTCCAGCGACGAATACTCGTTCCTGGCCGGGCTGCTCCACCGGCACAGCGGCCTCTCGCTCGGCGCCGGCAAGGAGTACCTGCTCGAGAGCCGGCTGCCCCCGGTGGCCGCCACGTACGGCCATGCCGACGTGAACGCGCTGGTGGCTGCGCTGCGGCAGGCGCCCCCTGCGGCCCTCGTGAAGCACGTGTGTGATGCGATGACCACCAACGAGACGCTGTTCTTCCGCGACGGCAAGCCGTTCGCGGCCCTCGAGCGGGAGATCCTGCCACAGGCGGCCGCCCGCGCGCGCGCCGAGAAGCGCCCGCTGCGCATCTGGTGCGCCGCGAGCTCCACCGGCCAGGAGCCGTACTCCATCGCGATGATCGTGGCACAGGCCGAGCGCCTGCTCGGTGGCGTGCCGGTGGAGATCACGGCCACCGACTACTCTGCGGCGGCCCTCGCAAGGGCGAAAGCCGGCGTCTACAACCAGTTCGAGGTGCAGCGGGGACTGCCAGTGACGCTGCTCGTGAAGCACTTCACGCAGGTGCCCGAGGGGTTCGCACTGAAGCCGGAGATCCGGGATCGCGTCAGGTTCCAGGAGATCAACCTCCTCGACCCCTTCCCGGCATTCTGGCAGTTCGACATCGTCTTCTGCCGCAACGTGCTGATCTACTTCGACGTCGCCACGAAGAAGGACGTGATCGATCGCATCGCGCGGACGATGGTGCGCGGGGGCTGCCTCTTCCTTGGCGGCACCGAGAGCACGCTCGGCGTGACCGACTCGGTGCTGCGCGTCCCGGATCATCCATCCGGGGTGTTCTGCCGGCCGGCCGACCTGACGCTGGTGCAGGCCGCCGCCGCGGCCTGACCACCGCGGAGGCGTTGCGGCGGCAGTGCGGCGGTGCCAGCGGCGCGCCGCGCTACTCCAGCCAGACCTCGACCTGCCGGCCGGGCTCGATCAGCGAGAAGATCGGGCGCGGGTAGAGGACCGCCTGCGAGCCCAGGTCCGCGGTGATCGCATCCAGCGGGATCTGCTCCTCGCGGATCCTCGCCACCACATCCGCGGGGATGAGCTCGATCAGCCACCGCGCACTGCGCGAGGGCAGCGAGACCATGACACGCTCCTCGCCGTCCCGCACCACGCGGACCATCAGGTTCTTCGCCGGCTCACCCGGTGGCGCGGCGCCCCGTGCGCCGAAGAGGCTGCGGACCCAGGTGTACGGGCAGGACGCCATGTGGAATGCCGGGAGGCGGGGATCGGGAGACAGCGGGACTGGCAGCGAGTGTCGGCGCCTGCACCACGTCGGAGCACCGGGCAGGCCGCCGCGCGGGCCACGGCCCGGGTCGAGTCAGGCAATGCCCGATGCCCGCCGGGGGCGTTCGGAGGCACCGTGTGGTGCAGGCCCATCGCACGCGGGCCGGCTGTCGCTGTCAGCATTCTCCGGTGACACTCACGCCTTCCGAGTCAGGAGCGAACGATGTCCACCACAACCACACTTGCGACCCCCGCGGGTGTCTTCGTGCTCGAACCCACGGTCCTGCCCGATGGGCCGGTGCTCGTCGCGACCGACACGGGGACGGAGTCCGACGGCGCGCTGCCGCTGGCCGCGTCGATCGCGTCGCGCGCCAATGCCATCCTCGTGGCACTCAGCGTGGTGGAACCGGCCGCGGTGCCGATCTACGGCGTCGACGGCATGGTCGTCTCGATGGCGCCTCCCGAGGAGGCCCTCGACACGCGCCTCGCGGCGGTGCGCGAGCAACTGACGCGCGTGCTGCACGGCGTCCACGGGACCCAGGTGCTGGTGAAGCTGGGCGAGCCGGCCCGCACGGTCGCCGAGACCGCTGCGTCGGTGCAGGCTCGCCTCGTGATCGTCGGGCGCGGGCGGCACCACGGGCTGGACCGCATGCTCGGCGGTGAGCCGGTGTTGCGCATGCTGCAGCTCGGCGATGCGCCGATCCTGGCGGTGGCGCCGACGCTCACCTCACCGCCACGCCGGGTGGTCATCGCCACCGACTTCAGCCCGTTCAGCCTGTATGCGGCCCAGGTGGCGCTCTCGGTCGCGGCGCCGGATGCGCACGTCTGGCTGCTGCATGTCGCACCGGCGTTCGACACCTCCGTGCCCTACCTGCAGGAGCGTGCCGCGCAGTATCGTGAGCAGGCGGATGCGGGGTTCCGCCAGATGCGCGACATCCTCGCGCAGGGCCGCGTCCAGTTCGAGAGCGTGGTGCTCACCGGCACCGCCACCGATGCGCTGCTGGCGTTCGCCGAGGAGCAGCGTGCGGACCTGATCGCCTCCGCCACCCATGGCTACGGCTTCATCCGCCGCATGATCCTCGGCAGCGTCGCGGCTTCGCTGATCCGGCACGCGAGCTGCTCGGTGCTGGTGGTCCCGGGCTCGGCGCGCACCATCGCCACCACCCGCGCCCGGAGCGCGCCGGATTCCCGGATCCGCGCGGCCGACACCACCGGCATGGACGCCGAGCTGGCCGCGTTCACCTCGGTGAATGCGGGCCGACGCTGTTCGGTCGAGGTGGATGACGCGGAGCTCGGGGCACAGATGCTCGGGCACGAGCTGGTGCTCGTCGGCGGCACCTTCGACCGTCACAGCGGCATCGTCTCCCTGATGTTCGGCGCGTCCGCCGCCCGCGGCCTGCACATGACGCACAACATCGCCGGTGTCACGCACATGGACGTGCAGAGCAATGCCGGCGGGGTGGACCAGGTGCTGCGGCTGCAGCACTCCGGCGGCCAGACGCTGGTGACGCTCACGTAACACGAGGCGCCGACCGCGGCGTGCTGGCCAGGTCGGATTGCCCCACACGACGGGCGACGGCGCACTGCGCTGTCGCCCGTCGTCGTTCCCGCGTGGCGCGCACGACCAGGACGCTGGCGGTGGCGCAGGCCGCAGGGCAGCTTCCCCGTGCCCCGACGCGCCCCGCCCCGCCCGCAGCCCTGGAACCACGTGTCCTTCCGCCCAGTCCGATTCGCGCTCGCCGCCGCGCTCGCGGTGCTCCCGGCCACCGCCACCGCCCAGCCATCGGCCGCGGACTCGAGCGACGCGATGATCCGACGCATGGTCGCGCGCCTCGACTTCGACCTGTACAAGGCGAACATCAAGGGCCTCACCGCCTTCGGCGACCGGCGCCAGGGGACCGACCGGAACCGCGCCGCCATCGACTGGATCGAGGCACAACTCCGGAGCTACGGCTGCACCAACACCGAACGGCTCACGTACGACTACCAACCGCCGGCGCCGGTGACGCGGCCCGCCCCGGCTCCAGCCGGTGCCGCGCTGCCGGGTGCGATCCGTCGCGAGCAGGGTGGCGGCCGGTCGCGCGGCATGCGCACGCGCACCGGCGTGAACTCCGACTCGCTGCGCCAGCCCGATGCCAGGCTCCGCGCACTCAACGCGCAGCCGAGCACGCCCGGCCCGCGGCAGGAGGTCTACTGCACGAAGGTCGGCAGCACGCGTCCCGACGAGATGTACATCGTGGGTGCGCACATGGATGGCATCGGCTGGGGTGAAGCGGCCAATGACGACGGCTCGGGCACGGCACTCGTGATGCAGCTGGCGCGGGTGTTCAGCAGCCCGGACGTCACGACCGAGCGCTCGATCCGCTTCATCCTCTGGAACAACGAGGAAACCGGGCTCAATGGCGCGCGGGCCTACGTGGCGCAGCGGCAGGCGTTGCAGGGCCAGGAGATGCCAGCCGGTTCCGGCCGGTACCCGGAGCCCAGGTGGCTCGGCATGATCCAGCACGACATGATGCTGTTCGACCATGGCATGCCCCGCGCCGACAGTTCCCTGGCCCCGGAACAGCGTCCCGAGGCCGACGTGAACATCGAGTTCCAGTCCAACTCGAAGTTCGCGGTACAGTCACAGGCACTGGCGTGGGCGCTGCATGCGGCGAACGAGAAGTTCGCGACCGACTATCCAGCGCAGGTCGGGCCCCACATGACGAACACCGACTCCGGCCCGTTCCAGGACCTCGTGGCCGCGATCAGCCTGCGCGAGAACGAGCGGGGGTCGCAGGTGGGCAGCGGGTGGGACCCACACTGGCACCAGCCGACGGACCTCTTCACGACATTCACCGACAAGGACTTCCGGCTCGGGCTGAACGCCGCGCAGACCACGCTCGGCGCCCTCGCGCAGCTCACCGGTGCCCACCTGCGCTGATGGCAGCCGTGGTGTCACCTCACGCGTGACACCACGTATCACCCATCACGCCTTGCCGAGGATGGCGAAGTCTTCCCGCGCCATGCCGGCCCGCAGCGCGTCGTCCATGTGGCCGGCGAGGGCCGCCAGCATCGGCGCCTTCGCGTCACCGAGCGTCTCGAGCATCAGGCGCAGGTCCTTGCGGGCCACCTCGAGGGTGAAGTTCGGCTCGTAGGTCCCGCTGACCATCATGGTGCCCCGCATGTTGAGCGGGCCATTGAGGTTCACCTTCGCGAGCATCTCCAGCACGCCGCGGCGCGGCACGGCCGCTGCGTCGGCCATCCGCATGATGTCGGCCAGCACCCCGACGACCGACAGCGCGCCGGCATTGCCGAAGAGCTTGTACACCGCAGCGAGGTCGGGGCGCTCACCGACGTGCCACACCTCGCCGGTCATCGGCACGAGCGCCGGGTGCACCCGCTGCACGCGCGCCGTGGGTCCGGCAACGAGGATCATGCCCTTCGCGTCGCGCGCGGCGCCGGGCCCCATCATCACCGGCGCATGCAGGTAGTGCAGTCCGGCCGCATCCAGCCTGGCGGCACGGGCGGCCACACGCGCCGGCAGGTTCGTCGTGTGGTCGATGATCACGGCATCCGGATGCAGCGCCGCCTGGAACTCGGCGATGATCGCATCCACGCTGTCGTCGTCGAGGAGCACGAGGTGCACCCGATCTGCCCCGCGCACCGCCTCCGACGGCGACTCGGCGGCCGTCGCCCCCAGCGCCACCAGCGGCTCGCACCGCGACGGCGTGCGATTCCACACCACGACGGTCGTCCCGCCACGATTCAGCATGCCCTCGGCAAAACCGCTGCCGAGCAGGCCCATCCCCAGAATTGCCACCCGCGCCATGGTCTGCGTGTCCCGTTGAGGTGATCCCGCCTGCAGCAACGCGGGAATCTACCCGACACCGACGGTCAGGCGGCCTCAATGGATGAGACTGCAAGAGATTCGCGCGCCGCGAGCCGAAACCTCCGAGGAGACATCCGTTCCGCACGGCCCGCCTTTCCACTTCAGTCACGCCTTCGCATGAAGTTCTCGAACTGGCCGATCGCGAGGAAACTCGCGCTCCTCTGCCTCGCCTTCGGCATCGTGCCGTTGGCGATTGCCTCGATCCTGACCCTGCAGCGCTCCGCCGCCGCCATCCGGGAGCGCGCGGCGGACGGCATCCAGAAGACGGCCGGCCATGTGGCCGACAAGATCGATCGCAACCTCTTCGAGCGATACGGCGACGTGCAGGCGTTCGGCTTCAACGACGTGGTCGAGGACCGCACGCAGTGGTACCGGGTCGGTGCCGCGGGCAACCGGATCGTGGACCGCACCAATGCCTACGTTGCCGCCTACGGCATGTACGTCCTTTCGACGCTGGTGGACAGTGACGGCCGGGTGATTGCCGTGAACGACCGGGACGCCGCGGGCAAGCCGGTGGCGTCTGAGCCGATCTACGCGCAGAACTATCGTGACGCGATGTGGTTCAAGTCGTGCATGGCCGGCCGGTTCTCCACGCACATGCAGTTCAGTGCCACCAGCAATGCGTCGGCCACCGGCACCGTGATCACGCCCGCCGCCCCGGATGCCGACGTGTTGCGGATCTACGGCCCGGGGGCCGCGAACGTGATCGGCTTCGCGGCGCCACTGCGCAACCGCGCCGGTGAGGCCATCGGCTGCTGGCGCAACCTCGCCACCGTGAGCCTCGTGACCGCGATGCTCGGCGACGCCGCTCGCGACCTGGCCGAGACCGGCTATCCCGGCGCCACGCTTCTCGTGGTGGACAGCACCGGCCGCAAGCTCGCGCAGGGTGGCCGTGACCTCGCGGACTCCGTGCTGGGCGTGGAACGCGGGCCTGGCGGGTCCCTGCTCCTGCTGCAGCGCGGCGAGAGCGGTCATCGGGACGCGACCATCGCCGGCAAGGCGATGGCCGTGGGGTACGCGCACCTGCGCGGCGCGCTGGGGTACCCGGGCATGAACTGGGGCGTGATCATCAGCGTGCCGCGCGACGAGATCGATGCCGCCGCCAACGTCGGCGGCCTGCGGCTGACGGTGCTGGCACTCGGGCTCGGGGTGGCCTGCGTGATCGTCATCATCGCGCTGCGCATCGGCAACGCCGTCGCGCGGCCCATCGCCCAGATGGCCAGCATCGCGCAGGACGTCGCCGTGGGGCGACTCGATCGCGAGGCACCCGTGTCGTCGGAGGACGAGATCGGCCGCATGGGCACGTCACTCAATGCCATCGTGACCGCGCAGCAGTCGCTGGCCGCCACCGCCAACAGCATCGCCGCCGGCAACACAGGTGTGTCGATCGCATGCCGCTCAGAGCAGGACGTGCTGACGCGCTCGTTCATCTCCATGCGTGACACGCTCGACGCACTGGTGCAGGAGATGCAGCAGCTCTCGACCGCGGCGCAGGCTGGCCAGCTCGACGAGCGCGGCAATGCGCAGCGCTTCGACGGCGCCTTCCGTGCCCTCGTCTCGGGCGTGAATGCCACGCTCGAAGCCGGCGCCGCGCCGGTGCGCGAGGCCCGTGACGTGCTTGGCCGGCTGGCCCAGCGCGACCTGCGCACCCGCATGCAGGGGACCTACGAGGGCGACCATGCGGCCCTCGCCATGAGCCTCAACTCCGCGATCGACGACCTGGCCGCCGCGCTGTCCGAGGTGCGCCGCGAATCCGACGGCATCCACGCCGCCGCCCAGGAGATCGCCACCGCGGCACAGGCCCAGGCCCACGGCGCCACCAAGCAGGCGGGCCTGCTGGAGTCGATGAGCGGCGACATCTCCGAACAGCGCACGCTCGGCGACAACGTGCGTGGCCGCACGAACGAACTGAACGCGCTGGTGGCCCTCACCCGCAGCGAAGCCCGGGCCGGTAACGAGCGGGTGCTGGAGGTGTCGGCGGCCCTGGCCGTGATCAACGACCGGACGATGCAGACACAGAAGATCGCGCGGAAGATGGAGGAGATCGCCGCGCAGACGAACCTGCTCGCGCTGAATGCGGCAGTGGAGGCGGCACGGGCCGGTGAGGCCGGCGCCGGCTTCGCGATCGTGGCGGAAGAGGTTCGGGCGCTGGCCCTGCGCGCAACCGAGGCGGCCAAGGAGTCGCAGGACGTGATCAACGGGACCGTCAAGAGCGTTCAGGGCGGCGTGAAGCTGGGCGACGCCGCCGTGGCGGTGCTGCAGGCCATCGAGTCCCACGCGGGCCGCGCGGTCGTCGTGGTGGATGACATCGCGGCGTCCACGGCGACGCAGTCGGATGGCCTGCTGACGATCGACACGGCGGCGGCCTCGGTCGCCAGCTACACGTCGTCGTCGGCGGCGAATGCCGAGGAGACGGCGGCCGCCTCGGAAGAGCTGTCAGCGATGTCCGGGATCCTCGCGGCGCTGGTTGGGCGATTCCGCCTCGATGCCGCGCATGCCGGCGTCGCCGTGGCGGTTTCGCAGGCCGGCGTGGACGACGAGACGGGGTGGCATGCGCCGGAGGGTGCAGCGGCGCACGTCAGGGTGGGACGCGGACGTCCGTCGCGCACTGCGCCACCACAGCGGCGCGACGCCGTGCCCGTTGCCTCGACGACCGCCGACGACGCCGCCACGCTGGCGGATTGGTGAGCGGCGCGTGACGTGGCGCACCGCAGCGGT